>JAGVIV010000339.1 GCA_020055845.1 Betaproteobacteria bacterium
ACCGTCGCCCGTAAGAAAATAGCCGAACTGCTGGACAAACTGGGCGTGAAACATGTGCAGGCACACAACGGACTGGAAGGCTGGCAGCGTTTGCAGGGACTCGCGGAATCGGCGAGCAACTCGGGACACGATTTGCACAGCCAGATCCAGGTGATTCTGGTGGATGCGGAAATGCCGGAGATGGACGGTTATGTGCTTACCCAGCACATCAAGTCAGACCGCCGCTTCGACAACATCCCGGTAGTGATGCATTCGTCGCTGTCGTCGGAAGCGAACCGCTCTATGGGCAAGCGCGTGGGTGTGGATTATTACGTGCCCAAGTTTGACGGCATCATGCTGGCCGAAACATTGAGGCCTTTGCTGTAAAGAAGCAGGAATGAGGATTTTGGATTGAGGATTTAGTTGTGAGGCATGCAGGATGGCAGTTTGGTTTTTACTAAATCCTAAAAACTCGATCCCAAATCCTGAAGCAATTAAAGGAGGACATTGTGGCTGACCCAAATATGAAGATTCTGGTGGTGGACGATTTTTCCACCATGCGCAGAATCGTACGCAACCTGCTCAAGGAACTTGGCTTTGCCAATGTGTCCGAAGCGGAAGACGGTGTCGATGCGCTGAACAAATTGCGCGGCGAAGGCAACTTCGAGTTCGTGGTATCCGACTGGAACATGCCGAATATGACGGGCATTGAGTTGCTGCGCAACATCCGTGCGGATGCCGCGCTCAAACATCTGCCGGTACTCATGGTCACCGCCGAAGCCAAACGCGAGAACATCATCGAGGCGGCGCAGGCAGGCGCGTCCGGCTATGTGGTCAAACCCTTCACGGCGGCCACACTGGATGAAAAGTTGAAAAAAATATTCTTAACTATGCAGAAGTGAGAGATGCCATGACAAACACAAATAATGATTCCGATGATCTGGAAGCACTGTTCGACAGCATCGCTGCACAAAGTGATGCCCCTCCCGCGCCTGTCAAGGCTGCACCCGTTGCAGCAAGCGCCGCACCGGAAGAAAAGTCGGAAGTGATCAACAAGATCGGCCACATGACACGTGCCCTGCACGACAGTCTGCGCGAACTGGGCTTCGACAAGAATCTGGAGAAAGCGGCCAATTCCATCCCCGATGCACGCGACCGCCTCAACTATATCGCCACGATGACGCAGCAAGCGGCAGAGCGGGTATTAAACGCCACCGAAGCGGCGCAACCTGTCGTAGAGAAAATCGAGGGTGAAGCAAAATATCTTTCCGCCGAATGGCAAAAACTGTTCGAGCAGAAACTGGATGCGGAACAGTTCAAGCAGCTGGCGACACGCACTCACGCCTATCTGGTGGAAGTACCCAAACAAACCAAGACGACCAATGCCTATCTGACCGAAATCATGATGGCGCAGGACTTCCAGGATCTCACCGGACAGGTGATCAAAAAGATCATCGAAGTCACCCAGCAGATGGAGCAGCAACTGGTGACACTGCTGGTGGAGAACGCACCGCCTTCAGTCAAGATTGACTCCGGCCTGCTCAACGGCCCAGTGATCAACGCGGCCGGACGCAGCGATGTGGTGACCAACCAGAAACAGGTGGACGACTTGCTGGAAAGCTTGGGATTTTAAAAGCAGGATTTAGGATTGAGGACTAAGGATTGAGGATATAGGACTGAAGATTGAGGACGATATGCGGAACGAGGTTTTACTAAATCCTCAATCCTAATTCCCAAATCCATCTTCCTAAATCCTAATTAAGGAGAAGCAAATGAACGACTTCACAGGCATGGAAGAATTGCTACAAGATTTTCTGCTCGAGGCATCCGATTTGCTGGCCGATGTGGACAGCAAATTGATGGAATTGGAAAAAGCACCAAATGACAAGAACACGCTTAACGTGATCTTTCGCGGTTTCCATACCATCAAAGGCGGCGCAGGATTTCTGAACGCCACGGAATTAGTGACGCTGTGCCACTTGACCGAAAATCTTTTCGACAAATTGCGCAATGACCAGCTGCAACTCAATCCCGGCCTGCTTGATGTCATTCTCGCCGCAACCGGCGATGTGCGCCTGATGTTCAACGATTTGGGGCGCGGCGTGCAACCGCAGCGCGCACCCCAGGCCGTGCTGGATGCACTGGGTGCTGCCTTGGAAGGCAAGAGCGTCGCGCTGGCTGCCAAGCCCGCAGCGGCTCCCGCTCCGGCAGCACCCCCCGTTTCCACCGCACTGCAGGCAGCGGCTGAAAACGGCCCCGACTGGAATGCCCTGTATCAAACCATCGTAGGCGGGGCAACGCCCGCCCCGGCCGCAGCGGCACCTGCCGCCCCCGTGGTGGCCAGCGCGGACGAAATCGATGTGGAAAAACTCAAACAAAGCGCCTTTGGCCGACGCGGCGACGATGTCCCCGGACGCCCTGCCGCACCATCCGCAAGCCGCCGCGAAGCCGAACCCGCAGCCAAGGACAACACCATCCGCGTGGATACCGACCGTCTAGATCAGGTGCTCAACCTGTCCGGCGAAATCGGTCTGACCAAGAACCGCCTCACGCATCTGCGCAGCGATATTTTGCAGGGACGTTCCGATGCGGAAACGCTCAAATCCCTAGACGAGTCGGTGAGCCAGCTCGACATGCTGGTGGTAAGCCTGCAGAACGCGGTGATGAATACTCGCATGCAACCCATCGGGCGTTTGTTCAAGAAATATCCGCGCTTGGCACGCGATCTCGCGCGCCAACTGGGCAAAGATGTAGAGCTGGTGCTGTCGGGTGAAGAGACCGAAATCGACAAAACCATGATCGAGGACCTGAACGATCCGCTGGTGCACTTGGTGCGCAACGCGGTAGACCACGGCGTGGAAAGTGCCGAACAACGCGCCGCCGCCGGAAAACCGGTGAAGAGCATGGTGTATCTGGGTGCGCGCCAGGAAGGCGACCACATCCTCATCAGCATCTCCGATGACGGCAAAGGCATGCGCCCCGAAGCAATCCGCAGCAAAGCAATCGAGAAAGGCCTGATCACACTCGAAGCCGCCAGCGCGCTGGACGAAACAGGCAGTCTGAATCTGATCTTCCTGCCCGGATTCTCCACCAAAGACGAAATTTCCAGTGTCTCGGGACGCGGCGTGGGCATGGATGTGGTGAAGACCAACATCTCCAAACTGAACGGTTCCATTTCCATCGAATCGGAACCCGGCAAAGGCTCGACCTTCACCATCTCCCTGCCGCTCACACTGGCGATTTTGCCGGTGTTGCTGCTGCGCCTGAGCGACCAACCATTCGCCGTGCCGCTGTCCATGGTGCGCGAAATCATGTCGGTCACCCCGGACGGACAACAACTGATCTCCGGTCGTCCCACCATGGTGGTGCGCGGTGAAGTGCTGCCGGTGAAATCACTGGCGAACCTGATTGGCTGGGCGGACTCCGGGAAATCCGAAGTCGGCGTGCTCATGCAGGTTGGCAGCCAGAGCTTCATCCTGTCCGCCGACGGCTTCGCCGGGCATGATGATGTGGTCATCAAATCACTGGATACCTTCCGTCCCAAAGGGGTGGCTGGGGTCACCATGTCCAGCGAAGGCGAGATTGTGCTTATTCTGGACATTAAAGAACTGCTCGGCGAGACAGGGCATTAATCTGTTGAACGCGAAACAAAACAAACGTATGCCGGTGTTAAAACCGGCATACGTCTATGACCGAGTTGCGATGAGGTAATCATGCAAAACGAACAACGGCAAAAATACAATCGGGAACTGCTGATCTTCATGGTCGCGGCTGGCATTGTTTCGGCCCTGCTGCAATTGACCATTTCGGGCAGCGTTTCTGCCGGCGTTGAGATCGCCCTGCATGCGGGTGTCATTGGCGCGATATACCTGTACCTGATATACAGCGCCAAGAACGAAGATAAGCGCAACACTGCGGCCGAGCAAACCACCCGGCAAAGCGCAGTGGAGAACGTATTGACGCAGACCCACCCGCAGTTCGCCACCCATTTTGCCGGTGCCAACGCCGACCTGAATCAGGTGCAACTGCTGCTCGGCGGTGCAATCGGAAAATTGCTGGACAGCTTTGGTGGCATGCAGACGCTCATTCAAAAGCAGCGCGACATCGCGGTCAATATCGTGAACGGTCCGGACATCTCCACGAGCGAAGCCGAAAGCATGGAGCATTTCATCAACCAGACTTCGGACACCCTCAAACAGCTGGTGA
>JAGVIV010000261.1 GCA_020055845.1 Betaproteobacteria bacterium
CAACCCGCGCTATTACGACAAACATCGCGAAGCCAGGGGGTTGCTGCGCAAGACCGACATCATCCTATCGCGCATGGATGATGCGGATATCCCCTAGCATTTTTCAGCCGCCGGCTAATGGCTGGATTTTTCGCGCTTCTCGATGAATTTCAAAAACACATAGGTCAGCCAACCGACGAGCACCAACCCGATGGTGAAGAGTCCGTAGGAAACCTCCCAGGGAACGCCTTGGGTCATCATTGAGAATTCGGACATGCCGCCGATGCCCGCCAGCACGTTGAGCGGCATGAACACCACGCTGAGCACGGTCAAGCGCTGAATGACTTTATTCTGGTTGATATTGATAAAGCCGACCGTGGCGTCCATCAGAAAGTTGATCTTGCCGAACAGGAAGGTGGTGTGACCGTCGAGCGACTCAATGTCGCGCAGAATTTGTTGCGCGTCTTCCACCTGGTGTTTTTCGAGAAATTTGCTGCGCATCAAAAATGAAACCGCGCGGCGCGTATCCAGCACATTGCGGCGGATGCGCCCGTTCAAGTCTTCCTCGTGGGCGATGGCAACCAATATTTTTGCGGCATCTTCATCGGTCATTTTTTTGTTGAGCACTTGTTTGCCAACTGCTTCCAAACCCCGATACATATCTTCCATGGCGTCCGCCGAATATTCCGCATCGGCAGCGTAGAGATCCAGCAGCACATCGCGCGAATCCGAAACGTAATTGGGCTGGGAAAAGGCGCGCAAGCGCTGCAAACGGAACACCGGCAACTCTTCCGAGCGCACCGAAAACAGAATATCCTGATACAGGATGAAGGCGACGGCGACGTTGCGCGACTCGTCTTCGAGGTCGAGCAAAAAGTCGGAGTGCAAATGAATCTCGCCATTTTCCTCGATATAAAATCGGGCGCTGGCTTCAAGGTCACTCAATTTTTCCGGGTCGGGCAACTCTATCCCGAAGATATCCCCCACCCAAGTGCGCTCCTCGAAGGTGGGCCCGACCAAATCGATCCATACCGGCTTGGTATTAAGCAACTCTTCGCTGGTGTGGATAGTAATTTCGCGCAGACGGCCTTCATGCAGGCCGAACGCTTTGATGCGGGATCTTTCATTCTTGAACTCGCGCTTTCCCAGCGCATTCAGCACCGAGATCGGGACGTCGCGCAGGATCAACTCCTTGCGATTTTCACTGAGTTGGTCCCATACAAAAATCTGCTCCTCGGGGGAGAGCTCTCCCAATATCTGGGCAACATCGGACGGGTCGGATTCGTTCAGGACTTGTTTCAGTTTGGCCAGATTCTGCTTGCGCACCAGCGTCTCAACCAGATCGTGGTGCGGCATGTCCTGCTTGCGCACCATGCCCTCTACCAGCTGATGCTTCTGCAACAGATTAAGAATGGTCTGCCGATTGTTTTGTGGTTCTGCGGGTTGGTCGTTTGACATGATCAGGGCGGGCTCATCGCATTGGGCGGGCGGATGATACGGTAGAAGATGCCCCTGTGTCACCGGGTTTAACTTGCGAGCGCAAAACAGATGCCGAACTTTCTTGTAATGAATCGGTTTACTATCCTGCTCGAAGAAAAATGCCGCAGCGGTAAAGAGCTCCTTTTACACAACCTCTGGATTATCAAGAAGGATTGGTGCGTATGAAATCCATCGAACGTTTTACGGACTTGCTGGACTGCACTTCTGAAGAGGCATGGCAAAAGTCCATTTTCCAGTTGGGAAATGCTTATGGCTTTGACAAGACGCTAATCGCCGTTGTGCCTGAGCGGGCAATGCCACTTGGCGAGGCGCTTCTGCGCAGTAACTATTCAACTCAATGGCGCAGTAGCTATGACAGCAATCAATTGGTTAACGTTGATCCAACTGTCACTCACTGTGTGGCGCGATCAACTCCGTTGATTTGGGAACCTGCAATATTCGCCAGTAATAAGCAAAAAGAAATGTACGAAGAAGCCGCTAGTTTCGGTCTGCGTTCCGGGATTACGTTGCCGTACCACGGTGCGAACGGCGAATTGGGTATCTTGTGCTTTGTGAATGATGTAAAGCCAAGCAAGCG
>JAGVIV010000127.1 GCA_020055845.1 Betaproteobacteria bacterium
ACGCCAAGATCAAAAAGCCAAACCCGCTCAATGTCCAGCGTACGGCGGTGCGTCCGCGCCAGCCTTGAAAGGTGTGGCCGAGCAGCAGCACGGCGAACACGCCCCAGGAGATGAAGCCGAACAGAACCTTGTGGTTGAACTGCCAGGGTTTGCCGAATATCTGTTCGGAGAACACGATGCCCGAAGCCAGCGTGAGCGTCAGCAATACCAATCCCGCACCGACGATGCGGAACAGGAGTTTTTCCATGGTCAGCAGAGGCGGCAGATTTTTTAATACTTTCGGCAAGGTCGCGTGGTGCAGGCGTTTTTCCACCAGTGACATCAGTCCCGCATGTAGTGCCGCGATGGTGAAAAGGCTATAAGCCAGCATGGCGACCAATACGTGGGCATCGAACATCCACGAGGTCGGCTCGGAGAGTTTGTATACTTCGGGGAATAATGCGGGCAAAGCCACTCCTATTGCGGCCAAGGGCAATACCAGCGTCAACAAGCTGGCCAGCGGGTAGAAGAAGCGGGCGACCCAATACACTAGCATGGTCAGCCATAAGATCAACGATACCGCATACACCAGGCTCAGATTGAGCGTGCCGACAATGAACAGGTTCCCGTACAGCAGCCAGGCGTGGAGCGCCAGAGGAATGCCGACGGCATGGCCCAGTCCGCCACGGTTCAAGGCTTCCGCATTGCCCGCGATTTGCGCCCGCCAAAAGTAGAAGGCCAGGGTGCCATAGGCAAAAAAGGTAACGAGAGTTAGAACGAAGTTCGACATGATGCGGGCAGATGTTTTAGACTTCGCGAATTCTACACTAACTATTTCGAGCTATAACCATGTTAGACAACCTTACCCAGCGCCTTTCAGGCATCGTCAAAAATCTGCGCGGTCAAACGCGGCTCAGCGAGGACAATATTCAGGATGCGTTGCGCGAAGTGCGCCTTGCGCTGCTTGAGGCGGACGTAGCCCTGCCCGTCGTCAAAGAGTTCACCGCCCAGGTAAAACAAGCCGCGCTTGGACAGGAGGTTGTCGGCAGCCTGAGTCCCGGGCAGGCGTTGATCGGTGTGGTGAATCGCGAACTGACCAAGCTGATGGGCGAGCACAACGATGCGCTCAATCTCGCCGTCGTTCCGCCCGCCGTGATTTTGATGGCGGGTTTGCAAGGTGCCGGTAAGACGACGACGAGCGGCAAACTTGCCAAGCTGTTGCGCGAGCAGAACAAGAAAAAAGTGTTGCTGGTGAGCTGTGACGTGTACCGCCCCGCTGCAATTGAGCAGTTGCGCACCTTGGCACAGCAGATCGAAGTCGATTTTTTCCCTTCCGACATCACGCAGAAGCCGCAGGATATCGCTTTGGCGGCACTCGATTTTGCGCGCAAGCATCACCATGAAGTGCTGATCGTCGATACTGCCGGACGCTTGGCGGTAGATACGGCGATGATGGAAGAGATCAAACAGCTGCACGCCGCATTGAAGCCGATAGAGACCTTGTTCGTGGTGGATGCGATGACCGGGCAAGACGCGGTGAATACCGCCAAGGCCTTCGGCGATGCGTTGCCGCTGACCGGCGTGATCCTCACCAAACTGGACGGCGATGCACGCGGCGGCGCGGCACTGTCGGTGCGTCACGTCACCGGCAAGCCGATCAAGTTCGTCGGCGTGAGCGAAAAAATGAACGGCCTCGAAGCATTCCACCCTGACCGCATGGCGCAGCGCGTGCTCGGTATGGGGGACGTATTGTCGCTGATCGAAGAGGCGCATCGCGGCGTGGATCAGGCGGAAGCGGAAAAGCTGGCAAAGAAGATGCAAAGCGGCAAAGGCTTTGATCTGAACGATTTCAAAATGCAGATTGTGCAAATGAAGAAAATGGGCGGACTTACCGCGATGATGGATAAGCTACCCGCGCAGCTTTCCCAAGCGGCGGCAGGCGCGAAGGTGGATGACCGCCAGATCAACCGCACCGAGGGCATCATCAATTCGATGACTGCATTTGAGCGCACCCATCCCGAACAGATCAAGGCGTCGCGCAAACGCCGTATCGCGGCGGGTGCGGGCGTGCAAGTGATGCATGTCAATCAACTGCTTAACCAGTTTGAGCAGACGCAGAAAATGATGAAAATGTTCAGCAGCAAAGGCGGCATGGCGAAAATGATGCGCGGCATGAAAGGCATGATGCCGGGAATGGGCAAATAAGCCGATGAACATTAAAGCCATCATATTCGATGTGGACGGCACGCTGGCCGACACGGAAGACGGTCACCGTCAATCTTTCAACAAGGCGTTTGCTGAAAACGGTTTGGACTGGAATTGGGATGTGGCGCTGTACGACAAGCTGCTTGCAGTGACGGGCGGCAAGGAGCGCATCAAATATTTTGTCGAGCGCTTTTTGTCGGGCTTCACTAAGCCTGCGGACTACGATGGCTTCGTCAAAAACTTGCATGCGGTGAAGACCGGTTATTACACCGCCATGCTGCGCGGCGGCCAGATCCCTTTGCGTCCCGGCATTAAGCAGCTCATCACCGACGCGCATGCCGCCGGAATAACACTCGCTATCGCTACTACCACCACGCCGGAGAATGTTTCGGCGTTGCTGGAGGTCGGGCTGGGTAAAGATTGGGCGAAATATTTTTCCGCGAATGGCTGCGGCGATATCGTGCCGCATAAAAAGCCCGCGCCGGATATTTACGATTGGGTATTGCGCGAATTAAAGCTGAGTGCCGCCGATTGCATCGCGCTGGAAGATTCCAACAATGGTTTGCGCTCTGCACTGGCTGCGGGGATCAAGACTTATGTCACTATTAATCCCTATACCTGCAAACAGGACTTTACCGGAGCGGCTGCGGTGTTTGACGACTTGAGTGATCTGCCGCATTTTTACCAGACTGTCGGATTGCCTCTATCGGGAAGCGGACTGCATCTGTCTGTTCGTTGATACCATTGATGCACAAGCGGCAGGCTATTGCACACGCGTTGGCTGTGAGTTGATGCTGGTATCCCCTGCATTCTGTATCTGACGCGGCTTGGCTATTGACTAGCTACTGTTCTTGCTGATGAACGGCTAGGTTACGGTGGCGTAAAGGAGGTTCTATGACCGATCAACCCGTTTCCCTCACGCCCACCCCAGCCGGTTACCACGAATGGTTGCTCGATCTGAAATCCCGCATCCACACGGCCCAGCAGCGCGCCACGCTGGCAGTCAACCGCGAGCTGGTCTTGCTCTACTGGCAGATCGGGCGCGACATTCTGGCGCGGCAGGCCGAGCAAGGCTGGGGTGCCAAGGTGATCGAGCGGCTGGCGCATGATTTGTGCACTGCTTTTCCCGTGATGAAGGGGTTTTCACCGCGCAACCTCAAATACATGCGCTCTTTTGCCGAGGCGTGGCCGGAT
>JAGVIV010000264.1 GCA_020055845.1 Betaproteobacteria bacterium
CAGCGGCTTGACCGTCAGGATGAGCTGGTCACCCGGCACCACCGGGCGTTTGAAGCGCGCGTTGTCGATACCCACGAAGTAATACACTTTGCTGTCGTCGGCTTTGCCCGCTCCGCCGGTGAACGACAGAATGGCGGCGGCCTGCGCCATCGCCTCGATGATCAGCACTCCCGGCATGACCGGGTGATGCGGATAGTGTCCGGGAAAAAACGGCTCGTTCATGGACACGTTCTTCAATGCCACGATTTCGTTGCCCGGATCGATAGACAGCACGCGGTCTATCAGCAGAAACGGAAAACGGTGCGGCAGGTGCTGCATGATTTCGTTGATGTCCATAGTCTTACTCATCAATCTCTCCTCTTTAATGCTTCTAGTTCTTTTTCCAATGTTTTGATGCGCCCCACCATGTCGTCCAGATGGCGCAAATGCACGGCGTTTTTAAGCCAGCTATCTTTCTCGCTAAAAGGATAGATGCCGCTGTACACGCCTTTTTCGCGTATCGATTTACCCACCAGGGTAAACGAAGAGATTTCCACTCCGTCCGCGATGCTCAGATGTCCCAGAATGCCCGCGCTGCCACCGATGCGGCAATAGCGGCCAATGGTGGTGCTACCCGCGATGCCCACGCAGCCTGCGATGGCGGTGTGCGCACCGATGCGCACGTTGTGCGCGACCTGAATCTGGTTGTCCAGTTTCACATCATCCTCGATCACCGTGTCATCCAGCGCACCGCGATCGATTGTGGTATTCGCCCCGATTTCCACATCGTTGCCGATGATTGCGCGGCCAATCTGGGGAATCTTAAGCCAGCGTCCGTCTTCCCATGCCATACCGAAACCGTCGGAACCGATGACCGCCCCTGAGTGCGCGATGACGTTATCGCCCAGTACGCAGTCGTGGTACACCACCACGCGCGGATACAAGCGCGTGTTCGCGCCCAGAGAAGTATTCGCGCCTACGCTGCAACCTTCCATGATGACACTGCCGATGCCGATACGCGCGCCCGCACCGATCGCCACATGCGCGCCGATATGCACACCGGTGCCAATCTCGGCCCCCTCGCCGATTACGGCACTGGGATGGACAGACGCTTCGAATGCGGGAAGCGGATTGAGGAAAGCGGAGAGTCTGGCAAAATACGAATAGGGATTGGCACAAACGATGCGCGGCCGCGGTGTGGCATCGGCATCCGCCTCCCCCACGATCACAGCTCCGGCCCCGGTTGAATCAAGCTGTTTGCGATATTTTGAATTGGCCAGAAAAGCGATGTGCTGAGCGCCCGCGCTATCCAGTGTAGCAATCTGGTTCACCGTGGTGTCGGCATCACCCTCGACGCGTCCGCCGAAACGCGCCACGATGTCCGCCAAGCGGTAGGCTTTACGATCCATGGGATACACCGTTAATTATTTGCCGGTCTTGTCGCCGTTTTTCTCATCCGCCAGATATTCCAGCACCTTGTCGGTGATATCGATCTGCGGATTACGGTACACCGCTTCTTGCAGGATGAGGTCGTATTTCTCGCTCGCGGCAATCGCCTGAATGGCTTTGTCCGCGCGTGCCAAAACCTGCGCCAACTCTTCGTTCTTGCGCAGATTCAAATCTTCGCGAAATTCGCGCTGCAGACGTTGCAGATTGACATTCAGATTCGCCAGCTCACGTTCTTTGCTGCGATGTTCCGCATCCGGTTTTGCCCCGTCCTTTTCCAGAGAAGATTGGATCTCCTTGGCCTGCTTCATCATCTGCTTGATGTCTTGATCGCGGTCGGCGAACTCTTTTTCGATTTTTTTCTCGGCTTTCACCGCCGGCAGCGATTCGCGCAAGATACGCTCGGTATTGACGACCCCGACTCTAAAATCAGCCGCATACAGCGATGCGCTGCACGCTGCTAGCAATATGCCCATACCCAGTATCTTTTTCATTTCGCCTCCTAATAGCAAAACTTGCACAGACTCAGACCGTTAAAATAGCGTACCGAGCGTAAATTGGAAACGCTGTAGTTTATCCTGTTGCTGCACCCCTATGGGTAATCCATAACTCAATTTGAGCGGCCCCACGGGCGAGAACCAAGTGAGCGCGGCACCTGTGGAGTAGCGCAGCCCCAGGGAGGCGGGCACCAG
>JAGVIV010000315.1 GCA_020055845.1 Betaproteobacteria bacterium
CACAACCAAAGTTACTGGCGCTTGCGGCATGGTTAGGCGTGTCAGCACAATGGTTGCGCTTCGGCTCAGGGGCGAAGGTGGAATCACAGTTATCACAACAACAAACCGGTTTAGTCGTGCTCGGCAAAGAGCATGCAGGAATCCTTCCTATCGTGGATAAATTAGTACGCCTCTCGCCTCGCGACCTTCGTATTGTAGAAGGTGTAGTACAACTGATGCATGCGGAGAGTAGTGATAAATAATAGAGCTTTGCAGCTGTAGAAACCCCTCAATCGCAACAAATTTCCCCCTTGTCGCCTGATAGAATATCGACGATGAATACTTCTGTTCCCCTCGCCGCCGCACCTGCAATCACCCCCACCCAACGCAAGGTCGTGCTCGCCGCCTGTTTCGGCACCTTTCTGGAGTGGTACGACTTCCTCACCTTCGCCTCGCTGGCGGTTTATTTCAGCGAGTTGTTCTTTCCGCCGGACAACCCGACCGCCGCGCTGTTGGCCAGCCTCGCCACGTTCGGTGTGGGTATGCTGGTGCGCCCGCTGGGTGCGGCGGTGTTCGGTTCGCTGGGTGACAAATACGGTCGCCGCCCTGTCTTCATCGCCACCATCTTCCTAATGGGCGTGACCACCTTCGCGGTCGGCCTGTTGCCCACCTACGAACAGGTCGGCCTGCTGGCTCCGGCGCTGCTGTTGCTGTTGCGCTTGTTACAGGGCTTTGCCGTAGGTGGCGAGATTGGCGGCGCAGCGGTGTACCTCACCGAACACGCGCCCGCCAACCGGCGCGGCTTTTACACCAGCGTGCTGCAATTGATGGGGCCACTGGGCATCATGGCTTCCATGCTGCAAGTGCTGTTGCTGCAATATTGGCTGACCCCCGCCGAGTTCGGCGAATGGGGCTGGCGCGTGCCCTTCCTGCTCTCCATCGTGTTGCTGCTCATCTCGCTCAAGAGCCGGTTGAACATGATCGAATCTCCCGTGTTCCTTGAGATGCAGAACAGCGAGACTTTGTCCAAAGCGCCGCTGCGCGAATGCCTGAAAGACAGGCGCACACTGGGTCGTATGGCACTGCTGTTCTTCTGCATCTCGGCGGGCGGCTCGCTGCTGTTCTTTTCCTCGCAGGTCTACACCAACGTGTTCCTCAAAAGCGTGGTGAAGATCGATGCACAACTCGCCAGTACGCTGGTGATGCTCACCACCGTCGCGCTGTTCCCGCTCACCGTGTTCTGCGGCTGGCTGTCGGACAGGGTAGGGCGCAGGCCGGTGTTGCTCGCGGGTCTGCTGCTCGGCGCGATCGCCATCCTGCCCGTGTTCCACGGCCTGCTGCATTTCGGCAACCCCGCACTGGCCGACTTCAACCGCAACGTCGAAGTCCGGCTTAGCGGGGAAGGTTGTCACTACAACCCCTTCGTCAAAGCGCGCAACGATTGTGAGCGCAACCAGGAATGGCTCACCAAACAAGGTGTGGTGTATGTGCTGCAAGAGCAGGGCGGGGCAACGGCCCAAGTCGCGGTACAAGGGCAGCCGTCGGTCGCGGGCTTCGACATCGCAGCCCTGAAACAAACACTGCAAGCCGCAGGCTGGCCGGACAAAGCCGACGCGCAACACACCAACATTCCCGCCCTCGTCGCACTGCTGCTGATCCTAGTGGTAGCGCTGGCGCTCATCACCGGCCCGCAAACTGCCGTGCTGGCCGAGCTGTTCCCCGCGCGCACGCGCTACACCGCCGCCGCCTTGCCGCACAACCTGAGCGCAGGCTGGATAGGCGGTATGTCGCCATTCATGGTCACCCTTATCGGCACACACATGGGCGATGTGTCGCTCGGCATCTGGTATCCGGCGGGGCTGCTGTGTTTGGCCTTTGTCGTCGGTCTGTTATTCTTGCCGGAGACGCGCAACACACCGCTGGAACATTAAGCAAGGTATTGGCTTTAGTAGGCTGGCGGTGAGGTACGAACCCCAGCATTTGTTGGCCGTGAGCATGCTGGGGTTCGCGTTGCTCACCACCAGCCTACGATTTGTTAAGGATTCAAAATGACAACAATGGAAATCAAACTCACCCGCCCCGACGACTGGCACCTGCACCTGCGCGATGACACGCTGATGGCCTCGGTGCTACCCGATACCGCCAGACAGTTTGCCCGCGCCATCGTCATGCCCAACCTGCGCCCGCCCGTCACCACCACCGCGCAAGCCATGGCCTACCACGAGCGCATTTTAAAAGCGTTACCGCAAGGCATGAAATTCGAACCGCTGATGACGCTGTACCTCACCGACAACACCAGTGCCGAAGAAATCAAAAAAGCCAAAGCCAGCGGCATCGTGCATGCAGTGAAGTTATATCCGGCAGGTGCCACCACCAACTCCGACGCAGGCGTCACCAATCTGCGCAAGACCTACGCCGCGCTGGAAGAAATGCAACGCTGCGGCATGCCGCTATTGGTACACGGCGAAGTAACCAATGCAGACATCGACATCTTCGACCGCGAAGCCGTGTTCATCGACAAGGTGATGCAACCGCTACTGAAAGATTTGCCCAGCCTGCGCGTGGTGTTCGAGCACATCACCACCAAGGATGCCGCGCAGTTTGTGATGAGTGCAGCAGATACCATCGCCGCCACCCTCACCCCGCAACACCTGCTCTACAACCGCAACGCCATGCTGGTCGGCGGCATCCGCCCGCACTTCTACTGCCTGCCGATATTGAAACGCGAGACGCACCGCGAAGCGTTGGTGAAAGCCGCCACCAGCGGCAGCAAAAAATTCTTCCTCGGCACCGACAGCGCCCCGCACGCGCAACACACGAAGGAAAACGCCTGCGGCTGCGCCGGTTGCTATTCTGCACACAGCGCCATCGAGTTGTATGCCGAAGCGTTCGAGGCAGCAGGCGCGCTGGACAAGCTGGAAGCCTTCGCCAGCTTCTACGGTGCTGACTACTACGGCCTGCCGCGCAATACCGACAAGGTCACCTTGCGCAAAGAAGAGTGGCAGGTGCCAGCGTCGGTAGGGTTTGGTGAACATCAGCTCGTGCCGCTACGGGCGGGGGAGAAGATGAAGTGGAAGTTGGTGGGATGAGTTTAGATAGGGTGCAATAAGCGCAGCGCATTGCATCATTTTCATCAACATACGGCACAATGCCCGTTGATTTTTGCGCTCTACGGGCTTTTCGTTAGCTATTAAGGAGCGCCTATGACAGTTGCTATTGCTGCTTTGCTATCAATTTTTGGCGTTGTGGTCGGTGCATTTTTGCAGAATTATTTTGCGAGACAAAACAATGAAGCAAAGCAACTTTTAGAATCACGAAACTTAGCTTACGTCGATTTTCTAGAGGCCGTTTCTCTTGTGGTATCTGCTCAGCGCCTAGGTAAAAAAGAACAAGAGCTAGAACAGCTTGCTAAACTTACCGATGCAAAAGCACGCATCTGCATGTTTGGTGAGGAGTCCGTTATCAGAAAGCTTGCTGCTTTTTGGGAGGCAGGAGCATCGTTGGAAACGGAATCGGAAATTATTGCGTTTACACGATTCGTACTTGATATTCGTAAATCACTAGGCCTAAAAGATAAGAAGTTATTAAATGCGGAGGTTGCACAACTCTTGTTTGCTATTAAGCCCCCCGTGAATAAATTCAAAAGGAATTAAGAATTAAAAATGAACAACTGGAACAACTGGGGACAGACCACGATATTTTGTCGTAAGATTTCCCCAATCATCTCTTGAGGAATCACCATGAGCGCAATCGTCGATACTTTAGTTCAGCAGGCCAAAGGGTTGCCGGAGCAAGATAAGCTGGCTTTGTTGGATGCGTTGTTTGGACTGGTCAGCCCCAGCGACCCGGCAGTCGAACAAGCATGGGTCGCCGAATGTGAGCAGCGTGCGGCAGCGATTGATAGGGGCGAGATGCCTCTAGTAAGCGCAGATGAAGTGATGTTGAAATATCGCCAATGATGCGTTTGTTTTTTGCACTTGCAGCACGCGAAGAATTGGATGGGGCTTTCGCATATCTTGAGTTACAGCAGCCCGGCTTGGGATTTCGATTCGCTTCGGACGTTGATGAAGCGCTGATCCGAATCCGCAAACAACCTCTAGCGTGGCATCCTCTAAATAAGTATCTCCGCCGCTGTCATCTCCGGCATTTTCGTTATGGTGTGATTTACCGCATTCAAGGCGAACAGATTGAGGTTCTTGCCATTGCACACGATAGCCGTCGTCCCGGATATTGGCGCAACAGAAAAAGCTGAACGCTTTTCGATCATGCCACTATCCAACTACATTAACACCTCCCCCATCCGGGTCAAAAATGCGGAGATGGGGCATTTTCGCGCGCTACACTAAACCGTAGTCCGCGTAGGATGCAATCAGCGTAGCACATTGTGCTCTACAGGCTTCACAAGATCACTGCACAATTTATCTGGAAAATACGATGAGACACACCAATAGAGCCGCAGAAAAGCGCCAACCCATTGCGGTGGATTACGAAGGCCGCATGGACATCGTGATGACGCATGCTTTGCTGGAATCTCTGTTCACCATTTTTTCCACTATGGTGAATCTGGAGATACAGCCCGGCGTGCCGGAAGCCAAGCAGGGCAATATCGCCAAGGGCGAAGTCTCCAGTCTGATCGGCATGCAGGCTGCCAATGCCAGTGGCAGTGTGGCGCTCACGCTTACCTTGCCGACGATACGCGAAATTTCGCGCAATCTGATAGGACAAGAGATTAGCACCGCAGACAAAGAGGCGGCAGACCTCGCCGGAGAACTGATCAACATGCTGGTGGGCGGGGCGAAGCGCATCCTCTCAGAGCGCGGTCATGATTTCGATATGCAGCGGCCGCAATTGCTGACGGGCGAGGGGCACGAAATCGTGCATCATCATCCCGGCCAGACGGTGCTGCTGCCGGTGAAGATCGGGCAGGACGCGTTCTATCTCGAATTGAATTTTATCTGAGCACGCGATGCCGCTATCTTCCTATCTTGCTACATTTCCCATCGTCGGCGAACGCGTCTACCTGCATCCTTCCTGTCAGGTAGTCGGCGACGTCCAGCTCGGCGACGACAGTTCCATCTGGTGCAACACGGTGTTGCGCGGTGACGTGAACCGCATTGTGATCGGTCGCGGCACGAATGTGCAGGATCTGAGCATAGGCCATGTATCGCACAAGACAGCGGAACATCCGCAAGGCTCGCCGCTCATTATTGGCGACTATGTGACGGTGGGACACTCGGTCATTTTGCACGGTTGTAGCATCGGCAACGAGTGCCTGATCGGCATGGGCTCTATCATCATGGATGACGCGGTGATCCCCGACCAGGTGATGATAGCTGCGGGCAGTTTAATCTCGCCGGGCAAGACCTTAGAGAGCGGCATGTTGTATATGGGACGGCCGGCCAAGGCGGTACGCGCGCTGACGGAAGAAGAGATCGCCTATTTGAAATACTCCGCCGAGCATTACATGCGCATCAAAGACAATTATCTGAACAACACGAAACTGTAATTAGAAAGCATTTTTAATGTCTACATCCAAGCTACAGGAAGTTCTGCGCGCCAAAGTAAACCTTGAAACCTCACGCATCGCATGGAAAGAGTTGCAGCGCTTTTTCGCAAGCGGTGCGGCAATACAGGTTAGCGCCAATCTCGATCTGGTCGAGGTGGCTTTTCAGATTTCGGAAGACAACAAAAAACAGGTCTCACAATGGTTATCCGAAGGTGGAATTAACGCCGTGACCGATACACAAGCATTAGCGTGGTATGAGGCCGATGCCGATGTATGGGCGGTGGTAGTAAGTCCTTATGTGCTGGTTCAGGAGGTGAAAAATGTATTACCTGGTTGAGAGTAGCAAAACATTCGAGCAGGCCGCGGCCGATCTGGATGCGGCGGTGAAGCGCAACGGCTTCGGCGTGCTGCATGTCCACGACATCGGCAACACCTTACGCGGCAAAGGTGTTTCATTCGAGCCACAGGTGCGCATCTTTGAAGTGTGCAATCCGGGACAGGCTGCCAAAGTGATGGCCGCTGATTTGAAGTTAAACATGGCGCTGCCATGCCGCATTTCGGTCTACACCGAAGGCGGTAAGACACACATTGGAATGATCAAGCCCAGCGGCATACTTTCATCGCTATCGCAGGATGCGACGCTGGCCGCGGTCGCGCGCGAAGTCGAGGCGCAAACGATACGCATGATTGATGAAGCAAAATAACCATCATTCAGTCCGCGTAATCAACCATCATCGGGGCATGGTCGCTGAAGCGCTGCTCTTTGTAGATTCCGCTGCTTAGGGCTTTCTCTGCCATGTGCGGTGTGGCGACCTGATAGTCGAGACGCCAACCGACATCTTTCGCCCAGGCTTGGCCCCGGTTCGACCACCAAGTGTAAGCTTCCAGTTCGGGATGCAGTTTACGGAACACATCGACGAAACCAACGCGGTCGAATAACTCGGTGAGCCAGGCACGTTCTTCCGGCAGGAAGCCGGAATTCTTTTTGTTGCCCTTCCAATTTTTCAGGTCTTTCTCGGTATGGGCGATGTTCCAGTCGCCGCATACGATCACGTCGCGGCCGCTCTCCATCAATGCAACCATGTGCGGCATAAACGCATCGAGAAATTTGAACTTCACCGTCTGGCGCTCTTCACCGCTGGAACCGGAAGGCAGGTAAAGCGAGACAACACTGAGGTTGCCGAACTGTGCCTCGATATAGCGCCCTTCGGCATCAAACTCGGCTATGCCCAGCCCGACAATCACATTGTCTGGTTTGCGTTTGCTATAAATGCCGACACCGCTATATCCCTTTTTCTCGGCATAATGGAAGTAACCGTGGTAACCCAACGGAGCAAGCATGTCCGGGCTCATATCGCCGGCTTGTGCCTTGAGCTCCTGCACACACAGGATGTCGGCATTCTGTTTGGAGAACCATTCCAGCATGCCTTTGTTATAGGCGGAACGGATGCCGTTGAGGTTTAGCGAAATGATGCGCATGAATTTTCTCGATAAATGAAGACGCGCATTATAATGGCTGCACTGTTCAATTCGTTTCCTAAACTTTTTATGCACGCTTACCGTCAGGACTTTATCCGCTTCGCCGTGGCACAAAATGTGTTGCGCTTCGGCGAGTTTCAAACCAAAGCAGGGCGCTTGTCGCCATACTTTTTCAACTCCGGCCTATTCCAGGACGGCGCGGCATTGCGCGAGCTGTGCCAGTTTTACGCACAGGCCATTCTTGCCTCCGGCATCGAGTTCGACATGCTGTTCGGCCCGGCTTATAAAGGGATTCCGCTGGTTGCAGGCACCTCGATGATGCTCTCCGAGCAGGGGCACAATGTGCCCTATTGCTTCAACCGCAAGGAGGCCAAAGACCACGGCGAAGGCGGCAATACCGTCGGTGCAAAATTGCAGGGCAGGGTGCTTATCATCGACGATGTGATCTCGGCGGGCACTTCGGTACGTGAGTCTATCGAACTCATCCGCGCGGCGGGTGCCACACCCTGCGGCGTGGTCATCGCGCTGGATCGTATGGAACGCGGGCAGGGCGAGTTGTCCGCAGTACAGGAGGTCAAGCGTGACTACGGGTTGCCAGTCGTCTCCATCGCGGCACTGGACGACCTGTTGGCGTATTTGCAGGGGCGTGCCGAGTTGGTGCAGAATCTGCAGGCAGTGCAGTCTTATCGTGATCATTACGGGGTGAAAAATGCGTAATACAAAATTGTTGGGAATCAGTCTGGCCTTATGCGCAACCTTGTGCGGAAATGCAGAAGCAAAACTGTATAAATGGGTCGACGATAACGGTACAACGCACTACGGCGAAACCATTCCCCCCGAGTATGCCAACAAAGATGCCACCCGGCTCAGCGACAAAGGCCGCGTGGAAAAACGTATCGAAAAGCTCACCGCGGAAGAGCAGCGCAACAAAGACAGTGAAGATGCCAAGAAATTGGCCGCACAACAAATTGCTATCGAAGCCAAGCGCCGCGATACCTCTTTATTGAGCACATTCAGTAACGAGAAGGAAATTGATCTGGCACGGGATCGCGGCTTGCAACAAGTGGAGGCCCGTATCAACAGCGTTACGACCATGCTTAAATCCGCCCGCGAAGGCGCTGCGGAACACAACAAAGAGCAGGATGCTCTGCTTAAACAAAACCGCAAGATCCCCAAATCATTGCTTGAAGATATTGCGGAGAGCGGCGCACGCGTGGCCAAATTGGAAAAAGAGCAAAGTCAAAACGAGCAGGAATTGATTAATGTGAAAGCAAAATTTGAGGCCGACAAATCGCGTTACCGCGAACTCAAAGGTATCAAATCACACTAGCCGGCTCTCAGCGCATCGTCTTGATGAACATGGCACCGCCGCCAAAGTCCGGGCTGGATGTACCGCTACCGCTGAACAGATAGGTCTGCATCTTCCATTTGCTGTCTATTTTTTTATTCAGGAATACCGTCCACATCTTCTGCGGATCACTCCACACTGTCGTCGCCTGTCTGTAGTCGACAATCAGCCCCGTGGATACCTGATTGTCGATTTTCTGACTAAATCCCAGTGAACCGTAAAAAACATTGTTAAGCGAATATCCCTGGGAAGCTCCGAAGACCTTATAACCCACGGTCCCGAACACACTGCGGCGCTCAAAGATTTTGTACAGGCTGCTCTCAGTTGCATAATCGTTGGCTCCGCTGCCCAGACCTTTGTATTTTTCGGCCGTGCCGAATTTCACTTTTCCCGTGACATCCAGCAACATACCGCTGCGCGCCGAGTTGACCAGACTGTAGCTGCTGCTCGCCACCACATCGCCCATACCGGCATCCGTTCTCACATCGTTATTTTTATACACGGCCTGCCCGATATTCGCGGTCGTGTTCGCCGGTCCGGTGACGCTGATATAAGGGACAGTCAGTTTAAACAACCAGTCGCCGGTCTCATATTTTCCGGTCAAAGGGATATATGTGATGTCCGTGGATTTGCTTGCGCCATATTTACCGCTACTGAAATCTATGCCGCTACTCAGATTGAATATCCCCGGTTCGGCCATCAGCAAATGACTATGCATTAACAGTCCGGCCAAGATGATTTTGCTTATATTACGCGTAGAGATATTCATTTAATTCGAGTGCTCGGATTTTTTCTCGGCATCCGAATGATCCGAACGGTCGGGTTGGTCGGGGCGCTCGACATGCTCGTGACGATCCGGCTTATCGTCATGCTGTTCACGTTCAACCTTTTCCACGCCGTGCAGTTCGCCTCTTCCGGTGCTGTTCATCTGTATTCTTTCCGGACGGTCGCGACTGAATTCAACTCTGTCGGCAACAATTCTGTGTTCATTATCAAATCGCCCGCTGATCTGAACCAGCTCACCGGGAAGCAGAGCATCCAATTTGTGATCGGATTTCAATGCCGGGTCGGAAATCAACACCTCCAAACTGCCTACCCGGATCTGTCCCGCTTTGCTTCCTTCTCCCACATAACCCTGCAGATTGATATGTCCGGCACGACTGTAGAGTTGTGCCGATGCGCTGGCCGTAACCTCGCTTGCAATCAGAATATCGCCCTGCATCTGTCCTTTTGCCTGGATCTCTTGGCCGATACTGAGTCCCTTGCTGTTCGCGTTTCTAATCTTTAGCCCGTACACCTCGACTTCGTCGCCCTTAATCGCGGTGATCGGGCCTACCAGTCCCGTCTCGGGCTTCAGACTATTTCGCTCGATATATGAAGCAACGACATCACCGTTGGGCAAACGCAAGCCGCTCACTTTGATATGCTCGCCTTGTTGCAACTTCGGCAGCGTCGCATTATTTTGCCGGTCATGAACAATGGTTTGCGGTGTGATATTTATATTTTGCCCCAAAAGTAAAATCTTGTTTTGATCTGCATTAAATGCCGATATCTGCCCTTCCACGGCATTGATCACCGAGACCTTGTCAGCCTGTAGTGCGTTATTGTCGCCCTTGGCTTCAATCACCACGACTTGTCCCACGGCCAGCCCTTGCGCGGCCTGTGTCTTTGCATCGTATTGCACTTCCAATCCATTGACCCAGATACTGCCGAATCCGGTGATGGTGCCGACAATGCCCGTCCCGCCAATACCGCCATCACTGTGCCCGGTTCCGCCAATACCCGCTTTTGCGCTGATACCTGTTCCACCGATGCCGCCGCTTGTGTGTCCGGTTCCGCCGATGCCGGCTTTGTTATCACTGTAACCCGTGCCGCCCATACCGCTGCCGACCGCGGAATGCCCGGTTCCGCCGATGCCACGCGTTGTTTCGGCCGCGTGCGGCATTGAAGACCCAAACAATAACAACAGAATAAAGGCTGCCATCATCAGGCTGAATTTGTATATTTCAGTCTTCATTTCGCGCTTCCTTTTCTTCTGCGTTGAAATAATAGATACCGAAATTAATTCGCTGATCCGCTCCGGCTTTCTTTGCATCCAAGTCCTGCAAAACCTTCGCGCGGTTATTGATCGCGATCAGCGTTTGCATGCCGAGCCTCTTGGAAAGCTCCGCCAGTTCGGCGACAGACTCCGGCGTAAGTTCATTGTAATAAACACTGCGATCAAAGAACGAGGGCTTCTGTCCCAACAGGTTGTGCGCTCCGGCCGCTATATGGTCATGCAAATTTTGTCCGAAATAATAGGCCTTTTCTTCATAGCCGTTTTCGGGGATGAAAGCGTCCGTATTCAAACATACACGATCCTCCTCATCGATATGTGCGATACCAATACGCAGCCACTCATCCAATATCACCCGCGAGCGAATGTCTTTGCTTACCGAGCTGACCAAGCCCTCGAAAGATTTTGCCCCACCTTCGCTGGCTTGGCGCGGCAAAGGAAGATGATGTCCCGCTTCATCCAGATAGCGCGCATTCGTGGTCCACGTGGCCACCAATTTGGCACCCAGGGATATCGTCGGGGGGGTGCTCTGCTCTTGCCGACTTTCTTCCCCGAGACGCTTTACATCCTTGCGATGTACGCCACTCAATAAGCTGATGCGGCTGTCCGTCTGCGCCTTGCCGTGCAACAGAAATTCGTCACGCGCCACTTCTACATATAGAGACTTCAGCAAATTGGATAAAAAAGGGTAAGTAATGCCATTGACCAACAACAGTTTAATCAACGGGCGCAACAGATGACGCAAAGCCGTCACTAGCGCGGGCGGGGGTACATGGGAACCGACGGTTGTTTGAGTTTTCGTATTCACATTGTGGATTCTATCACGCCGTGTGAAAAAATCACACAAAGTGCTTTACAAGCCAAAAGTTGTTGGGTAGCATCTCGTCCGTGGGAAATATTCACACGAAATGACGGGCCAATATTTATCCTGGTTTCTTTAACTGCCGAGATTTAGATATTCGACACAACAGTTTATTTTGTCTTTATGTATGACGGCGTAATTAAGGTTTTTAACTTATTCAACAGGAGCAAAATTATGCGAGTTCTTTATCCTCTTTCAGCAAGAATCTCCGACCTCATCAACGATGGCGCTGAAACAGCCTCGGGATGGATGGTGTTGTGGAGTGGTTTTTGCATCATTTTACTGCTTTTGGTTGGCTCAACACTCTCGGTATTCGAGGGTGGTAACGCCGACAAACAGCATGCTTCATTCTCAAGCAACCATACCTTGCACTCGCCAAACTTGCGTGTAAACCACAAACCGGAAAGTGCTCATACCGCGCAAGCCGCCGAAAATCGGATACCCCGCGCCTCGACACAAGACTACATTGACGCACACCGCTGTGCGCAATCTGTCGCTTGTTTTACTCCGCAGAAGAGCCCGTTGATGATGCAAGCAAAACCGCAAGCAAACGCCGGTCTGTATCTTTGATACGGGTAATCATAAGATTCAAAAATGCTTTGGCAAAACTCGCCTGCAAGCCGTCGCTGGCATGCTGCAAAGACTCTCCCTCAATCATGATCAAACGCAAATCGGTGACCGCTTTCACTGTAGCCAGGCGCACATGCCGGGCTTCATCCAAATAGGCTATTTCACCGAAACAGTTGCCCGAGTGCATACGTGCAAGCTCGACCTCATTCTTGGTTACAACCGCCTCGCCGCTGATCGTGACATACAGGCTGCTGCTCACATCCCCTTCGCGCACGATATATTCCCCGGCCTTGTTTTCCTGCCACTGGCTGATACCCACGGTTTCCCATATCTCGTTATCGGTAAAGTTGGCAAAGAAGGCCAGATTACGCAGCACATCAAAATGTGCCGAATCAAAACGCACTTCTTCCGGCCGCTCCACACTGGGCAAGGCCGCCACCAAATCATCACAAAATGCTTTCCATGAGCTGTAGCGCATCTCCTTGTCGCGATGCATTGCGCGGTGCACGGCAAATCGCAGGGCCGGCGGAATATCCTGGCGGCGCTTCTCCAGTGGCAGAGCCTCTTCATGCAATTTCTGGTAAATCATCTCATCGTAAGACTTGGCCGTGAACGGCAACATACCGGTGAGCAACTGGTACGCCATAACACCCACGGCGTAAACATCGGACTGCATGGAGGGCCGCGCCTGCGAAAACTGCTCCGGTGGCATGAAGGGCAACGTTCCCACCATATCAACCTGTGTTGTATCTGAGTTAAACAGGAATGCGGCACCAAAGTCCGACACCTTTACCGCATTGTTCTCCCCCAGCAACACATTGCTGGGTTTGATATCGCGGTGCAATATCCCCATTTTGTGAGAATAATCCAGGGCATTACAAACCTTGTACAGGATGTCGATCACACGGTTGAGCGACAACAGATTATCAAACGCAGCATGTTGTTTTAAGGTTCCGCCCGGCACATATTCCATCACCAGATAATCAAACTCGTCTGTGCTGCATGCCTCAAAGATCTGCACGATAAAAGGGTGCTGTAGCTTTCCCGCAAGCCGGGTTTCATTGAGCCACATCTTGCGGTTACGAACACTCTCTTGCGCGTTGTTCAAATAACTTGAACGCGTGAGCTTAAGCGCGACTTCACGTTGCAGATACGTGTCAAAAGCCAGATGCACCTCGCCTGCGGCACCGCGCCCCAACTCTTTGCGCATCTCAAAACGATGGCGAAAGTTATCATTCTGGGCAGGGCGGGGCGGGGCAACCTCAACTGTCGTGCCACGCATGAACTCTTTGCGCAGTGCGGAAAGGCCGTGAGAGTCGTCTTTATTCGCCATGGATCAAAACTTTATAAGGCTTCAAAACAATTGCTCGCGGCATTGAAGCGCAATAACTGACCATGCTCGATATCAAAATACCAGCCGTGTAACGTGAGCGATCCTTTTTCCACAGACTCGCGCACCCAGGCAAACGTCATCAGGTTCTCCAGCGAAACCAGGATTGCACGCTGTTCACAGACACGCATTTGTTCTTCCACACAAGCATCCGGCATCTCTGCAATCACACTGGCGCGCGCGCTTTCTGCCAGATGCATCCAGTCCGCCATATAGGAATCCGGATTGCGCTCACCGCCGGTTTTAACTAGTGTGTTGATACCGGCACAATGGGCATGGCCGAGTACGATGATATGTTCTACTTTTAGAATACGGATAGCATATTCAATAGCGGCGGTCGTGCCATGGTGCCCGGCGCGACTTTCCGAGGGCGGAACCAAATTGGCCACGTTACGCACGACAAATAGATCACCCGGCGAACAATCTAACACCAGTGCCGGATCAACTCGCGAATCACAACAAGCCACCACCAGTGTTTTGGGCGTCTGACCTTGTTTCACCAGCTGCTGGTAAAGGCTGTCATTGCTCTCAAAGTGCTGCTTACGAAAGCGCTGAAATCCTTCGACGAGATTGGGAATGGAGCTCATGCACCCGTTAAGAGTCGCTGTGCTTCACGGTATTTATCGGCGGTTTTTTGCAATACATCTGCCGGTACTTGTGGTGCGGGCGGCTGCTTGTTCCAACCGGAAGATTCCAGCCAGTCGCGCACAAACTGCTTGTCGAAGCTGGGGGGGTTAGTACCGACTTTGTACTGATCGGCCGGCCAGAAGCGCGAAGAGTCAGGAGTGAGCGCTTCATCAATCAGATATAACTTGCCGGAACCATCGGTGCCGAACTCGAACTTGGTATCGGCGATGATGATGCCGCGTGTCAGCGCATACTCCGCTGCCTGGGTATAAAGCGCCAGCGTGGCATTCTTCACTTGCAAGGCCATGTCCGCACCCAGCAGCTTTTCGGCCTCCTCGAACGAAATGTTTTCGTCGTGGTCACCTACGGCGGCCTTGGTTGAGGGAGTGAACAAAGGCTGCGGCAACTTCTGCGCTTCTTGCATGCCTGTCGGCAACAGGATGCCGCACACTGCGCCGGTCTTCTTATAATCCTTCCAGCCGGAACCAACCAGATAGCCGCGCACAATGGCTTCGATGGGCAATGGTTTTAGTTTTTTGGTGACGAACGAGCGTCCGCGCACTTGCGCTTTTTCCGCTTCGGTTTTCACCACAGATTCGGGATCAATACCAGACAGATGATTGGGAATCACTTGCCCGAGCTTTTTGAACCAAAAATTCGATACCGCAGTAAGCACTTCGCCCTTGCCCGGAATAGGCGTGGGCAGAATGAAATCAAAAGCGGAGAGACGGTCGGTCTGCACGATCAGCAAATGGTCGGCATCAACTTCATACAAATCGCGGACTTTGCCGCGATGCAAAAACTTCAAGCTGGTCAGATTGGATTCGTGTAATGCACTCATATCAGCTCAAAGTGGGTAATGTGGTGGCGGCAATTTGCTCCGCCTGTTTTTTACGGTAATCGACAAGTTTATCTGCCAATTGTTGGTCATTCAGCGCCAGCATGGAGACGGCGAACAAACCCGCGTTCGCCGCACCCGCTTCGCCGATAGCGAAAGTCGCCACCGGAATGCCTTTGGGCATTTGCACAATAGACAGCAGCGAGTCCATGCCCTTCAAATATTTTGAAGGGATGGGCACGCCCAGCACGGGCAGCGTGGTCTTGCCGGCAATCACACCGGCCAGATGCGCCGCACCGCCCGCACCGGCGATAAAGCATTGCACGCCTTGTCCGCTCATTTCCTTGATGTAATCAAACAACAGATCGGGCGAACGGTGCGCAGAAATCACGCGCGCATCGAACTCGACTCCGAAATCCTGCAAGGCACGCGCTGCCTGTTGCATGATCTCCCAATCATTGCTGCTACCCATAACAATGGAAACGAGCGGCTTGGACATGCTTAGGCCCCCTTGTGGTAACCGACCACGCGTTCAACTTCGTTCTTCGAGCCGAGGATAACCGGCACGCGCTGATGCAAGCCCTCAGGCTTTACATCCATGATGCGTTGACGGCCGGTGGAGCTTACGCCACCCGCTTGCTCGACGATGAAGGACATCGGATTAGCTTCGTACATCAGACGCAGCTTGCCTGCCTTGCCCGCTTCTTTGGTGTCGAACGGATACATGAAGATACCGCCGCGAGTCAAAATGCGGTGTACTTCGGCAACCATGGAAGCAACCCAACGCATGTTGAAATTCTTCTCGCGACCACCGTCCTTGCCCTTGACGCACTCTTCCACGTAACGCTGTACCGGCTCTTCCCAGTAGCGGCGGTTGGACATGTTGATAGCGAATTCTTGCGTGTCGGCAGGAATCATCATCTTGGGGTGGCTCAGCATAAATTCGCCGATGTCATTGTCCAAAGTGAAGCCGTTCACGCCGTTGCCGGTGGTGATAACCAGCATAGTGGAGGGACCATACAAAGCATAGCCCGCGCACACTTGTTTAGTACCTGGTTGCAGGAAGTCGGCGGTGGTCGGATTGGTCACGCCTTCAGGGCAACGCAGGATAGAGAAAATAGTACCGACAGAAATGTTCACGTCAATGTTGGACGAACCATCCAGCGGATCGAATGTCAGCAGGTACTTGCCCTTTGGATACTTCGCGGGAATTGGATAGATTTCGTCCATTTCTTCCGAAGCCATCGCAGCTAAATGGCCGCCCCACTCGTTTTCAGCGATGAAGATGTCGTTAGTAATAACGTCCAGCTTTTTCTGTGTTTCGCCTTGAATGTTTTCGCTGCCGGCGCTGCCCAACACACCAATCAGCGCCCCCTTGTTAACCGCATGAGCGATCTTCTTGCAAGCAATCGTGATATCACCCAACAGATCTGTAAAATCGCCTGTTGCGCCTGGAATCTGTCTTTGTTCTTCGATAATAAATTGAATCAGATTTTTACTCATGCCGCTCTCTCCTGACTTAGATTGAAATTTGTAACCCGTGAATTTTACCTGTTTTCGCTACCGCCCTCCATGCCTGATTATTTAACCAGCGACATGAAGAGTTGTGGCAACCGTTCCGGCAAGCGCGCGATGTTGTCAATTACCGCATAATGCCTGCCAAATATGTCTGCCACGTATTCATCTGCCTTGGGATCAAGGTTGATGCAATATGTGAAAATATTTTCCTGATCCAACTCGCGCACCGCGATGCGCGCATCCTCAATCAGCAAGCGCGCGTCACTGGTATCGATGTCCGCAGGCTCGCCATCGGTCAGCACCAGTAACAGTTTTTTATCGGCCTGTTGATGATTCAAATAATGTCCCGCATGGCGAATTGCCGCGCCCATACGCGTGGAAAAATTAGCCTCCATGCCCGCCAGGCGGCCCTTTACATCATCTCCCCAGGGTTCGTTATAGCCCTTAAAGTGCCAGTAGCGCACGTTGTGGCGCGTGTCGGAATGGAAACCGCCGATTGCCAAGGGGTCTCCCATTTGATCAACGGCCCAGGCCAACAATGACACCGCTTCCTGACTCAGCTCCAGTTTGGTCTGCGCACAGCCGTCTGGTATATCGGACAGAGACGCGGAAAGATCGAGCAGCAAGGAAACCGCCACACTACGGCCATCATGACGGTGACTCATATTAATGCGCACATCGGGCTGCGCACCGCTTTTGAAGTCAATCAGAGAACGCACGGCCACATCCAAATCCAGCTCCGCTCCTTCTTCTTGGTAACGGATACGCACCTTATTCTGCGGTTTGAGCAGGTCGATAATTTTCTTTAGACGCTTGGCCAGCGCACTATGTTTGGCCAACAACTGGTCGATATGCGCCGGATTGCCCTTGGGCTGCAAGTGCTCATACAAGCTCACCCAGTCCGGGCGGTAATGCTCTGCGCCATAATCCCATTCGGGATACATACGCGGCGGCACTTTGAACTCGTCCTCCGATTCAACCGGTGGGCGCGGACGTTCTTCATACGTCTCTTCGTCACCCTCTTCAATGAACAGCCACATCATGCGGTTGTCGTCGCGGTAATCAACTTCGGTGTCGTCGAAATATATTCTGCCAGCAGTGTCACTCGGCACTTTGGTTTCGGTGATGAACCTCACGCCCAGTATCTGAATATCATCTGTGCGCGTTCCACCCTTCAGCATCAATTCATTGAAGTCCGCTGCATATTTAAGAATCGTCGGATTCCGATATGGATGCTCTGGGTCAAGTAACGCACGCGACAACATCGCCAACCGGTGACGGATGTACGATACGCCGTCCTCGCATTCGATATTTTCCTGAGGAAGCGGGTGCAGCTTGCACCACAGTGACCGCAAGCCGGGAAACTCCTGCATCGCCAAGTATTCCACGCGTGCGTCTTCAAATGCCTCGACCGCCATGCGCTGAAACGGGCTCAGGTTGTCGGAGATCAGCGGCGTTGTCCAACGCCGGTGCGCGCTCAGGTGGGCAAGCAGGGCACGATAACGATCTATACCGCGCACACCGTTGGGCAAATCGTCGTACACATCCGGCAAATGCAAGCCTTGCTCATTCAGATACGGAACAGGTTTGCGAATCTCGTCAAAGGCCAACGAGTAGGGCACGAATAAAGCATCGTTTTGCCACAAGCTGCGCAGGTATAAATCCAACTTGCGCTCGCTGTCGGTAAATAAGGTCCCGTGGCGTTCGCGTTGCACCACCGCACGGCTGTCAGCTGTTTTCAGTTGGAAATATTCCTGCTGACGGTCGGGATCGTTCGGGTAGGCCAGGGCGCCGTAATCTACCCACTTTTTGATACCGCCAAGCGAAAGCAAAGTGAATAAATGCGGCACGCTGTCCAGAAAATCCGGCAGGCACGGACTGGTGTACATCGAGTCGATGCCGTGTACTTTCGGACTGGTACGAATCGCGGTTTGCACCACCAGATTGAGGTATTCGGTGAACAGCTCGCGGCTCTCCAATGCCCGCGCAGCGGCACCCAGACTTTGTAAAAAATTCGGGATGGCTTTGCTGTTGGGTGATTTAGCCAGCGTGCGCGTGAACGTCACCACCTCTTCAATTACACCCTCGCCCAGTATTGCGGCGACTTGCGGCATCTCTTCCAGAAATTCCAGTACCGGCTCTTCGCCGCGCCCGGTACGACTGATGGCGTTCGCCCCCTCGATGTAAGCGTCAATGCCCGCCGCACTGAGGTGATGGCGGGCGTCTGCCATGCAATCATCGAACACGCTTTGCACGCGTGCGAATTTGCATTGCAGTTTCTGGCGCTCTTCAGGAGTGGCAAGCATCATAAAATTCGCGCAGCGATTCGTTCGCCCCCTCTCCCGCAAGCGGGAGAGGGTTGGGGTGAGGGACGTTGAGCGAGAGCTTGCTGGGTATCGCGTTGCTCAACCCAGCCTACGAGTGCGGTCATTTTATTTAAACCTCAAACACCGCATCAATCGCGTGATCCAGCGTATCGCGAATATCCGCATCGTCGGTGATCGGACGTACTAGTGCCATACGGCAAGCGTCGCGCGGTGCAATGCCCTGCTTGATCAGTGTTGCCGCGTACACCAGCAATCGCGTCGAGATGCCCTCATCCAGACCGTGGCCCTTCAGATTGCGCGCAGTCTCGCCGATCTTCACCAGCTTGGCCGAGATGTCGGTACCGATGCCGGTTTCTTTACTCACGATACCCACTTCAACTTCCGATTTCGCGTAGTCGAATTCCAGTCCGGCAAAACGCTGCTTGGTGGATTGCTTCAGATCTTTCATCAGATTCTGATAGCCTGGATTGTAGGAGATCACCAACTGAAAATCGGGATGCGCCTGAACCAGCTCACCCTTTTTATCCAGCGGCAAAGCACGGCGATGGTCGGTCAGCGGGTGGATCACCACGGTGGTGTCCTGCCGCGCTTCGACGATTTCATCCAGATAACAAATCGCGCCATAGCGCGCCGCCAAGGTGAGCGGGCCATCCAGCCAGCGCGTGCCGTTGGCATCCAGTAAATAGCGCCCGACCAGATCGGACGCCGTCATGTCTTCGTTGCACGCAACGGTAATCAGCGGCTTGCCCAGCTTCCATGCCATATGCTCGACGAAACGCGATTTACCGCATCCGGTCGGGCCTTTCAGCATCACCGGCAAACGCGCGGCATAAGCGGCTTCGTACAGCGCCACTTCATTGCTCTGTGCCTGGTAAAACGGCTCTTGCGTAATACTGTATTGCTTGATGTCGAACGTGTCGCTCATGCTGTGCTCCATATTTTGGTTATTAGCTACGGATGAACACGGCATCCCATGCGCATCCGTAGCTAGCAACTTCACTAAAACTACCGGGGTTAAAAAAGCCCCTGCAAGAATTCCGGCAGGGGCTCTTCTTAACACAGCGTTCGTCTTACTTGTGAACGCCCAGCTTTTGACGCCAGCCCGGGAATATCTTGTCGGCATCTTTAGGGAACGACTCGAATGCACGAGCAAATTCCTTGTGTGTCTTCGCCCACTCGATCGGATCAGCACCCGCTTTCCAGCACTCGTACGATTGACGCAGAGAGATCGCGCCGGCTGCCGGAGAGTCGATGTGGCCGTAAGATCCGCCACCTGCTGTGTTGATCACGTTGCCGTGGCCGAGATTCTCGAAGAATCCTGGCAGACGCAACGCATTCATACCGCCGGAGATGATTGGCGTTGTCGGCTTCATACCGTACCACTTCTGGAAGTAGACAGGACCTTGGCACTCGTCGCGCTCGATCATGTAAGCGATGATCTTGTCGTCGCCTTCGCCTTCCATTTTGCCGTA
>JAGVIV010000125.1 GCA_020055845.1 Betaproteobacteria bacterium
CACTACCAGCCTCTTTTGGGGGTACAACTTAACCTCATAACAAGGAAGTAGATGGCCGCGACTGCGCAGCCATCTATTCCGTTTATCTATCCCATGTCGTAAAGGAACTATGGCAACCACTGTTCCCGCAATTTGTATTCCCTTTATGACTACTTTGTTTAATGTTACCCAAGTAAACCGCCCCTCCCTTGTAGTGACAGGAATTGCATGATGATGAAAGATACGCATGCAAGGCACTTCCGGTTTTAACCGTACTTCCGACATGGCAAGTACTGCACTGGGGCGAGCCTACCCACAACGAGCTGGGTATGTGATTGGACGGCATAGCACCAAGCGCCCCCAACCAAGTGGATGTTGAAGTGTGGCAATCACTACATTGCGCAGAGCCGGCAATGCTGACATGGCCTGATTTCTGGGCAGTGCCCGTTGCTCTTGAACTATTATGGCAAGTTGCACACGCAGTTCCCGCTCCGGCATGGTTATAAGCCGCACCAGACCAGCTTGAATAGCTGCGGTGGCAGGATTCGCAGCCAATCGCACTGTTTTGCGAGTTATGCGAAAACGCCTCCGGGCTTGTTCCGCCAATAGCCGTCTTAACAAAAGCCGCCCCCTCCCCGCCGGTCACATGGCAAGTCACGCAACTCGATGACGAACCGAAGTGATTCCACGAAGCGGGCAACCAAGCATAAGTACGATGGCAGTTATCGCAAGATTTTGTGGCCTTGCTTCCAGTTGTATGAGTTGATGCTTTTCCGGTTGCGATAAATCCGTTATGGCAGCTGGTGCACTGCCCAGCAATCGCTTTGCCGTGGTTATAACGCGCACCATAAAAAGTCACAGTGTTGCTATGACAAACTTCGCAAGGCTCGGTCGTCACCAGATGTTTGGATGACATGGCCGTCGCAACGACACGCTGCCCCTTAGAGTGACAACCGGAACAATTGCGCGCAGTGCCTTTAAATAGACCGCCCACATGGCAACTGCCGCATTCGGCAGTGGCATGCATACCGGTCAGAGGAAAGCCTGTTGCCATGTGATTAAAGCGCTCCGTCAACGTTTTACCGCCGGCATCGATTGCATCGGTTCCCGCTGCGCTTGCGATCATCGAGAATACAGAAAGTGTCAATATTACCAATGCGGTCATAAGCAACTTGGGCGTTAAATACAGTTTGTCCAATGCGATCTGCTTCATTTTCATCTCCTCAAAATAATCCCGACTACGCAATGCCCGAAAAACCGATACCGCACGGGCAAAACCCTTACGCTAAGCGCAGCCCATGCTAGCAAGTTGCCGCATGCGCGCCTAACCCTCTCATCTGCTCTTGCCGCTCGCATCGGCGGCTGCCTATGCCGGACAAACGTCGAAACTTCCCGACTAGCGGCATTTTTTATTTACCCACACCCATTCTCACATCGCGCCACTTGTTGCCGTCATGGCAACGGTCACATTGCGGACCGAAGTCGCCGTTGTGCACGTCATCCCGGTCATGGCAGCTGCCGCAGGTCTTGGATGTTTTAACCTTGCCGGTCGCCGGACGCTGGTGACACTTGTAGCAGTCTGAAATACCTTTATGCGGTCCGACCAATTTGAAGTCGGTCTTGTTGTGGTCAAAGTCCCACGACTTCCAACTGCGCACGTTATGGCAGTCCTGACACTCGGTACCCAGACGGCGCTTGTGTATTTTCGCGTCATCTTTTTCATGGCACGAGAAACACTCCGACTTGGCATCTTTGAAGGTCGGGGCAAAGTGGCACTTCTTGCATTCCACCAGTGCGTGGTTCCCCTGCAACAGGAACTTGGACATGGTGTTGTGCTTGAAAGTAGTCTTCTTCCAATCCGACTCGTTATGGCAAGTCTCGCACTTCTTGCCTTCCTGCCCCTTGTGCTTGTCGTCCTTCTCGTGACATGAGAGGCAAGTGGTTTGCAGCTTGTCTTTGTACAGATCCCCCTTGTGGCAAGCACTGCACTTCAGCGGTGGGCGATGTTTGCCCAGCAAGGGAAATTTGGTTTTTTTGTCGTGATCAAAAAGGACATCTTTCCAATCTTTCTCCGTATGGCAGCTCTCGCACTTGGGACCAAAGTTACCTTTGTGCGCTTTGTCGTCATCTTTCTTGTGACAGGACACGCACGTCATCTGCAGCTTATCTTTGTACAAATCCCCCTTGTGACAGCTCACGCACTTCAACGGCGCACGGTGTTTTCCCAGCAAGGGGAATTTGGTTTTCTTCTCATGATCGAAAAGAATGTCTTTCCAGTCTTTTTCCGTGTGGCAGGTTTCGCACTTTGAGCCAAAGTTGCCTTTGTGCGCTTTGTCATCATCTTTCTTGTGGCATGACACACACGTCATCTGCAGCTTGTCTTTATACAAATCCCCCTTGTGGCAGCTCACGCACTTCAACGGCGCGCGATGCTTGCCCAGCAACGGGAATTTGGTTTTTTTCTCGTGATCAAAAAGAATGTCTTTCCAGTCTTTTTCCGTGTGGCAGGTTTCGCACTTGCTACCAAACTTGCCCTTGTGCGCCTTGTCGTCATCCTTTTTGTGGCACGAGCTGCAAAGTTTTGGCGTGTCTTTATATTTCTTGTCAATGTGGCACTTGTCACACTTCACTTCATCGTGCTTGCCCAGCAGTTTGAAATTGGTCTTATCGTGATCAAACTTGGTTGTCTTCCAGTCCTTCTCGCTGTGACACTTGGCACAGTCTGTTCCCAGCTTTCCCTTATGCGCTTTTTCGTCATCTTTTTTATGACAGGCCACGCAAGTTTTGGGCGTGTCTTTGTATTTGCCGTTGATATGGCATTTATCGCACTTCACATCGAAGTGCTTGCCCAGCAATTTGAAGTTGGTTTTGTTATGGTCAAAGTCCGTCGTCTTCCAATCTTTGTCGACGTGACACTTGGCGCAGTCGGTACCCAGACCGCCTTTATGCTTGTCGTCTTTTTTATGGCAACTGTTGCACAGCGAAGGTGCCTCGCTATATTTTTTGCCTTCCAGATGGCAGCTCTTGCATTTTGCCTTTTCTCCCAGATGGCCGCCTTTCAACACAAAGTCCGTCTGTGCATGGTCGAACTTGGCCGTATCCAGAATCACAATTTTTGCATCACGTCCCTTGTGATCGGTATGGCACTCTTTGCAGGGCTTGTCGTCTTTAATACGACCGTGATAACCGCGCTGCTCGGCGACGTCTTTCCCCACATCTTTATGACAGGTCTTGCACAATCCGGATTGCGCGCCTTTATCGAATTTCTTGTGGCATTTGTCGCAATTCTCTTCGTCTTTTGCATGCCCTTTGATGACATCTCCGGGCGAAACCACGCTCGCCTGCACCTGCTGTGCAAATGGCAAGACAAAACTTAGAAGCAGCAAAAAACGCAGAAATATCGACATAGCTCAGATCCGGAATTAATTAATACATGTGTACCGCAAGCACATGATAGAAGCCACTAAACACCATCATGTATACCAGCGGAATATGGAAAATATGCCAATACGAGAACAGGCGTTCGTAAGTATGAAACTGTGAAGCATCACGTACCGCCCTGATATAGGAGGTAATCAACTCTCTATATTCGGCAAACATCGTTTCCATGCTGTGTATCTGGGCAGCGGTAAACCCCTTCTCGCGCGCCTGTGCATGCATCACACCATGCAAATTTTTCACCAGCGAACGGGACAGCAACGCAGCTTGAAAACCGATCGCGATGAAACGCAACAAACCGAGCTTGCCGGCTTGGGCATTGGCTTCCGCATCAAGACGGAACGCGTCGAGCTTACCCTCAATCTCGGGTGCAAAGCTGAATTTCGATTTGACATCACCGGAGGCCTCCAATCCCGCCTTCAGTTCATTGACCGAAGCCTGACGACCGTATAAGCCATGGTGAATCTTGGTATAGAAGAAACGACCAAAGGTACCGCTACCGGAAACCAAGAACATACAATACATCGCCACCGCCGCATTCACTGAACCCACCGGATGCAGAAAAGGGATATACACATGGTAAGTCGAGTGGAAGATGATGGTCAGCGGCCCCAATATTCCCAGCACCATATGCCACTTGAACCAAGTGGGGAGCAATCCGACCTTATCCAGAAATTTGACGCGCTTGCGCAAAGGATAAAGCAACAAAGCCAGCATCATCAATCCGCCGGCCAAACCGAGGTTGTAGCCAATATCGTCGCCGGGCTCATAGAGCTTCTGCGGAGACACGATAAAATATCCGGCCAGCGTCACGAGCGCCACGACCAGAATGAATATCCCCCACATATGGTCTCTGGATTTCAATTTTTTTGCATCACGTCTATCCAGCGACACCGTCTCTTGTGCTTGCGAAACCATACTGCCACCTCCCAAAAACCAGCCTAAAAATCCGTGGTCATTTTTCCCACGGAAAGAAGTTTAACCGTCATTAACAAAATCAGCAATCAAAAAATGTCATGTTGTCAGGGTGTTCAAGCGGGCATAGAATGCGCCCCGAACTGCGGTTCTTATTATAGCTGCCGCGACCATAGAATATAGGCAAAACGCTTCAGCATTCACCGAAAAAACAACAAACCCCCTACAACTCCACTACTTAGCTACCCAACATGGCAAATTACGATCTCGCAATTTATGTGATTCCTCTGGCAATCGTTGTGTTCTTTTATTTGCGCGGAAGAAGTCAGAAAGAAACCGCCGCCGTCGAACAACTCAGCGAAGCCGTCGAAGCCGGTCTGACCGAGCCCTCCTCGCTCCATCCCCTGATTAATCTGCAAAAGTGTTTGGGGGCCGGTAGTTGCATCACAGCATGCCCCGAAAATGCAATCGGCATGATCAAAGGCAAAGCTGTGCTGATTAACCCGACCCATTGTATCGGCCACGGTGCCTGCGCCGCCGCTTGTCCGCACGGCGCAATCACACTGGTGTTCGGTACGGAAAAGCGCGGCATGGACATCCCGCAAGTTTCGCCCACCTTTGAAACCAATGTTCCCGGCATCTTCATCGCAGGGGAACTGGGCGGTATGGGACTGATCCGCAAAGCGGTCACCCAAGGCTCCCAAGCCATGGAATCCATCAGCAAACTCAAAAACAACGACAATCCGTTTGATGTGGTCATCGTCGGAGCCGGCCCTGCCGGACTGGGTGCGGCATTAACGGCCATCGATAAAAAATTGCGCTACCTACTCATCGAACAGGAAGAATCTCTGGGCGGGGCCATCTTCCAATATCCGCGCAACAAGATTGCCATGACCGCGCCGGTCAAACTGCCCATCATCGGCGAGATGCATTTCAAGGAAGTCAGCAAAGAAAAGTTACTGGAGTTCTGGCACGGGGTGATTGCCAAAACCGGCATCAAGATCAACCTGAACGAGCGCATGGAAGGCATCACCCCGACCGACAAAGGCTTCACCGTCAAAACCTCCAAGGGCAGCTATGAAACCCGCGCAGTACTGCTCTCCATCGGCCGCCGCGGCACACCGCGCAAACTGGGAGCACCGGGCGAGGATCTCCCCAAAGTCGTCTACCGCCTAATTGACCCGGAACAATATAGGAACATGCATGTATTGGTTGTCGGCGGTGGTGATAGCGCACTGGAAGCCGCTATGGCGATTGCCGACGAGCCGGGCACCACGGTTTCTCTGGCCGCGCGCGCCGATTCTTTCGGTGCTGCATTCAGCGGTGCCAAAGCCAAGAACCGCGACCGTCTGCAAGCCATGTCGGACAACGGCAAAATCAAGATTTATTTGAAATCCGGCGTTAAAACCATCGACAAGAAAACACTCGTCATCAAACACGGTGATCAGGAAAGCGAAATCCCCAACGATGGTGTAATCGTCTGTGCCGGCGGCACCTTGCCTACGCCATTCCTGAAGTCCATCGGTGTCATGGTGGAAACCAAATTCGGCACGGAGTAATTCAAACTCAAGCAACCCGGCCCCTCATCAACCCGAATGTATCCGGATTGATGAGGGTTTATCCGTGGCTTAAGCCGTTTTAGCTTAAACTGCCGCACCGCTAATTCCCTCTCCTTCCATGCAAACTGCACACCCGCAACAATGGCTGATTTACTGCCGCCCCGGCTTTGAACGTGATTGCGTTGAAGAAACCCAGGCCAAACCCGTGGAGGTCATCGAGAACTCCGGCTATGTCGCGCTGGAAGGCAAGCCCCGTCTGGCTTACGCGCAACTCGCCTTCGCGCGCCAGCTCATTTCTCTATACGGCGAAATCGAGGAACTGCCCGAACGCGACCGCCTCACCCCGCTGCTTTCCGTAATCCCCGATTCGCCGCAACAATTCGGCGCGTTGTATCTCGAAGTGCCGGACACGAACGAGGGAAAAACCCTTTCCGGCTTTACGCGGAGATTCCAGCCCCTGCTGGAGACCAAGCTGCGCGAAGCCAGTCGTCTGCTGGATGACCCGAATTTACCCCGCTTGCACATCTTTTTCCCGGACAAGAAACGCGCACTGATTGGCAGCAGCGACCCGCGCAATAGCGCAAACTCGCTCAACGGCATTCATCGCGTAAGCATGTCGCACGAAGCCCCCAGCCGTTCCTATCTCAAGCTCGCGGAAGCGTTTGAAGTATTTCTCGACAAATCAGAACAGGCCCTGTATTTGAAACCGGGCATGACTGCCGTCGATCTCGGGGCGGCCCCCGGCGGATGGACCTGGCAATTGGCACAACGCGGATTGAAAGTCACCGCCGTGGACAACGGCCCGCTCAAAGGTGCAGCCGCATCCCATCCCGCAATCAAACACCTGCGCCAAGACGGCTTCCGTTATCGTCCACAGAAACCGGTGGACTGGCTGGTATGCGACATGGTGGAACAACCGCAGCGCGTAAGCGAATTGATGATTGAATGGTTCATCGGCGGGTTCACCCAACGCGCCATCTTCAACCTCAAACTCCCCATGAAGAAACGCGTCGCCGCATTGCACGGCGCACTCGACGGCATACGTGCCGCGCTCAATGCGAAAGGCATACGCTACAATCTGGAAACCAAGCAGCTCTATCATGACCGCGAAGAAGTAACGGTATTCCTGAGCAAGAGCAAACGCTAGGCTTCGATGTCGATATGTTCCGCCACATCACCCTCACGCAGATTATGGTGACGACGGTCTATCCCTGAACGCAACTCGATCAACACCGCTTGATGCAACAGACGACGGCAGGCTTTGCGGCGCTCTTCCGTCGGCACGATCTCCTGCTTGGGTACAAAGGTATGCGGCACAGGGTCAGGATTGACCTTAACGCTGTGCTGCTCAACATAGGTTGGCGGCAAGACATGCGCATGCACAGGCGACACAGCTTGGGATGCCGCCAAGCCTGTCACTTGACGAGTATTGGGACTCGTCGCTGCCGGTGGAATACTGCTCACATAGCGCATGACACCTCCTTATCAACAGCTCATGCCCAGATTATCGGCACAAGCGGCGAAAAGATTAGGGAAGGTCTGATTAAGTCTGATTCGTCGTTCCCGCGAAAGCGGGAACCCAGTTAAACAAAGGCGCTGGATTCCCGCTTTCGCGGGAATGACAACTTCATCAGAACTTCCTTAGCCGGATTACTTTGGAGCTACATCCGGCAGATTCGGATGCGCATCATGCATCACGATGCGCGAAACATACCATATCGCCAGCAGATTGGCCGCGATGGCCACATATCCGACATTTTCATAACCCGTGATCCGGCCATCGCTTTGCTGGGTGATGATAAAGCCGCTCAAAGTGGCCGCCAGTCCCATGGCGAGCGACTGCACCGTGGCGTTAAGCGACATAAAAGTACCGCGCAACTTCGGCTGTGCAGCCGAGCTGATGATGGCCATCGCGGGAATAAATCGCCCCGAGATCAGCACGAAGAATAAAGTGGTACACACCAGCCATACGGCCAGCGAGGCACTTTGTATCTGCGTCACCGCCAACAAAGGAATCATCGAGGCCAACGCGACCCAGCGATATATTTTCACTTTACCGCTCACATCCGCCCAATGCCCAATGAGCCGCGCGGTAAACAGGGTCGCCGCGCCGCCCACCAGATAGATGTAAGCGATGTCATGCTGGCTGATCGCGATATTGTTCACCGCATACACCGTGATATAGGGAATCACGGTAAAACCGGAGAAGATAATCAATGCGGACAAAACCATGGCATGCCAGTGATTGGCATCGCGCAACACCGCGAACATGGCCGAAAAAGGATGGGCGAGCTTTTCCTGACTCAAATGATGACGCAGCTCCGGCAAGACTCGCCAAGCAACCACCATGAAAAATATGACCAGAATCACGATAAAGAAGAACGGTGCGCGCCATTGAAAATGACTGGCCAGCCACAGCGACAAGGGCACACCCGCCACCGTAGAAAATGAGAAGGCTGCCGACACCACACCGCTTGCTTTGGCGCGCCGCGCAAACGGAATGGTGTCACCGACGATAGTCTGTATCAGCGCCCCCAGCACGCCGCCAAATGCTCCGGCCAGCCCGCGCGCCACCATCAACGTGGCATAACCTGGTGCCAAACCGCAGGCCAGCGTCGCCACACCGAACAGCACGAACATCACCAGTAACAGACGTTTGCGCTCAAACCGGTCGACGAAGGTTGCCGCGAGCAGCCCGGACAAAGCGGCACTAAAACTATATGACGCGACCAATAGTCCGAATTCATGCGTGGAGATACCCAGTTCGCGCATCAACAGCGGCCCCAGTGGCATCATAATCATGAAGTCCAGAATATGGCTGAACTGGATACCCGCCAGTGTCAGCAACAAAGCGCGTTCAGAATAGGCGACTTTTACATTCATGATTGTCCATCCAATTTATCGAGAAAATGCTGCAACTCAGGTGCCAGTGGAGCATTGATATTGAGCACGGCATCCGTCAAAGGATGCTTGAACGTGATGGAGTGTGCATGTAGGAACATGCGCTTCAAGCCCTGCTTCATCAATGCTTTATTACGCGCAAAATCACCGTATTTGTCGTCGCCCGCGATGGGAAAGCCCAAATGCGAAAGATGCACACGAATCTGATGGGTGCGCCCGGTCTTGAGCTGCGCCTCCAGCAAAGTGAAGTCCGTCCAGCTTTTTTGCAGGGTGAAAATGGTATGCGATGCCATACCGTCCTCGCGCACCATCACGCGCTTCTCCCCCTGCGGGGTGTCAAATTTGTGTAGCGGCAACTTCACATGCTGCTTGGCGTTCTTCCATTGCCCCAGCACCAGCGTGAAATAGCGCTTGTCGCTATTGCCCTCGCGCATGATCTCGTGCATCCCGACCAGCGCGGAACGTTTCTTCGCCAGCAACAGCACACCCGAGGTCTCGCGGTCGAGCCGGTGCACTAATTCGAGGAATTTGGCCTGGGGACGCGCGCTACGCAGCTGCTCGATCACCCCGAAACTCACCCCGCTGCCGCCATGCACCGCTGTTCCGGCCGGTTTATTGATGGCGAGCAAGGCTTCGTCTTCGTACAAAATGGGGAATTCGTTCGCAGGAACAAATTCGGCGACGGGTTTTTCCGCCACCCGCACTGGAGGGATACGCACCTGATCCCCCAATTGCAGACGGTAAGTCTGATCGATACGCTTCTTGTTCACCCGAATCTCGCCGCTGCGCAGAATACGGTAGATATGGCTCTTGGGCACCCCTTTGAGGTGTTTGCACAGGAAATTGTCGATGCGCTGTTCGCAACTCCCTTCATCGACTTCGACCCAAGTTACAGATTCTTTGCTTAAACCATTCATTTTGAATATACTTCGCGGCGCGCGTGTTAGGTAATGGAGAGCGGGATGTTAAGTTATTTCCCCGTTTGCGTAGAACAGGCAGTTGTGCCGCCGCACTATTCCAACCGCCATCCGGTTAATGTCACTCACCGGGAGAAGCAGTGATGGTAATTGATTTACGCGCTCTAGGCACCCGGGATTTTGGGCACCTTTGGATTTTAGCGTGTCGCCCCTACGACAAAATCGGCGACACTTTTTAGACAAGCACACCGAGAACAACACCTTGCACATTCGTTGGAACCTTAAACTCAACACTGTTTGCTCGATACCCAATCTCGATCGCGGTTGACCGCGTGTAGCTTTGTCCTACCCGTGTCTGAGCGCGGGAGAGAAAAATAATGAAACGCATGCTATTCAATGCGACGCAGCCGGAAGAACTCCGCGTCGCCATTGTGGACGGTCAGAAACTCATCGACCTCGACATTGAAACCGCCGGTAAAGAACAACGCAAGAGCAACATCTACAAAGCGATCATCACCCGCATCGAACCCAGCCTCGAAGCCTGCTTCGTCGAATATGGCGGTACTCGCCACGGATTCCTCCCCTTTAAAGAAGTCGCCCCCCAGTATTATCAGGCGGGTGTCGGCAATCGCCCCTCCATCAAAGAGGCGCTCAAAGAAGGTCAGGAACTGCTGGTGCAGGTCGAAAAAGACGAGCGCGGCAACAAAGGCGCGGCACTGACCACCTACATCAGTCTGGCAGGCCGCTACATCGTGCTGATGCCGAACAACCCCAACGGCGGTGGCGTATCGCGCCGCATCGAGGGTGAAGACCGCAACGAGCTGCGTGATGTGCTGGCGCAACTGGAAGTGCCACAGGGTATGAGCATCATCGCCCGCACCGCGGGTATCGGCCGCAACCTCGAAGAGCTGCAATGGGATCTTAACTACCTCAAGCAGTTGTGGGATGCCATCGAAGGCGCGGCCAACACCGAAAAAGCCCCGTCCCTGATCTATCTGGAAAGCAGCTTGGTGGTTCGCGCCATCCGCGACTACTTCAATCCCGAGATCGGCGAGATTCTGATCGACACCGACGACATCTTTGAACAAGCTCAAGCTTTCATGAGCACCGTGATGCCGGACAACGTCAACCGCATCAAGCGTTATCACGACGATGTGCCGCTGTTCTCGCGTTTCCAGATCGAACACCAGATCGAATCAGCCCACGCGCGTCAGGTCAATCTGCCGTCCGGCGGTGCCATCGTGATCGACCACACCGAAGCGCTCACCGCCATCGACATCAACTCCGCGCGTTCGACTCGCGGTTCCGATATCGAGACCACGGCCTACAACACCAATCTGGAAGCGGCCGACGAAATTGCCCGTCAAGTGCGTTTGCGCGACTTGGGCGGCCTCATCGTCATCGACTTCATCGACATGGAATCGAGCAAGAACCAGCGCGAAGTGGAAAACCGTCTGCGCGATGCGCTGCGTTACGACCGCGCGCGCGTGCAGACCGCCAAGATTTCGCGTTTCGGTTTGCTGGAACTGTCGCGCCAGCGTCTGGCCCCCAGCTTGGAAGAAGGCAGCTTCTCGCCTTGCCCTCGCTGCAACGGCATCGGCCACATCCGTGGCACAGAATCGTCGGCTTTGAACATCCTGCGTATCATTCAGGAAGAAGCCATGAAGGACAGCAGCGCCGCCATCCATGCACAAGTGCCGGTCGATGTTGCCACCTTCCTGCTCAATGAAAAACGTGCCGACATCCACCGCATCGAATCGCGCCTCAAGGTCAACATCACGCTGATTCCCAACCCGCACATGGAAACGCCGCATTACAGCGTGAACCGTTTGCGCCAGGACGACATCACCTCCGACCATCTGCAAGCCAGCTACAAGCTGGTGGAAAAACCGGAAGAGAACAAAGATGTCAAACCTACTGCCGGTCAGGAAGTCAAAGCACAACGCCCACAGGCTGCGGTCAAAGGCATCACCCCGTCACAGCCTGCTCCCAAGCATGAAGAGAAAAAGGCTGCGGCCTCCCCTTCCGTGTTTAGCAAACTGTTCGGCTGGCTGTTCGGTTCTGCCGAAACAAGCAAAACTGCGGCTCCCGTAGTCAAAGCCCGTCCGCAAAATCCGCGCCGCGAACGCGACAGCAACCGTGGCGAGCGTCCTGAAGGCAGCCAGCAACAAGGCAACCGTCAACGCAACAAACCGCGTCGTGACCGTGAAGATGCGAACACCCCGCGCGACGAAAACAGCCAACCGAAAAAAGGCCCGCAACAGGAAGGACGGAATGAGCGTCCACCACGTCAACCGCGTCCGGCCAATGCTGAAAAGCCCGTACTCGAAACTGCCAAACCGGTAGCGCCGACCGAAGCCAATGCGGAAGAAGGCGGCAATCAAGGTCGCAAACGCGGTCGTCGCGGCGGTCGTCGTGAGCGTGAGCGTCGTGATCAGCAAGCAGTTCAGGGCAATGGCAACGAAGCTGCAAACGGCGAGAACAGCGTCAATGTGGAAATTGCTACGCACGCAGAAAGCGCAGCCGTAGCGCAAACAGTCGCGGTGCAACCCGTTCCTGTAGCGCACGTCACCGCACCGGAAGCCCGCACGGAAACAGCCCATGTAGCCACTGTCGCAACAGAAGCGGCTGCGTCAGCACCGGCCAGCACCGGCTTAGTGATGATAGAAACTGATCCGAACAAGGCCGCCAACATCGTCGTACAGGAAAACAGCGCCCCGGCACCCCGCCGCCGCCCGCGCCCGCGCGAGATTTACACAGCGGAGAATAACGAACCGCTGGTGATGATCGAAACACAACCGAAGTAAACTGCAACAACA
>JAGVIV010000253.1 GCA_020055845.1 Betaproteobacteria bacterium
CTGGCAGCGCGGGCTGCAAGGCATTGATGGAATTCTGCGAGGCTTTACGCGTGGCAATGGTCTCGCCTTTTTCATTCACTTGCGCAATTGCTTTGGCGGCGTGCTCCAGCCAGTTGCTTGGCAGATCACCCTGCATGCGGCGCGTAAACTCTGCGGCTTCTTTCGGGAAGGCTTTGCTGTACTCGGCAAATTTGTTATTCCACAATTTTTCCAGACCTTCGCCTTTGGTGCGCGCATCCCATGCCTCGTAAACATGCTTGGGAATCTCGAATGGAGGGTAGTTCCAGCCGATGTTGGCGCGTGTCGCGGCGATTTCGGCATCGCCCAGTGCAGCGCCGTGCACATCGTGCGTACCTTCCTTATTGGGAGAACCGGCACCGATAACGGTCTTGCAGCAAATCAGCGTGGGCTTGTCGGTAACTGCTTTTGCAGCCTCAATCGCCGCATTAAGCTCTTTGGGATCGTGACCTTCAACATCAGCGATCACGTGCCAACCGTAAGCCTCGAAACGTTTTGGAGTATTGTCGGTGAACCAGCCACCCACATGTCCGTCGATGGAAATATCGTTGTCATCCCAGAATGCTGTGAGCTTGCCCAGACCCCAGGTGCCTGCAAGCGCACAAGCCTCGTGCGAAATACCTTCCATCATGCAGCCATCGCCCATGAACACATAAGTGCGGTGATCGACAATCTCGTGACCGGGCTTGTTGAATTCGTTGGCCAGCAACTTCTCTGCCATCGCCATACCCACGGCGTTGGTAATGCCCTGACCCAGCGGGCCAGTCGTAGTTTCAACACCAACGGTATAACCGTATTCGGGGTGACCCGGTGTCTTGGAGTGCATTTGGCGGAAGCGCTTCAATTCATCCATCGGCAGGTCGTAACCTGTCAGATGCAGCAGCGCATAGACCAGCATAGAACCGTGACCATTGGACTGCACAAAGCGGTCGCGGTCTACCCATTTTGGATTGGCGGGGTTGTGACGCAGGTGGTGATTCCACAACACTTCGGCAATCTCGGCCATGCCCATAGGCGCGCCCGGATGGCCGGAATTTGCTTTTTGTACCGCGTCCATCGCCAGTGCGCGAATCGCACCGGTTACGTCATTAAACTTCGGGGGTTTTACATTACGCGCCACAGCCATTTTACCGCCTCCTAAGAAACATCCTGAAATATCAAATCGAATTTTTATGCCAAAGAACGGCAATTATGCCGCAGCGACCTGTTTAGGGCAACAATGCTGTAGCAAACGCAAAAGAATCATCGCGCTGGGGGCTATTCCTTTTTAAGCGGACGGATTCCCAGCTGTTTTAATTTCCGGTACAGATGGGTGCGCTCAATCCCGACTTTCTCCGCTAAACGCGTGATATTGCCGCTTTCTTTTTGCATCTGGTAATTAAAATACAGGCTGTCAAAATATTCACGCGCCTCTCTCAACGGCAAGTCCAGCGGCAATGCAACCGTTACCATTCCTTCCGTATCCAGCGGCTTTTCCGCCACGCTCTCCGCCGACAGCACGGGAGGCACCCCCTGTTGCAAAGCCTTTAATACAGTTTTTAACAGCTTTTGCAGCGCAATAGGCTTTTCCAAAAAGTCACTGGCTCCCACTCGGGTCGCCTCCAAAGCAGTCTCTATGGTGCCGTGACCGGACATCATAACCACTGGCATGGTAAGCAACTTCTGCGCGGCCCACTCTTTTAGCAATACCAATCCATCCGTATCCGGCATCCAAATATCCAGCAACACCAAATCCGGTGTGTGATGCAGACGAAATTCCCGCGCCTGCGCGGCATTTTCCGCCAAATGCACCCGGTATCCCTCATCAAACAGAATCTCCGACAACAGTTCGCGTATCCCGACCTCATCATCCACCACGAGTATTTCTTTGCTTGCCACTATGCCACCTCCATTTCCTGCGCCAGCGGCAGGCTGACAATCACTTGCGTGCCTCCTGCCGCCTTGTTTTCTATTGCGATCCTGCCGCCATGTTCCTCAACGATTTTCTTTACGATCGGCAACCCCAATCCCGTTCCCTTGGACTTGGTCGTCATATACGGTTCGAAGATACGTGCCAAGACCTGCTCCTGAATGCCACTGCCGTTGTCGCTCACCATCAAATGAAATTCGCTGTGGGTGCTTGCCGTGGACAAAATAATCTGCGGATGCTCGACCTGCTGCAAAGCATCATGGGCATTATGCAAAAGGTTATGCACAATTTGGCGCAACCGCGTCGCATCCCCGTTCAGCCATGTATGGGTGGCACCCAACTGCAAAGTAATAGGGCTGCTGTTCGCCTCGTACAAACCCATCACCTCGTTCAACAGCTGATGCATATCCAAAAGTGCGAGCTTGGGGGCGGGGGCGCGCGCATAGTCCGCAAAGTCCGCCACCATATTCTTCATTGCCGCCACTTGGCTAACAATGGTCTGCGTGGCTCTTTGCAACAAACCCGCATCCTGCTCATCCAACTTGCCGCTCAATTTATGCTGCATACGTTCGGCAGATAGTTGAATCGGTGTAAGCGGATTTTTAATCTCATGCGCCAAACGGCGCGCCACCTCGCCCCATGCGGCCTGGCGTTCCGCCTGCAGCAAATGGGTAATGTCATCGAACACGATTACATGGCTGCTATCCATCGCGGTTTTCAAACAGGTGCCGCGCAACAGCAGCATCTGCTCGCCGCTCTTGCTCAGGCGCTCCATCTGTTTTTGCCATTCGCTGCCCGCCGATGCAGCCGTCGCCTCGGTCACCGCATCCGCAAATGACCTTAACAACAGATGCTGCCCCACCATGGCGGAGAACGTCTGCCCTATCATTCCGCGCAATGGGATGTCCAATATCTGCTCGGCGCTGGCGTTGGCCAGACGCAACTTAAACTGCGCATCCAGCACCACGACACCGGAAGACAAATGGGTCAGCACACTTTCCAGATAACCCTTGGCATTTTCGACCTGCCGTTGCTGCTGTTCGCTGAATCGTTTCGCATCCGCCAGCTGCGCGGTCATCTGGTTAAATAGTCCGGTCAGCGCACCCAACTCGTCGCTGCTTTGCACGGGATAGTTGCCGGAAAAATTTCCTTGCGCCACCGCCCGCGTCCCTTCCGCCAGCGCCGCCAAAGGCGAACTCAGACGCACACTCAGAAAGAAGGCTGCGGAGACCGCGCTTAGCAACACAATCAGCAGCGACAGGGTGAGCGTAATCCCGTAAAGCCGCTTCAAGCCCAGGCGCGACAAAGTCAGCTCCTGATAGTCCCGATATACCGCCTGTACCGTCTCCGCATCTGCGGAAAATTGCTGCGGAACAGGCTGAATAACCTGCAAGACCCGAGTCTCGAGTGAAGAAGATGCACTGCCAACCGGAATCAACACACGCAGCACCAGATGCCCGTCCGGCAAAGCATCCACCAAGCTGTACAAACCCTGCTGGGCCGCCTCGCGCAGCATCTGCGGATCGGGAATGTTGTGCAGTTTTTTCCCCGCCACAGATGAACCCGCCAAGCGTCCGTCCAGATAGAACACCGCGGCCTCTTGCGATTCCACTTTGTCGACCAATCTTGCCAGCGTCTCGGCATAACGCTCCGGCGCCTGCTCCGCCAGAATCAACGACAGCAAGCGCCCTTTTTTGCCCAGCTCTTTAAGCCCCGTCTCCAAAGAGTTCCGCCCCAGATTCAGACCGCCCTCAAGGGCTTTTTCCACCCGGATGTCAAACCATGACTCGATACTTTTGCCCAGAAATTGCACCGACACGGCATAGACTAACAAGCCGGGCAAAATCGCAATCAAAGAGAAAAACAGCGTCAAGCGCAGCATCAGCTTGGCACCGAATACCCGTTCCCGTAATTTGATGCGCAACTGCCACAGCTGGTATCCGACCAAGACGGTCAGCCCGAGCGCCAGTACCCCGGTCAATATCAGCAAACTGGAATAGTTATGCGAGAAAAGCGCGGTATTGGCACTGGCGCTCGATAACAGATACAACAGCACGACACCGATGAGGCCGCAAATGATGATGAGGTATTTCACGGCTTACCCCCCTCTTCGCCATCGGCCTGCACCGCCCAACTGTGTCTTTCTGACTCGAGATTCCACTCGCTGTTGGTCAACGCACTCACCTGCAAAGGCTTGGGCAACTGGGAGATATCCAGGCGCATTTGCGCAAACGCGGTATATCTGGTTTCCCCTTTGATGAATCTGACGACATAACCGTCGCTGCTATTGAGTGCCGCCACGGGTATTGAAGGAGCCGATTGGTGTCCAAGCACACGCAGCGCACTGTCCAAATTGTTAAAGCCTTGGAACAGGGTCCCGCGGGAGATACGGTATTGCCGTGTCAGTGCGTTGTAGGATAGTTTGGTGGTCTGCTCGTTCTGAACAACTGCGGTATCCAGCCAGTACCAGCGCGAACGGGTGATGGTCAGTTCGCTCACAAAATTAAGCACGACCCCGTGTTTTAAAGCCTCGGCAACCGAGACAGGCAGCGTAATCTTGAAATCTGCCTGCATTTCGTAAGCATCATCCACCAGCCGGGTCTCGGCCTTGCTAACCACGATACCTTCCGCCATAGCGACGGATACACCTAGGCACAAACCCAGCACAAGTGCGAATTTGCAAAACAGCTTAAGCATTTTTTTGCAGCAAGGCATAAAAAAATCCGTCATGCCGGTCGTTGGGTACAAGCTGCCCATTGTCCAGATCGTGCACAGAGATAATAATTTGCTTGGCATCCTTATGCCTAGCCAGAAAAGCCGAGACAACTTGCTGGTTCTCGCGCGCAAAAACGGAGCAAGTCGCGTAGAGCAATTTACCACCTCTGGCCAGCAGCGGCCAGAGTGCCTGCAGTATCTGTTCCTGCTGTGCCGCAAAACTCTCTATATCGGAAGGCCGCCGCAGCCATTTAATGTCGGGATGACGGCGTACGACTCCCGATGCCGAGCATGGTACATCGGCCAAAATGCGGTCAAAAACTTTGCCATCCCACCAGTCTTCAGGCAGGGCCGCATCGCCGCAAAGCAAAGTCGCCTGCAATTGCAAACGCTGCAGATTTTCGCGCACACGCTCCAGGCGTTGTTCATCTTTGTCCAAAGCGACCAGCTCAATATCCGCCGACTCCAACAGGTGCGCACTTTTTCCGCCGGGAGCGGCACACGCGTCCAAAACGCGCATCCCTTCACGTGCATCCAACAGCGTCGCCGCATATTGCGCACCGGCATCTTGCACGGAAACATCGCCGTCAAAAAACCCCGGCAGCTTTTCAACCCCTAGCGGAGTCTGCAAACACAGCGCATCGGGAACGACCGCTCTTGCCTCGATACCCAATGCAGCCAATTGGGCCTGATATTGCGAAGAAGTCGTGCGCCGCCGGTTCACCCGCAAAGTCATCGGCGGATGCTGATTCCCCGCATCCAAAATAGCCCCTGCCTGCTCTGGATATTGGGCTTGAACCGCAGCGACCCACCATTGCGGGTAAGAGTATCGCCCTTCGTCGGTCTGCGTGGCGCGCTCGACCAATTCCATCTGGCGGCGCAAAAAATTTCGCAGCACCGCATTCACCAAACCGCCGCCTGCTGCATTGATTTTTTTGCTCGCGCGCACCGCATGATCAACAACCGCATGCGATGCCGCCTTGCTGTACTGCAACTGATACAAGGCAACCAGCAACAGATCGCGCAGACGGCTGTCTTGCAGGGGCTTGTTCAACAAGCCTTCCAGTATCCGGGCAAGCTGCCCGTAATAGCGCAGCGTTCCATAACTCAAATCCTGCAAAGCACCGCGCTCCTGCGGCGAGAAAGCAGCATGCTTACGCAGCGCCTCGCTCAACAACTGGTTCATATTGCGCCCCGCCAGCACCTGGCCGACGATATTTGCAGCGAGCTGCTGAACGATATGCATCAGTGGCGCACGAAGCGGTCACCCGCCTGAAGATGGAAGCCCTGCAAAAACTGCGCTGCCGGCAACGCCTTTGCATTCGGTCGCTGCAAGATTTCCAGAGCCAACGCGCCCATGCCGCAAGCCACCACCAGCGCCTCTTTTTCCACTGCCAAAATCATGCCGGGCTCGCCTGCCATATCGGTGCGCATACTGGCCCGCCAAATCCGAATCGGCGTATCGCCAATCTGGGCGCTCGCGCCCGGAAACGGGTTATAGCCGCGCACGGCACGCTCAAGCTGTATCGCATCCAGCGACCAATCCAGACGCGCCTCTTCCTTGCTTAATTTGGCCGCATAGTTTGCCAGCATGTCGTCCTGTTTGACGCCACTCATCCCGCCCTGATCCAAGCGCACCAGCACTTCGGTGAGCGCCGCCGCCCCCAACATGGCGAGTTTGTCATGCAGAGTTTCCGCGTTATCGTTGGCCGTAATTTCGCAAGATTTCTTTAGAAGCATATCGCCTGTGTCCAGACCCACATCCATCTGCATAATCGTAATGCCGGTCTGCGCATCACCCGCCAGAATCGCGCGCTGAATAGGTGCCGCACCGCGCCAGCGCGGCAACAACGAGGCATGAATATTCAAACACCCCAGACGCGGAATTTTCAGCACCGCCTCGGGCAGAATCAGACCGTAAGCCGCGACCACCATCACATCAGCCCGACAGTCCGCCAACTGCAGTTGAATCGCGGCATCTTTAAGCGATGTCGGCTGCAAAACCGTCAAACCATGCTGCTCAGCAAGCTGTTTCACCGGGCTGGATTTAAGCTGCATCCCACGCCCCGACGGGCGATCTGGCTGCGTCAACACCGCGACAATATCAGCGTGCTGATCCAGCAAAGCCTGCAATGCGCAGGCCGCGAAATGGGGGGTTCCCGCAAAGATAATCTTCAAAATTTTCCCATCACATGGTTTCGCGCAGACGCTTCTTCAATTTGTTGCGGATGCGCACCTGTTTGAGATGCGACAAGTGCTCAACAAAGACCTTGCCTTGCAAATGATCCATCTCATGCTGGACGCACACTGCCAGCAGCCCCTCGGCCTCCAAAGTAAATTTCTCACCTTTGGCATTCAGCGCGCTTACCGTGACGCGTTCGGCGCGCTCGACCTTGTCATAGATGCCGGGTACCGATAGGCAACCTTCTTCGCATTTGCTCTCCCCGCTGCTGGCAATCAACTCCGGATTAATGAGCACCAGCAGAGCGTCATGCGCCTCCGAGACATCAATCACAATAATGCGCTGATGCACGTCAATTTGCGTTGCGGCCATCCCGATACCCGGTGCCGCGTACATGGTTTCGGCCATATCCGAGACCAGCTTGCGCGTTGCCGCAGTGATGGATTCGACCTTTTTTGCAACTTTGTGCAAACGCTCGTCGGGATATTGAAGTATAGGAAGGATCGCCATAAAAGCTTGCTAATTTAAGTGACTAGATGCAGAATTTAAACGTCTGTGCGAGCTTCGCACCGCATTTTATTTACTTTGCTGGGGTTTTTCATGCGCAAGATTATATCGCTGATTTGTGTTCTGTTGCCCATTCTCGCTTATGCCGACAAGTTGGAGATTCGCGAAAATGCTCCCGACCGCCACGTCGTCGTCAAAGGCGACACACTATGGGATATCTCAGCCACCTTCTTCAAGGATCCATGGAAATGGAAAGAGATATGGGGTTTAAATAAAGAAGCCATCAAAGACCCTCACTGGATCTATCCTGGTGACGTTGTTTTTCTGGACCGCACAACCGGCACACTGCGCGTCGGCGAGGCAATTGTGCAGCAGCCTACGGCCGAACTCGCTGTCCCGGCAGCCGAGAGCAATATCGTAAAACTGTCCCCTCGTGCACGCGAGATTGCCAGCGACCATAACGCGATTCCCACTATCCCGTTGAGCGACATTGCCTCTTTTCTGGCGAAACCCTTAGTTATCGAAGAACGCGATACGGCACGCATTCCCACACTGGTCGGCACTTACGAACAACGCGAATTGCTGGCCACCGATGATATTGCCTACGTAAAAAATCTGCCCGCCGATAAAGGTAACCGCTGGCAGGTCTTCCGTTTCGGCAAAACTTTCACCGATCCCGATACCGACGAAGTGTTGGGACACGAAGTTAATTATCTGGGCGATGGTGTGGTCGAAAAATTTGCTGATGTCAGCGAAATACGCATTACCAAATCCGTTGCCGAAATCAAAGTGGGAGATTATTTTGCCCAGGGTGCGGAAGCCCTTCCGCGCAGCTTTGAACCCCGCGCACCGAATACCCAAATTTCCGCCAAGGTCATCTCCATCTACGGCGGCATAGAGCAAGCCGGACAGAATGCCATCGTCACCATCAACAAAGGCAAGCGTGATGGCCTTGAAAACGGGCATGTGTTAGCCCTATATCAAAAAGGTGAAGTGTTAAAGCGCGGCCGCATCTTCAACCGCGATAACGTCAACCTCCCCGATGTGCGTTACGGCCTGATTTTTGTGTTCCGCACCTTCCATAAAGTCTCCTACGCGCTGGTGTTGCAGACACGTTTGCCGGTTCAACTGCTAGACACCGCTCAAACGCCCTAAGCATCATGCCCATGGACGCGACGCTGGCGTCATGGCTCACCCTGGGCCAAATCCCGGGGCTGGGCAACGAAAGTCTGCTACGTCTGTTGCAGACTTTCGGTTCACCCGAGGCCGTGTTCCTCGCCCCCCTCTCCGAACTCAATCGCATCGTTAAACCCACCGTAGCCAGTGCTATTACGCGAGGTATCGATGATGACAAACTCAAGCCCGTCGCAACATGGCTGGATGACCCAGCCAACCGTGTCCTAACCATCGGCGACACCGAATATCCGCAGGCCCTGCTTAATATCCCCGACCCGCCCTGCATCCTGTTCGCCAAAGGCCGTATCGACTTGCTCAACAGGCCAGCATTGGCCATCGTCGGCAGCCGCAATGCCACACCGCAGGGCTTGCGCAACGCCGAAGCCTTCGCCCAAACAGCAAGCGAAGCGGGACTCTGCATCGTGAGCGGCATGGCACACGGCATCGACGCGGCCGCACACTTGGGCGGACTGCGCGGCAAAGGCGCGAGCATTGCCATCGTAGGGACCGGTTTGGATAAGGTCTATCCCGCTGCCAATCGGGAGCTGGCACATCAATTGGCGCAAAATGGTGTCATCGTTTCCGAATTTACGCTCGGCACCCCGCCCCTTCCCGCCAATTTCCCGCGCCGCAACCGCATCATCAGCGGCTTAAGTCTGGGCTGTCTCGTGGTCGAAGCCTCATTGCAAAGCGGCTCCCTCATCACCGCGCGCATGGCGCTGGAACAGGGGCGCGAGGTGTTCGCCATTCCCGGCTCCATCCATTCGCCGCAATCCAAAGGCTGTCATACCCTGATAAAACAGGGTGCAAAACTCGTCGAAAGCGCACAGGACATTCTTGAAGAACTGGGCAACAAATGCCTTAGTCCCGAAACTCCGCCACCCGCCCCCACTGAACACGAACTATTCACCCATTTGGGTTTTGATCCGACCGACCTAGACACCCTTTCGCAACGCAGCGGCTTGACGATAGCCGCACTATCCGCCATTCTGTTGCAACTTGAATTGGATGGGCGCATCACAGCCCTACCCGGCGGCCTTTATCAACGCATTGTTTAGATTAGATAACTAGGGCCACATGTTCGATATTCTCATTTATTTGTTTGAAAGCTATTTTGATGCGGGCAGCTATCCGGACGCGGATAAGCTCGCTGTAAAGTTGAGTGCCGCCGGATTTGAAGAAGAAGACATCACGCAGGCCGTCGTCTGGCTGTCCGGCTTGCGCCAACTCTCTCTGGCCGACTATCCCGCCAGCATCAATCACAGCGGTTCGCGTTGTTACGCGGAACTAGAGCGGCAACGCATCGGTCTTGAAGGGCTGCGCTTCATTTCTTTTTGGGAGCACAGCAAAATGATTCTGCCGGTAGAGCGTGAAATGATTATCGACCGTGCGGTGGCATTGGGACGCGAAAACCTGTCCTTGGACAAAGTGAAATTGATCGCATTGATGGTGTTGTGGAACCAGCATGATGACTTGGATCCCATGATCATAGAAGATCTGCTCACCCCGTCCGATTCCGCGCAATTACACTAAAAACTATTAGGGCATCCAGTCCAGCATGGCAAAAAATCTATTGATCGTCGAGTCTCCCGCCAAGGCCAAGACACTCAAAAAATATCTGGGCAAAGACTTCGAGGTGCTTGCCTCCTACGGCCACGTGCGCGACCTCGTGCCGAAGAATGGCGCGGTGGATACCGAGAACGGTTACGCGATGAATTACGAAACCATCGCGCGCAACAGCAAACATGTGGATGCCATCGCCAAAGCCGCCGCCGAAGCCGACAACATCCTGCTGGCACCCGACCCGGACAGAGAAGGGGAAGCCATCGCCTGGCACATCTCCGAGCTGCTAAAAACCAAACGCGCGCTCAAAGGCAAGAAAATGCAGCGCGTGGTGTTCTACGAGATCACCGAATCCGCCGTGCAGGAAGCCGTCGCCCATCCGCGCGAGATCGCCATGCCGCTGGTGAACGCGCAGCAAGCACGCCGTGCATTGGATTATCTGGTCGGCTTCAATCTCTCGCCGCTGCTGTGGCGCAAGATACGTCCCGGGCTTTCGGCAGGCCGCGTACAAAGCCCCGCGTTGCGCCTTATCGTCGAGCGCGAGCTGGAGATCGAAAAGTTCAAGAGTCAGGAATATTGGTCGGTGCATCTGGACAGCCAGAAGAACAGCACCCCGTTCAGCGCCAAATTATTCCAATATCAGGGTAAAAAACTGGAGCAACTGAGCATAGGCAGTCAGGCGGAATATGATGCCATTCATGCCAAGCTGAATGATGCCAAACTGCCGCCAAAGGTTGTACGTGTCGACAAGAAAGGCAAGCAGCGCAATCCCGCCGCCCCCTTCACCACCTCGACCTTGCAACAGGAAGCCGTGCGCAAACTGGGCATGACCTCGGATCGCACCATGCGCACCGCGCAGTCTCTGTACGAAGGTGTGGACATCGGCGGACAAACCATCGGTCTCATCACCTATATGCGTACCGACTCGCTGAATCTGGCGAACGAGGCCGTGGCGGAGATACGCGGCTACATCGGCGACAACTTTGCCGCCGACTATCTGCCCGCCAAACAACCGACTTACAAGAGCAAGTCCAAGAACGCACAGGAAGCGCACGAAGCGATTCGCCCGACCTCAATTGCGCGCACACCGGAAAGCATGCGCGAACACCTCAACATCGACCAGATGCGGCTGTACGAAATGATCTGGAAGCGCACATTGGCATCGCAGATGTCCCCCGCGCGCTTCGACACCGTGAGTGTGGATATCCGTCTGAGCAGCGACGATACCCTGTTCCGCGCCTCCGGCCAGACCCTGGTGTTTCCCGGCTTCATCGGCGTGTACATGGAAGACGTGGACGATGTCGAGGAAGAAGACAGCGCCAAATTACCACCATTGACCGAAGGTGATGTCTTGCCCGTGGAAAAACTCTACGGCGAACAGCACTTCACTCAGCCGCCACCGCGCTTCTCCGAAGCCAGCCTAGTGAAGTCACTGGAAGAGTACGGCATCGGCCGTCCTTCCACTTACGCCACCATCATCTCCACACTGCAAGCGCGCGAATACGCTACGCTCGACAAAAAACGTTTCATGCCGACCGATGTGGGTCGCGTGGTCATCAAATTCCTCACCGAACATTTCACCCGCTATGTGGACTACGGGTTCACCGCCAATCTCGAAGATGAGCTGGATGAAGTCTCCGAAGGCAAGCGCGACTGGATTCCCGTACTGGACGGATTCTGGCAGGGCTTCAGCAAACTTCTCGGGGACAAAAAAGACGTCGATCGTCCCGGCACAGAAATATTGGAAGAGGCCTGTCCGAAATGCGGCAAGCCCTTATCCAAACGCCTCGGTAAACGCGGTAGCTTCATCGGCTGCACGGCTTATCCAGAATGCGATTACACACGCAGCCTGGGCGGAGAGGAAGATGCCGGTGAAGCCCGCAAAGAGCTGGGCGAATATCCGGAAAGCAAACAAACCGTGCTGTTGCTGCGCGGACCCTACGGTTACTACGTGCAGCTCGGCGAGGTCATCGAGGGCGAGAAAGCCAAACCCAAACGCGTATCCTGGCCGAAAGAACTTCCGCTGGAACAGGCCGACTTGGGCACCGCATTGAAGCTACTGTCCTTGCCGCGCGAACTCGGCGCACACCCCGAGACCGCGAAAAAAGTCATCGTCAACATCGGCCGTTTCGGCCCCTATATCGGCCATGACGGGAAGTTCAAATCCATACCTCGCACCGACAGCATCTTCGATATTGGTCTGGAGCGCGCGGTAGAACTGCTGGCACAGGCCAAAGCGGGCAACACCGTATTGCGCGCACTGGGCGAGCATCCTGACGACAAAGCAGCAGTAGAGATATGCAGTGGCCGCTACGGCCCTTATGCGCGCCATGGCAAGGTCAACGCCACTTTGCCCAAAGATCTCTCCCCGGAAGAAGTGACACTGGAAGAAGCACTGGAACTGATTGCGGCCAAAGCGGCCAAAGGCGGCACAGGGAAAGCCAAAACGACGCGTAAGCCAGCGGCCAAAACTGCAAAACCGAAAACCGCCAAACCCAAGACACCGGCCAAAAAGAAAGCCACCGGCACAGCTGCAGCAAAAACCAAAACTGTAGCCGCAAAAGCCAAGACCGCAGTCAAAAAACCCGCCGCAAAAAAGACCAAAGCCACGGCGAAATAAACCGGGGACTTGCTCAGCCCCGGTGCGTTTGCGGCGGAGTTACCAAGCCACGAGACCTTGGCTTGACTGGGACCCAACAGAATCGAAACCGGAATCTTCCTGCGCGAGATACCTGTCACCCTGCGTTATTTCAGCGGCAATACAATCCTGGCGCATCGCACAGCCGATAAAGCCACATTCAGCCATCGGCCCGGAAAAATAACACGCAGTCGTAGCTTTCTTGACATCCATTTCCAAAAACAATTCTTGGACCAGACGCAATATCGCGTTATCTTCCATTTGCCCTCCCGTGTATGACCGCAGGGAAGGCTACCTGAAAATAAAATAAATCATATACGCCGGATGTTCTATATAAATCCGTCTGCTCATCTATACCTATTCCGGCACACTCGCGCCCCATACCTGCTATTTATCGCGGCGCGCTTGTATAATCACCACTCAATTTTCTCCGTACCCATCATGAGATTTGCGCTGATTCTGCTGTTCGCCCTTTTCCCTGCACTATCCCATGGCGCAGGTGCTTCCGAACAATCCGCACCGGCATTGGCGGCAAAAGCCTATGTGCTCTACGACTACACCAGCAACCAGATACTGGCCGGAAAAAATGCCAGCGAGCATATCCAGCCGGCATCCCTGACCAAGCTGATGACGGCTTATGTAACGTTCAGCGCCATCAAGCAGGGGAAAATATCGCTGAGCCAACGCGTCACGCCATCACCCTACGCTTTGCGCATACTGGGTGAAGAATCGCGTATGTTTCTTGAGCCTGGCAAACCCGTCAAAATTGAAGACCTGTTGCGCGGCCTTATCGTCCAGTCTGGCAACGACGCTGCCCGCGTGCTGGCAGAAACCATCGCCAACCATGAGCTCGCGTTTGCAACCGACCTGATGAACGCGGAAGCCAAACGTCTGGGCATGAAAGACACGCATTTTGTGAACGCCACCGGCTTGCCGGAAGATCAGCATTACAGCAGCGCCCATGATCTGGCACTGCTCGCGGCGGCCATCGTGCGCGACTTTCCAGAGTTCTATTTCATCTACTCGATCCGCGAATTTCAATACAACAACGTTAAACAGTTCAACCGCAACCAGCTGCTCTGGCTCGACCCGTATGTGGACGGAATGAAAACAGGCCACACCGAAAGCGCCGGCTTCTGTCTAGTCGCCTCCGCCAAGCGCGAACAGCACCGCCTGATCTCGGTGGTACTGGGCGCACCCTCCGAAAGCCTGCGCAGCAGCGAGAGCCAACGCCTGCTGAACTACGGCTTCCAGAATTTTGAACCGATATTGCTGTACAAAAAAGATCAGCCGGTAAGCTCGGTGCGCACCTGGAAAGGCACAGAGAAGAAGGTCGATATCGGTTTTCGCAACGATCAATATGTCACCATACCCAGAGGACAACGCGAGCAACTTAAGGCCACACTGGAGACCCTGCAACCGCTCATCGCCCCCATCGACGACGGCCAAAAAATCGGTGTACTCAAAATCAGCCTGAACGGAAAAGTGTATTTTGAACTCCCGCTCGTGGCGCTGAACAGCGTATCGCTGGCCAATGTATTTTCGCGCGGCGTAGACACCATACGCTTGCTGTTCCACTGACAGAAACAGGATGACGGTCTACCTGAACGGCGAATTTTTACCCGTCACCGAAGCCAAAATCTCGGTATTGGATCGCGGCTTCATCTTCGGTGACGGTATATACGAAGTCATCCCGGTATATTCGCGCCGCCCCTTCCGCCTCAAAGAGCATCTGCAACGCCTGCGCCACAGCATGGATAGCATCCGTCTTGCCAATCCGCACAGCGATGCCGAGTGGACTCAGTTACTGGAAGAGCTGATTGCGCGCAACACACCCGATGACCAATATCTCTACCTGCACATCACGCGCGGCGCGGCGAAGCGTGACCATGCCTTCCCCAATCCGCCCGTGCCGCCCACGGTGTTCGTGATGAGTAACCCGCTCACCACGCCGCCCGAGACTTTGCTCAGCAGTGGCATCAGCGCAATCACCGCACAGGACAACCGCTGGCTGCGTTGCGACATCAAAGCCATCTCGCTGCTGCCCAATGTGCTGCTGCGGCAGATGTCGATAGATGCAGGCTGCGCTGAAACCCTCATGATCCGTGA
>JAGVIV010000193.1 GCA_020055845.1 Betaproteobacteria bacterium
CAACTCTTCCGCCAATGTTTGCGCGGTGATGGCGGTGCGCCGCCCTTGCAGCAGCGTCACGAGTTTGAAGAGGCGTTCGGATTTACGCATCGCTAAACAGCGCTTTCAATCAGCATTTTGATCTTCATTGCTTTCTCAAAATGATCTAAGCGATGAGTTTTAATCCACCATTCAGCGACCTCCATTAAAAGCTGCGGGTTATCATTTTTCTGAGTGAAAAATGCATAAAAAGAAACACCAACATTTACTCCTTTGTTGGCGATTTTTTTATCACAGACTTCAATTATGTGTCGCCTAAGAGACTCTTCCATACGTCTGGCCTTATTTCAATTATTCCCCTATGCCTGTAACGCTTCCAGCATCGTGATCAATACTGCCGAAAGACTCGAATGCTGCACAATGTCCTCCTCGGTTAGATTCGTCAGCGGTATCGGTAAAGTGATGCAGGCCGTGTCGATCACGTTTGCGGACATCATCGTAACCGTTTCGCGCAAGGCGAGATAGGCATGCGTGGCACGCGGTGCGGCATTCAGCAGTGCCACGGGTTTGTTCACGAACGATTCGTTTCCCACCATCCAGTCCAGCGCATTTTTGATGACGGCACTCACACCATGTGCATATTCCGGGCTAGCGATAATCACCGCATCTGCCGCGTTGATTGCCGCGCGCAAGGTCGCAACTGCGGGAGGATTGGGAAACTCGATGTCAGGATTAAATAGCGACAACTCGCCCAGGCCGGAATAAACAATCACCTCGATTCCAGCTGGGGCAAGCCGCGCAACAGCACGCAGCAACCGAGTGTTCTCAGAAGCTGCTCGCAGACTGCCGGACAAGGCGAGGATGCGCATCATTAGCCTTGCTGCATCACGTGTGCTTTGCTGTGACTTACCACCACGCTGCCAACTTCAATCAGCGGCTCGCAGGACGGCCCGATTTCGTCGCCGAATTTCGCTCCGGCCGCTTTTGCTGCTTCAAGATTTTCCCAGTACACCATGTCAATCCATTCTCCGTCGTCGGTCTCGGACAGACTGCGGAAGCGAAAGCCGGGTTGCACCTTGATCCACTCGTTGATCTTTTCGTTGGCCTTGAGCCAGTCGGCGGCAGTCTTGTCTTGTTTCAAACGGAAGCGCACCAGTTCTATCGTGTCGGACATTGTTGTTCTCCTTGTTAATCGCCGGAACATCCGGCAAGAAGAATGCTACGCACCTGCTACTGACAGCGTAGTGGCAGGAGTCTTTTCTTTCAGCATCTGCGCCGCAATTAATTCAAAATCTGCCTGCGGGATTTGCAGATGACCGTAACGGAAAGCATAGCCCCATCGGGCCTTGTCTTTGATAAACGAGAGCCGCTCAATCAATGGACGAATAGCAACATCCCTGGCAGCGAAGAAGCGGATGTCGCGACGATACGGCACAAAACCGGGAGACATCTCGAACTGATAGACCTCGCTGCCGACGACCTCGCCGATAGCAGTGAACTGCTGGCACAGCGCATCCTCGCCGAATTTTTCTTTGGTCGAGTAGTAGATGAGACCATCACCCACCGCCATACGTTTGAGTGGCTGCGCTTTGCCGTGGCACAACTGGCTGAAGCCGCCCGCCACACCGATCTTCACATGTTCTTTGGAGGCGATGCCTATCCAGTAGCGTTTATCTTTTGTGCTCATTCTCGACATCCTCCAATTCCAGTAACAGACGCAAGCGCTCGTGCTTCGCCACAACCTGCCAATGCTGCCCGGTCAACGCACCCTCCATCGCCCACAGCAGATTGAGGCTCACAGTACCGACACGCTTCACCTGCACATAAGCACGCACGGCGCCCAGCTCACGCAGTTGTTCGACAGTATGGATACCCGCCTGCTCCAGCATCTGTTGTGACTTGGGGCCGAAGTTAGGCAGGTCAGCAATTCGAATATCTGTTTTATTCATACTGGAACTCTATACCCACCCTGCTGACAGCGTAGTGTCAGCAGCCTTTCCCGATTTGTGGATTACCTTCAAGCTTGCGATAATGCCGACATGACGACCCCTACCGACATCATCCTGCATCAACAATCCAAGCTTCTGGAAATTGCCTTTAGCGACGGTGCGCGTTACAAGCTGCCGTTCGAGTTTCTGCGTGTGTTCTCGCCCTCGGCCGAAGTGCGCGGTCATGGGCCGGGACAGGAAACACTGCAATTCGGTAAGCGCAACGTGATACTTACGGATATTGAGCCTGCCGGTAATTACGCTATCAAGCTGACATTCAACGATGGCCACGACAGCGGCCTTTACACTTGGGAATATCTGCACGAATTGGGGCAGTACCAAGATGCCATGTGGCACGATTACGAACACAAACTGGAAGCGGCGGGCGCTTCTCGCGATTAGCAATACCATCCCTCCCCCTTGATGGGGGAGGGCTAGGGAGAGGGTGATTTTCTAGTCCCCTCTCCCCAACCCTCTCCCACGCGGGGAGAGGGAGCAAAACCAAAGGAGTATCACCATGAGCAAGACCACCCATTTCGGTTTCCAAACCGTAGACGAAACAGAAAAGGCCAAGAAGGTCGCGGGCGTATTTACTTCCGTCGCCAGCAAATACGACATCATGAACGATCTGATGTCCGTCGGCCTGCACCGCGTGTGGAAGCCTTTCGCGGTGGGCTTGGCGAATGTGCATGAGGGCAATCGCGTGCTGGACGTGGCGGGCGGCTCAGGCGATATGTCGAAACTGTTCCTGAAAAAAGTCGGCAAGAGCGGCCAAGTGGTGCTCACCGACATCAACAACGCCATGCTCCGCGTAGGGCGCGACAACCTGCTCGACAAAGGTCTCGCCACCCCCACCGCCCAATGCGATGCCGAACACCTGCCCTTCCCCGACAATTATTTCGATTGCGTGAGCATCGCCTTCGGCCTGCGCAACGTCACCCGTAAAGATGCCGCGCTGCGCGAAATGAAGCGTGTGCTCAAGCCAGGCGGGCGCGTGATCGTGCTGGAATTTTCCAAGGTCGCGAAACCGCTGGAGAAAATGTACGACCTGTACTCCTTCAAGCTACTGCCCAAGATGGGCGAACTCATCGCCAACGACGCTGACAGCTACCGTTACCTCGCCGAATCCATTCGTATGCATCCGGGACAGGAAGAATTGAAGCAGATGATGGTGGATGCAGGGCTGGAGCGGGTCGAGTATTTCAATATGACGGGCGGGGTGGTGGCGGTACACCGAGGATATAAACTCTAATTTTCATATCTGAATACATTCCGCCATAGCTTACGTAGGATGGGTTGAGCAACGCGCGTTCCCATCGTTCACAATTTGCAGCATTTCTCACCTTTCAATTTTTGGAGACACCATGTCCGCTTTACCCAAATGCCCTAAATGCAGTTCCGAATTCACCTACGAAGACGGCAGCAACTATGTCTGCCCCGAGTGCGCACACGAGTGGCCTATCGCTGCGGCTACCGATGCTGGCGAGCAGAAGCGCGTGTTCAAAGATGCTTTCGGCAATGTGCTGGTGGATGGCGATTCGGTTACCGTTATCAAGGATTTGAAGGTTAAGGGTTCGTCTTCTACGGTGAAGGTGGGCACGAAGGTTAAGAATATCCGTTTGGTGGATGGCGACCATGACATCGACTGCAAGATCGACGGTATCGGTTCTATGCAGTTGAAGACCGAGTTTGTAAAAAAAGCCTGATGCGGCTTGCTTTGAATCATTCGTGGTTCGACAGGCTCACCCTCAGCGGAATACTGGTAGGGTTGATGCTGGCACAGGGTGTGTTTGCCGCTGATGCTTTGCCTCGCCCCGATCATGTTGTCATCGTGGTTGAGGAGAACAAATCGTTCTCGCAGATCATCGGCAATCTGGATGCGCCCTATATCAATGCGCTTGCGCGGCGCGGGGTGTTATTCACCAGCTCCTACGGCGTTACCCATCCCAGCCAGCCGAATTATCTGGCGCTGTTTACCGGCAGTTTGCGCGGCATCGGCAGCAATGCTTGCCCGCTGGAGTTGCAAGGGGAAAATCTGGGGAGCGCGCTTTTGGCTAAGGGCTTGAGCTTCGCCAGCTATTCCGAGTCTATGCCCGAAACGGGTTATGCGGGCTGTATGTATGGCGCTTATATGCGCAAACATAATCCTGCGGCAAATTGGAAAGAGCTGGCGGCGTTCAATCTGCCGTTCAGCGCTTTTCCGCAGGACTTCAGCAAACTACCCACGGTTTCTTTGGTGATGCCGGATCAGCGTAACGATATGCACGATGGCACAATTACCCAAGGTGATACTTGGCTGGCGCAGAACATAGAGCACTATGCGCAATGGGCGCTGACCCATAACAGTTTGTTGATCGTCACTTGGGACGAAGACAATGGCTCGGAAGGTAACCGTGTCGCCACGATGTTTGTGGGCGAGATGGTTAGGCCGGGCAAGTCGGCACAGCGCATCAACCACTACACGCTGTTGCGCATGCTCTCAGAGATGTATGGTTTGCCGTTTCTAGGTGAAAGTGTGAATCAGAAGTCGATTACGGATGTCTGGCTCACGCCCAAAAGCCTTAACCATTGAACGTTTCACTGCCTGCCTATTCCCCACCGGTTTGCGACTTGGATATGATCTTCGTCGATGCGAGCTTGCTTGTCGTGAACAAACCCGCCGGATTTCTGGCCGTACCGGGCCGCGGCGAAGACAAGCAAGACTGTCTTGCGACGCGCCTACAAAAAGAATTTCCCGATGCGCTCGTAGTACACCGGCTGGATATGGCAACTTCCGGGCTAATGGTATTTGCGCGCGGGCTTGGGGTGCAGCGCAGTTTGTCGAGGATGTTTCAAGAACACAAAATGAATAAACGCTACATTGCCATCGTGGCAGGCCAGCTTGCGTCGCCAGCAGGCGAGATCGATCTGCCTATTGCGACAGACTGGCCGAACCGCCCGCGCCGCAAAATTGACTCAGACACCGGCAAGCCCTCATTAACGCGTTATACCGTGCTCGAATACGATACGGCGAACGATACAAGCCATTTAGAACTTGAGCCAGTCACCGGACGGACGCATCAATTGCGCATCCATCTGGCGGCCATCGGACACCCGATTTTGGGCGATGCCCTATATGGCAATATCGCCAGTGCCCCGCGTTTAATGTTGCATGCCCATTCATTGCAATTTATCCATCCGATAAATGGTATTTTATTGAACTTCGAGCACCCGGGGCTGTCGTAGAGCGGGTATTGAATTTTTGCGTATCGTCACCATTTAGGGTGAGCGCATTTTTAACGTAACACTCTATCAACCATATTGAGGAATCACATGAAACGTTTCTTGTTGTCATTGACCATTGTTCTTTCCTGTCTTTCTTTGCTGGCCGCTAATGCGGAAGCAAAACGTTTCGGGGGCGGTAGCAGCATCGGCAAACAACGCTCCATGTCTCCACAGCAGACTCAAAAAGCACCTGCAGCCGCACCCGCTCCCAATGCCGCTCCAGCGGC
>JAGVIV010000255.1 GCA_020055845.1 Betaproteobacteria bacterium
AAGGAAAATTAGATGCCGTTTTTTTTATGGCTTCGGATCAGCGTCTGCCGGAACGGGAGTGGGTCGGCAATTTATTCGGAAAGGCTGTTCTGGATACTGCGGATATGGGCGCCTTGCTGTCGGCGCGCCCTCACAAAGGAGCTGCGTCTGATACTGGGCGCACTGTGTGCGCCTGTTTCGGCATCGGTGAAAAGACGATACGACAGGCCATAAAGGAACAAGGACTGAACAGTGTTGAGGCAGTTGGACAAGTGCTGAAGGCTGGGACAGGGTGCGGCTCCTGCGTGCCCGAGATACGTCGTATCGTAGCGCCATAGCAAGGCAGTTAACGAGCTACAACCTTTTGATGGAGCCCCTAACTATCCTTAGGGAAACGCAGATTTATTCATCCGAATTGCCAACGAAGCTGAGCAGCTAAACGTTAATGGGCTATCTGGAATCGAAGAGACGCAAACGATGACAACTGACCAGCAAAGCAAGCAACTGAGTTTTTCTCAGGCGGAGTATGGGAGCAAGAAGAAACTCACGCGAAGAGATAAATTTCTAGCCGAGATGGAAAGCGTTGTACCTTGGGTGCGACTGATTGCCGTGATCGAACCATATTACCCCAAGAGCGGTAAACGAGGTCGCCCACCGATTGGATTGACGCGAATACTCCGCATGTACTTTGTGCAACAGTGGTACGGCCTAGCCGATGAAGCGGTAGAAGATGCGCTTTATGATAGCCAAGCCCTGCGTGATTTCTGCGGTATCAATCTAGCCAAAGAATCCGTGCCAGATGCCACGACCCTAATGGGATTCCGGCATCTGCTGGAATCCAACCAACTGCCGCAGGCGATCCTCAAGGAAGTGAACACATTATTGAAGGAGCGAGGACTTCTGATGAATCAGGGCACGCTGATTGATGCCACCCTGATTGCTGCGCCAAGTTCAACCAAGAACGAAAAACACGAGCGTGATCCAGACATGCATCAAGCTAAGAAAGGCAACCAATGGCACTTCGGCATGAAGGCGCACATTGGCGCAGACGATGAATCCGGGCTGGTGCATACCGTGGTGAGCACGGCAGCCAACGTCAGCGACATTAGTCAGACCGCCGTACTACTGCATGGTGAGGAAAGCCGTGTGGGTGCGGATGCCGGATATGTTGGCGTGACCAAACGAGAAGAGATGCAAAAGAAACTAAAGAGCATGCCCAATGAAGTTCGCTGGTACATAGCCAAGCGCAGAAAGCCGATCCGTGTGATGGCAGAATGTTGGCAGAAAGATTTGGCGCTGGCTTTTGAAAAACTCAAGGCACGCATTCGAGCCAGAGTTGAGCACCCGTTCCATGTCGTTAAGAACATCTTCAAACATAAGAAAGCGCGTTACAAAGGACTCAAAAAAAACGATGCGCAGTTGAATGTGCTATTCGCCCTGAGTAACTTGTACATGGTTAGGGGAAAGCTGTGCCCATAGTGGGTAAAACGGGGGAAATCTCCCTTCAGGATGCGCCTGAATAAGGAAAATCGGCAACGGAATATAGAAAAATAAAATAGCACCAGTAAAAAATTCTCGTGAAATTTAATCACGGGTGAACACTGATGCTAATTTCGATTTAATCTGCGTTTCCCTAAAGATTATCCGATGCACCGCTTGCCGGGCACATCCAAACCTGTTGCAAACATCATCATGCCAGCTACAATCTAATCAGCCTGACTATTTGGGGAGAATATGATGCGAACATGGCAATTACAGGAAGCCAAGAGCAAGTTTAGCGAAGTCGTTAAACGCTCACAAAACCAAGGCCCGCAAAATATTACCGTGCATGGCGAGCCAGTGGCAGTGCTACTTTCGCGTCGCGACTACCTGAAACTCACACACCGCAAACCCAGCTTGGTTGAATTGCTGCACGCCTCGCCGTTGGTAGGATGCGAACTTAATATTGAGCACCAGCAGACCTCCACGCGCAAGGCGTAGCATTTCAGGGGGCTATAAGCCTGCCTTATACTTCGCGTTAGCTGCGCAATTTGGTTACAATCCCAGCATAGACGGTCAGGCACTATCATCTTGGAATTGCATTGCAC
>JAGVIV010000044.1 GCA_020055845.1 Betaproteobacteria bacterium
AAAGGCAACGACCAGGTGCGTTTCGAGCTGGGCGCATACGCATTGAAGCCCGGTATCAAAATCATCGCCCCGTGGCGCGAATGGGATCTGCTGTCGCGTGAAAAGCTGTTGGCTTATGCCGAAAAACACGGCATCCCCATCGACATGAAACACAAGAACGGCGGCTCGCCCTACTCCATGGATGCAAACCTGCTGCACATCAGCTTTGAAGGCCGCCATCTGGAAGACCCCGCCGCCGAAGCCGAAGAAAGCATGTGGCGCTGGACCGTGTCGCCGGAAAAAGCACCTGACGCAGCCGAATACCTCGACCTCGAGTTCGCCAACGGCGACATCGTGGCACTGAACGGCAGCAAGTTGTCTCCCGCTCAAGTGCTGAGCAAGCTCAACGAACTCGGCGGCAAACACGGCATCGGCCGCCTCGATCTGGTGGAAAACCGCTATGTCGGCATGAAGTCGCGCGGCTGCTACGAAACTCCGGGCGGAACCATCATGCTCAAGGCGCACCGCGCGATTGAATCCATCACGCTGGACCGCGAAGTGGCGCACTTGAAAGATGATTTGATGCCGCGCTACGCCAGCATGATCTACAACGGCTACTGGTGGAGCCCGGAGCGCCTCGCCTTGCAAACGCTGATCGACAGCACCCAGAAGACCGTCAATGGCTGGGTGCGCGTAAAGCTGTACAAGGGCAACGTCATCGTTGTTGGCCGCGACTCCAAGACCGATTCTCTTTTCGATCCGACCATCGCCACTTTTGAAGACGACAAGGGCGCGTACGACCAGAAAGACGCGGCGGGCTTCATCAAGTTGAACGCACTGCGTTTGCGTATCGCGGCGAATCTGAAAAGCAGAAAGTAATCTTTGGGCTGGCGGTGAGCAAAACACCCCCAGCCTAGGGATGAATAGCACGCAAACCAAAGAAGTACGGGCTTTTAGCCCATCAATCGACAGAAGGGGAATCGAATGATCCACGAACTGAGCGGTGACATTTTGCTAAGCGGTGCCAAGGCCATTGCCCAGGGCGTTGCGCCTAACGATGACTTTCATCACGGCCTCGCGCTGCAACTACGCGAACGCATGCCGGCGATGTACAAGGATTTTCGCCATTACTGCCAGACGCAGCATCCCAAATCCGGTGGCCTATGGACATGGATGAGCAGCGATGCTCATTTCATCATCAATCTGTTCACCCAAGAAGCGGCTTACGCCCACGGCAGCAAGCCGGGAGAAGCATCGCTCAGCCACGTCAATCACTCCCTGCATGCCTTGCGCACACTGGTCGAAAAAGAAAAATTGTCGAGCATCGCCCTGCCCCGACTGGCTTGCGGCATGACCGGCCTGGAATGGAGCGAGGTCAAACCGCTGATCGAAAAACATCTCGGCGACCTCAACATTCCCGTGTATGTTTATGTGAATTACCAAAAAGGCATCAAAGCCAACGAAGCAAAATAAGCAACCCGCACTCAAAAGGAAATTCCAGCATGTCAGATAAAATCCATAACATCAGCGTCGGCAAAAAATCCAATGTGTTTTTCGACGGAAAATGCGTATCACACTCGGTTTTTTTCCCCGACGGTTCGCGCAAGACCGTGGGTGTGGTGCTGCCCAACAGCCAGCTCACCTTCAACGTAGACGCGCCGGAACTGATGGAAATTACCGCAGGCGAATGCTCGGTAAAGATCGCGGGCGAAGCGGCATTCAAAACGTACGCCGCGGGCAGCAGCTTCAAAGTGGCCGAAAAAAGCAGCTTCGACATCCATACCGGCGCGGGCGCGGTCGATTACATTTGCAGTTTTGGCTGATTAAAAGCATTCACCACAGAGACACAGAGACACGGAGAAAATCAAAGACGAACCCGCATCCCGTTCGCTTTTGACTTTGATCTTGTATTTCTCTGTGTCTCAGTAGTAGATTTTTAGTTTTCACAGGAGCACACCATGCCATCTTTCGATATCGTTTCAGAAGTAGAAAAAACCGAAGTTAAAAATGCGCTCGAGCAGACCAACAAGGAAGTCAGCACGCGCTTCGATTTCAAAGGCAGCGATGCTCGCGTCGAGCAAGCCGAACTGGTGCTCACCGTGCACGCCGACAATGAGTTTCAGATGGATCAGGTTCAGGAAATTCTGAACGGCAAACTGGCCAAGCGCGGCGTGGACATCAAGTGTCTGGAGATCAGCGACAAGATCGAAAAAGTCAGCGGCAACAAGGTTAAGCGCGCCTGCACGGTCAAAGTGGGGGTGGAAATCGAGCTGGCCAAGAAGATCGTCAAACATATCAAAGACAGCAAACTGAAAGTGCAAGCCAGCATCCAAGGCGACACCGTGCGCGTCACCGGAAAGAACCGCGACGACTTGCAGGAGGCCATCGCCTTCGTCAAAAAAACCATCACCGATTTCCCGCTGCAATACCAAAACTTCCGCGACTAAAACCAATGAACCTTATCTCAAAATCACGCCCGGCCTCTCTGTGCTGCGCTGTATTGCTGACACTGGCTGCGGCACAGTCTGCACACGCCGCCGAGTCAGCCAGCTTCCCGTCCATCGTTGTCGATGATGTCAAAACCGTTTTCACCGCCCCGGCAAAATGGGAAAGCGCAGACTGGCAAACTGCCGGCTGGGCGACATTGGCGGTTGTCGGCACGGCTGTCATTGCAGATCGTCCGGCGCGCGACTTCTGGTGTCAGCAATCCAAGATGAGCTCCTGCCCAAGTGCTGGCACGAATGCCGAGGTTACGAACGCCCCGCTCACCACGATAGAGAATTTTGGACAAACCTATGCGCTCGGCGTGATGGGCGGTTTTTATCTGGCGGGGCTCGCCACCGACAATGAAAAATCGGTTCTGGTCGCCGAAGATTTGGTTGCTGCCAGCCTGAGCTCCGCGCTGGTCAATCAATCCATCAAGGTGGTCGCCAACCGCAGTCGCCCGCGCGACAACGTGGGCAACAACAATTTCGTCGGTTACACCGGACTCAACAACAACAGCTCATTCCCTTCCGGCCATACTACCGAAGCTTTCACACTGGCCTCGGTAATCGCCACCCATTACGAAGAAACATGGGTAAGCGTTTTGTCCTATTCGATGGCGGGGCTGGTGGGTGCTGCGCGCATGTATCACGACGCGCACTTTGCCTCCGACGTAGTGGCTTCTGCCTTCATCGGCACCTATATCGGCAAAGCCGTGGTGAAACACAATCACAATTTGCGCGGCAACAAAATCGTGCTGCTGCCGATGTTCGGCTCGGATATGTCCGGCGTACAACTCATCGGCAAGTTCTAATTCATGCCCAGAGTCCTTGTCCCGCTGGCTCCGGGCTGCGAAGAGATCGAAGCCGTCAGCATCATCGATATCTTGCGCCGCGCCAAAATCGAAGTCGTATCCGCCGGTCTTGATGCACACCCTGTGCGCGCCAGCCGTGGCGTGGTGCTGCTGCCGGACAGCACGCTGGATGCAGCGCTGCAGCATGAGTTCGACATGATTGTGCTGCCCGGAGGTCAACCCGGCACCGACAATCTCCGCGCAGATGCGCGCATTATCGCCCTGCTCAAACAAATGGCGGCACAGGAAAAATATATCGCGGCCATCTGCGCCGCCCCCTCTGTTCTCGCCGCAGCCGGATTGCTCGATGGCAAACGCGCCACCTGCTTCCCCGACTGTCTGGACGAATTCCCCAACGTCCTGCTGCAAAATTCCGCGCTGGAAATCGACGACAAAATCATCACCTCGCGCGGCCCCGGCACCGCCATGGATTTTGCTTTAACACTGGTTGAATTATTGGCCGGCAAGGCAACACGCGAAAAAGTCACCCTCGGATTGCAACGCTGATGTTGTCCAGTTTCTGGCGGCGTTATCTCGACGGCATCCCGGAATACCTTGCGCGAAACTATTGGTGGGCCTACCTGTCACCGCGCGGCGTATGGTTCTTTGACCACCACCTCATCATCAATCTAATCCTGTTCGGGCAATACCGCGCCATACTCGCCGAAGTCATGCGCCGTTATGTCGGCACGCAGCCTGCGCGCACCCTGCAGCTCTCCTGTGCCTACGGCGCACTCACTCCGACACTGGCTCTCGCCCCCAACACGCGGGAGTTGCACGTCGCGGACATCGCCGCCATTCAGCTCACCGCCACCCGCAAGAAACTGCACGCCGTATCGCGTTCCGCCGCGATGGTGCGCATGAATGCCGAAACACTGGCTTATGCCAGCAATAGTTTCGATAGCGTAATTCTGTTCTTCCTGCTGCATGAACTGCCTGCCGCAGCGCGCGAACGCACACTCCGCGAGGCGATACGAGTGCTGCGTCCCGGCGGGCATTTGCTCATCGCCGAATATGCAGAAAACCGGGGGCACCATCCGCTGCACCGCTTCACCCCCTGGCGCTGGACGCAGGAAAGACTCGAACCTTTCCTGCATGATTTTTGGCACAGCGAGCTGCACGCACAAATACACCGTTACGCGGTACAGCAAGGCAAAGTACTGCACCCCGTCGATGCAACAACACTGTTTGGCGGCTTGTACCGGGTGATGGAATACCATGCCTAAGCACTCGCGCCGCAGACTTCCCCCGCCCGTGCTCGCTCTGCTCCTGCAGATCGCCGCAGTGGCACTGGCGGGCACGGCGCAAGTCATCGCCTACCGCAGCGGCATCGCCCTCCCCCTTCTAGCTTTCGCGGTGGTGTGCGGATCTATCGCCGCTCTGCTGAGCTGGCTGTTGCAGATGGACCGGTGGTGGCTGCCTATCCAGTTTATTTTTGCCCCGGCACTGGTAACGACGCTCACGCTTTCGGTATCCCCGAGCTTTTTCCTCGCGGCCTTTCTGCTCATGCTACTGGTGTACTGGAGCACCTTCCGCACGCAAGTACCGCTTTATCTCTCCAGCAACAAAGTATGGCTGGCATTGGAAAGCAAGTTACCCGACACACCGTTCACCTTCGTCGATCTCGGCTCCGGCATCGGCGGCGTGTTGACGCATCTCGCACAAACACATCCGCACGGCCATTACCACGGTATCGAAACCGCGCCCCTGCCTTTCCTGTGGAGTTGGTTACGCATCAAGTTCGGCTGCTACCACAACTGCAGCGTGCATTGGGGCAGCCTGTGGCATAGCGACCTGTCCCGATACGATGTGGTATTCGCCTATCTTTCCCCGGTGCCTATGGCAGCCCTGTGGGACAAAGCGAGGCAAGAGATGCATCCCGGTGCAGTGTTCATCAGCAACACTTTCGCGGTCCCGGAACATCCGCCGCAGGAGAGTATCAAGGTCGCCGATTTGCACAGTTCGACACTGTACCTATGGCGTTTTTAAAGATTGCACCCGCCCATCACGCCGAATGCACAGGTGCAATCATGAATCCATTCGTATCAAGTGGTTATAAACGCCCCCGTAAAATACTTCCCAACCGGTATTTTTTTGGTTAGGATGCGCCCTAGTTCAGTTTCACATCCGCGCGGCACTGACCGCACCTACCCGAATATTTAAACCCAAGCGAGAATCAAACATGAGCGAACACATCCGTTATGTCACCGATGACACTTTTACCGCAGAGGTTCTGCAAGCCCCGTTGCCAACTCTGGTCGATTACTGGGCGGAATGGTGCGGCCCCTGCCGCATGATTGCCCCCATCCTGGATGAAGTGGCCAAGGAATACGCGGGACGCATCAACGTCGCCAAGATCAACGTGGATGAAAACCAACAGACACCGCAAAAATACGGCGTACGTGGCATCCCTACACTGATGCTGTTCAAGAACGGCAACATTGAAGCAACCAAAGTCGGTGCAGTATCAAAATCCCAACTCACTGCATTTATTGACAGCCACATCTGAACCATTTAACCTCGCGCCTGCATCTGTCCTGTTTCGTCCTCTGCCACACACAAAAATTACATTAAAGACGTTCACAACAGTTCAACCGCGCGGGGTTCTTCCCGCATAACCGTTACTTTTCCAGCAACTCCTCTTAATCTTCTCTCTCCCCCAATATGCATTTATCCGACCTCAAGATCAAACACATCACCGAACTGGTGGAAATGGCCACCGCCAATCAAATCGACAATGCCAACCGCATGCGCAAACAGGATCTGATCTTCGCACTGCTGAAGAATCAGGCCAAAAAAGGCGAAAGCATATTCGGTGAAGGGACATTGGAAGTATTGCCGGACGGCTTCGGTTTCCTGAGATCGCCGGACACTTCATATCTGGCCGGCCCGGATGACATCTATGTAAGCCCAAGCCAGGTACGCCGTTTCAATCTGCATACCGGTGATTCGATCGAGGGCGAGATTCGCACGCCAAAAGAGGGCGAACGTTATGTGGCCTTGGTCAAAGTGGACAAGGTCAACGGTGAACCGCCGGAGAATGCCAAGAACAAGATTCTGTTTGAAAACCTGACACCGCTGTTCCCCACCGTGCATATGACGCTGGAACGCGACATCCGTGCCGAGGAAAACATCACCGGACGCATCATCGACATCGTGGCACCCATCGGCAAAGGCCAGCGCGGCTTGCTGGTCGCTTCGCCCAAGTCAGGCAAGACCGTGATGCTGCAGCATATCGCGCACTCCATCTCGGCCAACAACCCCGATGCCGTGCTGATTGTGCTGCTGATCGACGAACGCCCGGAAGAAGTGACCGAAATGAGCCGCACCGTGCGCGGTGAAGTGGTGGCCTCCACCTTTGACGAACCTGCTACGCGCCATGTACAGGTCGCCGAAATGGTGCTGGAAAAAGCCAAACGTCTGGTCGAACACAAGAAAGACGTGGTCATCCTGCTCGATTCCATCACCCGTCTGGCGCGCGCCTACAACACCGTCATCCCTTCCTCCGGCAAGGTATTGACCGGCGGCGTGGATGCCAATGCGCTGCAACGCCCGAAACGTTTCTTCGGCGCGGCGCGCAACATCGAAGAAGGCGGCTCGCTCACCATCATCGCCACCGCGCTGGTGGATACCGGCAGCCGCATGGACGATGTGATCTACGAAGAATTCAAGGGTACCGGCAACATGGAAATCCACTTGGATCGCCGCATGGCCGAAAAACGCATCTACCCAGCCATCAACGTAAACCGCTCCGGCACACGTAAAGAAGAGCTGCTCATCAAGGCCGACATCCTGCAACGCATCTGGTTACTGCGCAAACTGCTCTATCCTATGGACGAACTGGACGCGATGGAGTTTTTGCTGGACAAGGTCAAGGCCACTAAGAACAACGCCGAGTTTTTCGATTCAATGAAACGATAAACCGGCCCAGGATTATCCGGACAAAACCAAAGTTAAAAACAGTTTTGACGGTTAGTCGAGTTTATGTATAATGCGCGGCTCTGTAAAACCGCATTCAAGCGAGGACGTTATGTACGCAGTTATCAAAACCGGTGGTAAGCAATATCGCGTAATCCAGGGCGAGACCCTAAAGATTGAAACCGTTACCGGCGATGTCGGCGGTGCGATTGTGTTGGATCAAGTGCTGATGGTCGGCAACGGCGACAAAGTGTCTGTCGGCAAGCCACTGTTGAGCGGCGCTTCGGTCAAGGCAACCATCGTTGCCCACGGTCGTCACGACAAGGTCAGCATCTTCAAGATGCGCCGTCGTAAGCACTATCAAAAGCATCAAGGTCATCGTCAAAACTACACAGAGATCCGCATCGACGGCATCTCTGCATAAGCAAAAAGGAGCTAGAACATGGCATCGAAAAAAGGCGGGGGTAGTACCAGTAACGGCCGCGACTCACACTCAAAACGACTGGGCGTAAAAAGCTACGGTGGTGAGTTGATCAGCGCCGGAAGCATCATCATTCGTCAACGCGGCACGCAAGTTCATGCAGGCGACAACGTCGGCATGGGCAAAGATCACACGCTGTTTGCCAAGATCACCGGCAAAGTACAGTTCGCGATCAAAGGTGCGATGAAGCGCAAGACAGTTAGTATCGTCGCGGCCTAATCGCTTCCGACGAAATGCAATAGGCCCTATCTCACCGGTAGGGCTTTTTTGTTTTAGCAATTCAGGTATCTAGCCATGAAATTCATCGACGAATCGAAAATCGAAGTAATCGCGGGCGACGGCGGCAACGGCGCGGCGAGCTTTCGTCGTGAAAAATACATCGCCAAGGGCGGCCCGGACGGCGGCGACGGCGGCTGGGGCGGCAGCGTCTATGCCATAGCCGACCGCAACATCAACACGCTGGTCGATTACCGCTTTGCCCGCCATCACCGCGCCAAGAACGGCGAATCCGGTCGCGGCGCGGACTGCTACGGCAAAGGTGCGGACGATATATTCCTGCGCATGCCGGTCGGCACGGTTGTCACCGACATCAATACCGGCGAACAGGTTGCCGATCTGGCTCACGACGGGCAAAAAGTGCTGCTGGCGCAAGGCGGCAAAGGCGGCCTGGGCAACCTGCACTTCAAGTCAAGCACCAACCGCACACCGCGCCAATGCACCCCCGGCGAAGAAGGCGAACGCCGCGAACTGCAACTCGAATTGAAAGTGCTGGCCGATGTCGGCCTGCTGGGCATGCCCAACGCGGGCAAATCCACCTTCATCCGTTCCGTCTCCGCCGCACGCCCCAAGGTGGCCGACTACCCCTTCACCACCCTGCACCCGAATCTGGGTGTGGTGCGCGTGGATACGGAAAAGAGTTTCGTCATCGCCGACATTCCCGGCCTGATCGAAGGCGCGGCGGAAGGTGCGGGCCTGGGTCACCAGTTCCTGCGCCATCTGGCACGCACCCGTTTGTTGCTGCATCTGGTGGACATCGCCCCGATGCACGAAGGTGTCGATCCTGTGCATGAGGCGCACGCCATCTTGAACGAGCTGAAAAAATACGACGAGGCGCTGTACCAGAAGCCAC
>JAGVIV010000316.1 GCA_020055845.1 Betaproteobacteria bacterium
CTGGTGCATGTGATGTTCGGCGAGGAGACGGTGGAAGTCTCCACTTTCCGGCGCATGATCGAAGCCGAGGATGCGCAGACCGACGAGCACGGGCGTCTGCTGCGCGACAATGAATTCGGTGATCAGGAGCAGGATGCGGCGCGGCGCGACTTCACCGCGAATGCGCTGTTCTACGATCCTTCTACACAGGAGATATTCGACTACCACCACGGTTATGCGGATGTGCGCGCCAATACCCTGCGCATGATCGGCGACCCGGAAGTGCGTTACCGCGAGGATCCGGTGCGCATGCTGCGCGCGGTGCGGCTGTCGGCCAAGCTAGGTATGAAGCTGGACGATGCGACTGCCGCGCCCATCTCCAAAATGAAAGGGCTGCTGGCGAATGTGCCGGAGGCGCGCATGTTCGACGAGATGCTTAAACTGCTGCTGTCCGGCCACGCCTGGGAGTGCGTTAAAAAATTGCGCGTGATGGAGTTACACCACGGCATGTTGCCGATGCTGGATGTGATTCTTGAGCAGCCGATGGGCGAACGCTTCATCACGCTGGCACTGCAAAATACCGATCAGCGTATCCGCGAAGACAAGCCCACTTCCCCTGCATTTTTATTCGCCGCGCTGCTGTGGCATGAAGTGTTGTCCGCGTGGAAAAACAAACAGGACGCGGGTGAGAAACCCGTTGCCGCGCTGCACGCGGCGATGGATGACGTGCTCGACAGGCAACGCGCGCAACTCGCGATCCCGCGCCGTTACGACACCGTGATGAAGGAAATGTGGGTGATGCAGCCGCGTTTCGAGCAGCGTGGCGGTATGCGTCCCCTGCGTTTGCTGGGAGTGCCGCGATTCCGCGCGGGATACGACTTCCTGCTGCTGCGCTGCGCGAGCGGCGAGGTGGATGTCGAGCTGGGCGAGTGGTGGACGGACTTTCAGGATGGATCCGAGGCGCGCCGCGCCGAGATGCTGTTGCCGGATGACGGGCCCAAGAAAAAGCGCCGGCGCAGCAAGAAGCCGAATGCGGCCGGCGCGCAATCCGAACTTCCTATAAATTAATCGCGGGCACGGGATGGAGCATACGGTCTTTGTCGGCTTGGGCAGCAATCTGGCTGATCCGCGCGCGCAGGTGATGCAGGCGTTTCGCGAGCTGGATGCCTTGCCCCAGGTGAAAGTGCTGCGCTGTTCTTCTTTGTACTGCAGTGCGCCGGTCGGTTATCTGGACCAGCCGGACTTCGTCAATGCGGTGGTGCAACTGCAAACTGGTTTGTCGCCGCGCGCCTTGCTCGATGCGTTGCTGGCATTGGAGCTGCATTGCGGACGCACGCGCGAATTTATCAACGCACCGCGCACGCTCGATTTGGATGTGCTGCTGTATGACGATATTCAACTGCACGAGCACGGTTTGACGATCCCGCATCCGCAGATGCATCTGCGCGCTTTTGTGTTGCAACCTTTGCTGGAGATCGCGCCGGAGTGTGTGATTCCGGGAATCGGCGCGGCGGCGGATGCTGCGCGGGCATGTGAAGATCAACGACTTGAAAAGATAATTTAGCCACAGAGATCACAGAGAAAGTCGCGGCACGATTAGATTTTGCTGTACTTCTCTGTGATCTCTGTGGCTAGGGTTTAAAGGATTTTTAAGAATGCCGCTTGAAAAATATCGCTATATCGTGATCGAAGGCCCTATCGGCGTGGGCAAGACCAGCTTGACGCAGCGCCTGGCGGAACGCACTGGCGCGCGGACGCTGCTGGAGAAGCCGCAGGATAATCCTTTCCTGGAGCGCTTTTATCAGGACACCGCGCGTTATGCTTTGCCCACGCAGTTGTTCTTTCTGTTTCAGCGCATCAACGAAGTGCGCGATCTGGCGCAGATGGATTTGTTCGGCAGTCGCACAGTTTCGGATTACCTGTTTGAAAAAGACACTTTGTTCGCGCGTCTCACGCTTAGCGAGGACGAGTTCAAGTTGTACCAGACGGTTTACCAGAGTCTGGCGCTGCAGGCACCGACACCGGATCTGGTAATTTATTTGCAGGCATCGACCGACGCGTTGATCGAGCGTGTGCAACGCCGCGGTCTGCGTTATGAACGCACTATCGGCGACGACTATCTGACGCGTTTGGCGCAAAGCTACGGCGAGTTCTTCCATCATTACGATGCGGCCCCGGTCTTGGTGGTGAACAGTGACAACCTCAATTTCGTCGACAATGACGGGGATTTCGACCTGTTGCTGCAACGCATACACAACATGCGCGGGCCGCGTGAATTTTTTAGTCTGGGGGCATGATGCGCAAGACACTCACGACATTGCAGGGTATGCGCGACAAAGGTGAAAAGATCGCGATGCTGACTTGCTACGATGCCAGTTTCGCCACGCTGCTGGAAAATAACGGGGTGGATGTGCTGCTGGTGGGCGATTCGCTGGGCATGGTGTTACAGGGAAGGGAGTCCACGCTGGCGGTCACGCTGGAGGCGATGGCGTATCACACCTCCTGTGTGGCGAGCGGTGCGGCACAGGCGTTCATCATGACCGATATGCCGTTCGGCACTTCGCAGGTCAGTCCGCGCGAGACTTTTGCCCATGCCGCGCAGTTGATGGCAGCGGGTGCTCACATGGTCAAGATCGAAGGCGGTGCGGCGATGGCCGAGACCGTTTCTTTTCTCACCGAGCGCGGTATTCCCGTGTGTGCCCATATCGGATTGACACCGCAATCGGTGCATCAAATGGGCGGCTATCGAGTGCAGGGCAAGAGTGAGCAGGACGCGCAACGCCTGTTGCAAGATGCGCTGGCATTGGAGCAGGCCGGAGCGGGCATGGTGTTGCTGGAGGCTGTACCTGCAGTCTTGGCGGCGCAGCTCACTGCGCGCTTGCATGTGCCCACGATTGGTATCGGTGCGGGTGCGGATTGTTCCGGGCAGGTACTGGTATTGCACGATATGCTGGATATTTATCCCGGCAAAAAAGCGCGTTTCGTGAAGAACTACATGCAGGGTGCGGCTTCGATTGCGGCAGCCATAGCAAACTATGCGCGCGAAGTGAAGTCCGGTGTGTTCCCCGCTGGCGAGCACAGCTTTTAAACGCTGAATTTTATTTCACGGGGCGAAACTCTGGCCCCCATCCTCTTCCGTGTGTAATGCTAGAGAAACTCTTCCGGCGGTGAGTAGTGCATGGAGAATGCTTTGGCTACGGCGTGATGCGTGATCTTTCCTTGCGTAATGTTCAAGCCTTTTAATAAAGCCGGATTGTCTTTGAGCGCATGCTTCCAGCCTTTGTTCGCCAGTTGCATCACGTAAGGCAGGGTCGCGTTGGTGAGTGCCTGCGTGGCGGTATGCGGTACGCCTCCCGGCATGTTGGCGACGGCGTAGTGAATCACGCCATCCACGACATAGATCGGATTCTCGTGCGTGGTGGGATGTGTGCTTGCCACGCAGCCGCCCTGGTCTACCGCCACATCCACAATCACCGCACCCGTTTGCATAAGTTTTAAATCGGCATGGTGTATCAGCTTGGGCGCGAGCGCTCCGGGAATGAGCACGCCGCCGATGACAAGGTCGGCACCGGGGAGCTGTTCCAGCAAAGCATAACGTGTGGAAAAAATCGTCTGCACATTGGCGGGCAATACATCGCCGAGATAACGCAGACGCTCCGGCGACACATCGAGGATGGTGACGCGGGCACCCATACCGGCCGCGATTCTGGCGGCATTGATACCGACCACGCCGCCACCGAGGATGAGTACATTAGCCGGAGCCACACCGGCCACGCCGCCGAGTAACATGCCGCGTCCGCCATAAAGTTTCTCAAGATATTTGGCACCTTCCTGTACGGCCATGCGCCCCGCCACTTCCGACATCGGTGTGAGCAAAGGCAGTTCGCCCGAAGGTGTCTGCACCGTCTCATAGGCGATACAGCTCGCGCCGGAATCCAGATGCGCCTGGGTCAGTTCGCGGTCGGCGGCGAAGTGGAAATAGGTGAACAGCAGCTGGCCGGGGCGTATGCGCGGCCATTCGGCGCGGAGGGGTTCTTTTACTTTGACGATTAATTCCGCCTGCGCCCAGACGTGGGCGGCATCCGGACTGATGCGCGCGCCGACAGCGCTGTATTGCGCGTCGCTGAAACCGCTGCCCGATCCCGCACCTGTTTCCACCAATACGCTGTGTCCGGCGGTGATGAGTGCCTCGACACCGGAGGGTGCGAGTGCCACGCGGTTTTCGTTGCTCTTGATCTCTTTGGGAACACCGATCTGCATATGCGGGCCTTTCAAAATACGGGTTAAGAAACGGCGCTACATTTTGGGCGGCGCAGACGCTTAGCTCACCTGCTCCAGAAATCCGCCGGAGCGGAAAGTGAGCACCAGCGTATCACGATGTCCGCCCTCTGCGGTGGGTTGGATGGGCGTGGATTCGTGGATGACACGCTGGTCATCGAGCAGGATTAGTGTCCATTGCTCGCTGAGGGTGAAACGTTGACCGTGCGGGCCGTCGGCTTCAAAGATGCGGCTTTCGCCGCCGCTCACGTTCTCGCGCGCCACCAGCAGGATGGCCACAAAATCCACGCCGTCGCGATGCGCGCCCTCCGGTGTCGGACGACCGATGCCGCTGCTGGTGTCGATGCGGAACTGGTGCGCCTCGATGAACCAGGGTTGCTCGCCTTTGACCGAGGAGCACACGCGCGCTAGGGACAGCAGCAGTTGTTTCCATACCGGTTGCGCGACGCTTGCCGCGCGCATCGGTTCGAACATGCGTAGCATGCCGCCGTGCAGGGCGTTGTAGGCCAGCGGCTGGTAATGCGCGCGATGTGGGATTTGTCTGAGGTCTTGTTCGGCGATGAAACAAGAGTGGCGGCGGCGGCGATAGTGCCCGCCGTCTTTGAGGAAATTATCCAGCGGCAGATCGTCCCAGTCGGCTTGCAGTGCCTTCAGGTCGGAGACCGGCGCAGCTAAAAGTTCGGCAACACCGTCCGCATTCAAAACACCGTAGCCCTGTGTCCGCACAGAGGCGGCAAGTTGCTGAGGTGCGATACAAACAGGGGCAAGCGTGGTGATCGTCATAGGGCGGGTAGGGCTTACTCTTCTGCGGCGGCGATAGGAGCTGCCTCGGCGTATAGGTTCTCCAGATATTCTTCGTCTATCTCCAAAATTTGCAGGCAGGCCGCACCCAACTTAGGCCATTCCTGCGTGATGCTCAGGCCGAGCTGGCGCTGCACGATGTGTTCCGCGAGTTGTCCCGTGGCAATCAGTCTGCGGCTCAGCATAGGCAGGCTGGAGCTGGCGGATTCCAGTTCTTGAAGGTCGTGGTGATTGCGGATGGAAAGGCAGATTTCTTCCGGCAGCCACCAGCTTTGCGCCAGGATGCAACCTATCATGGCATGGTTGGTGGGAAGTGATTCGTCCTCCACTTCGGTGAAGCTGCGCTCTGCTTCGCGATTCGCCGCGCCCAACACGGATGGATATTCGGGAAAGCGTCCCAGTAGAACCGGGATGCCGCAGTCGCGGAACAGGCCGAAGGTGTAGGCATCCTCGGCGCGCAATCCGCGAATTTCAAAGTGCTGCGCCAGCCATCCGGCGATACGCGCCATGCGCGCCGATGCATCCCAGAAACGCTCCAGATTCGGCACGTGCGGAAACGAGTTGCGCAGGATGATGCCGGCCACCGCGCGGCTGGTTGTGTGCAGGCCGAGTATTGCGAGCGCCTCATTGGCCGAGCGCACGCGCTGGCGCACGCCGAAGTAGGGCGAGTTTGCGGTCTTGATCAAACCGGCGGACAGGCCCACATCGGCACCCAGGATATTGGCGAGGCGGTGGTAGTTCGGCTCGTCTTTCTTGGCTTCGGTCATGAAGCGTTCCAGGATGGCAGGGCAGGGGGGGATGCCGACATCGAGGACGGCACGTTCAAACAGGCTGTCGACTTCCGTCGGGGTAGTGTCGTTCTGGAAGTCGGTCATTTTGTATTCCTTTTTTGCAGCCATGGGAGCAGCGCTTCCTCAGGCATCGGTCGCGCATAGAAAAATCCCTGGATGGCATCCACACCCACGGCAACCAGTGCATCAATCTCTTCCTGTCGTTCGCAGCCTTCGGCCACGACTATCATGCCCAGCTCATGGCCCAGCTGGGTCATCGCTTTAACCACGGCCAGCGCGCGGCGATCTTCCGGCAGTACGGTGACGAAGGCGCGATCCAGTTTGAGTTTGCGGGCGGGAATATCTTTCAGATTGGCCAAGCATGAATAGCCGGTACCGAAGTCATCGATGGCCAGGCTGACACCCGCCGCGATAGCGCTCTTCAGGTTCTTCTGCACGGTATCGGAGATGTCCATGAACAGGGACTCGGTCAGTTCCAGTTCAATCAGCTCGGGTTTGACGTTGGAGCAAATTAGCGCAGCGTTCAGCGCCTGGGGAAACTTGGGGGAGACCAGTTGCGCGCGCGAGACATTGATGGCGACCTTGGTTTGATGTCCTGCATCCTGCAAAAAGCGCGCATACATCGCGCCCTGCAGCAGACACCACTCGCCGAGACGGATGATGAGTCCGGTCTTTTCCGCAACCGGAATGAATTTGCCGGGGGGAATATTCTCGCCGTTGACGGAGCAGCGCATGAGGGCTTCGACCGCCTCGATACGCCCGCTGGTATGGATGATGGGCTGATAGTGCAGGCGCAGGCCGCCCGTTTCAAGCGCGGTGTGCAGCATGCTTTCAATCTCCAGCTCTTCGCGGGCAAGCGTGATGCCTAGACGACCGGGGATGGGTTCGTCGCCGGAACATACCAGGCTGTTGCCGCCCTTGGCTTTTGCGGCATACATGGCGCGGTCGGCGCGCTCCAGCAGCGCGAGAGAATCCTCGCCGTATTCGTGGATGGCGATGCCGACACTGGCGGTGGGGCGCAGCGTCAGGTTGCCGAGAGTAAGGGGCTCCTCGACCGTGCTGATGAGTTCTGCGGCCAATTGCTGCGCCTGTTTGCGGTCGCACTTGGGGGCCAGAAACACGAATTCGTCACCGCTCATGCGGCACAGCTCGGCGCGGCCGCTCACGCGCTTGCGAAAGCGCTGCGCGAGGTCTTTGATAATCTCGTCGCCGCCCTGATGGCCGAAGGATTCATTGATTTGTTTGAAGCGGTCTATGTCGACCCAGATGACGGCGAAAGGTTTGTCACTGGCCGTCGAGTCGGTGGCGAGTTTTTGTGCTGTCTGTAAGCAGCCGAATCGATCCAGAAGCCCGGTGAGGGGGTCAATGCTATTCATGTCGCGATGCGAAGAGCGCCGTAGCGCGGGGACTATAGGATAAACCAAACGGGCGATTTATGCAGCGGTGAGGCGGTTTTACCGCTGTCGTGCACGGGTTGCGGGGGCGCTTAGAGCCGATAAATGTATCTGATCGAAGCGCCCCGCGATACGCGTGGAGATTACTTCTTGATACCGCAGGTGTTGATACCCAGCAGCGTATAGGCCGGGCAAAAGCCGATTGCGCCGGTCAGCAGCGGAACGACACCTATCCATCCCCACACACCTATCGTGTTGGTGGCGGCCAGTGCAATCAAGATCAAACCCACGATGACGCGCAGAGCGCGATCAATACTGCCGGAATTACATTTCATAGCTATCTCCTTTGGTTGTTGGTGCTGCTGGAACGTCAAAAAATGGCATGGCAAAAGCTGCGATGCCAAGGGTCATGCCGGACTTACTTCGTTGCTAATAAATTCGATACTGGCCCCGTCGTGTATCAGCTGTTTGACCGCGCAGTGGTTCACTTCTTCCAGTATCTTCTCGCGTGCCTCCGCGTTGATATGTTCGGGAAAAGAAACTTCAGTCACGAAGCGGCGGGGAATGAGCGTGTTGCCGCTGCTCACCACGGGTTTGCAGTTAATCTCAATGCCGTCCGCGCTGATACCCAGCGCCTTGCAGGCTTTGCGTGAATACACACCGGCGCAGCCCGCGAGTGCCGCATAAGTCGCTTCCAGCGGGTTGGGCAGACTGCCGTCCAGTCCGTAACTGATGACGTGCTTTCTATAGTGAACATGAATCTGATTGCTGTCGTCCAGGGTCAGTTGATACATGATGACTCGTCCTTTGGTAAATAATTATATTCTAATATACACAAGGAGAGCAGGGATGGCAAGAAGGCGATGCATTTCGCTTTTTTATCGCCCGTAAGCGGATTATTTTTGCGCTACTCTGCTCTCGATATGAGCGAGCGCTTCATCCACCTGGTCGATCAGAATCAGGCACAGGTCACCCGCATTCAGGCGCGCCAGCGCCGTATCGGTCGCCAGAAATTCGCCGGTGACTTCCTCGACTTGTTTAGCGCGTTTGGCGTTGAGCAAGCCCTGACGCAGCAAGGCCAGTACTTCGCCGTCTTGGCGTCCGCGTTGGCACTGATCCTGATACAGAATAATCTCGTCGAACACATCGCCCAGTAATTCGGTCTGGCGAATGATGTCGATGTCGCGGCGGTCGCCCGCACCGCTGATGACCAGCATGCGTTTTTTGGCCGGGATGGTTTCGATGGCGGGAATGAGGGCCAGCATCGCGTCGGGATTGTGGCCGTAGTCGGCGATGACGGTGGCACCGCGATAGTCGAAGAAGTTGAAACGTCCTGGCGCGGTTTGCGCGTCATTTACAAACGAGGTGAGTCCGGCGCGGATGGTTTCCCAGCTTACGTTGAGCGCCCATGCGGCGGCGGTTGCGGACATCGCGTTGTCGATCTGGAAGCCGATGGTGCCGTTGCGCGTTAACGGGATTTCGGAAAAAGGTATGCGCTCTTCCACGTCGTAATGCGCGGCCACAATGTGCCCGTCGGCGACGAACAGCACGCGCTGTCCGCGCGCTTTGTGCATGGCGATGATCGGATGATTTTTATCCTGCGCGAAAAATGTCACGCTGCCGGGGCAGGCCTCGGCCATTTGCACGCACATCGGGTCGGCTGCGTTGAGCACGGCCATGCCGTGCGGCGCGACGTTTTGTACCACCACGCGTTTCACCACGGCGAGGTCTTCCACCGTACTGATGTAGCTCAAGCCAAGATGGTCGCCCATGCCGATGTTGGTGACGATGGCGACATCGCACATATCGAAAGCCAGGCCTTCGCGCAGCACGCCGCCGCGCGCCGTTTCCAGTACCGCCGCATCCACATCGGGGTGCAGGAGCACGTTGCGCGCGCTCTTGGGGCCGCTGCAATCGCCGGTGTATATGCGTTTATTTTCGATATACACGCCGTCGGAATTGGTCATGCCGACGCGCAATCCTTTGCAGCCCAGAATGTGCGCGGTCAGGCGCACGGTGGTGGTTTTGCCGTTGGTGCCGGCCACGGTCACCAGCGGGATGCGCCCGTTGTCGCCGTTGGCATACATCATGCCGACGATGGCTTCGCCCACGGCGCGGCCTTTGCCGAACGAGGGCTGCAGGTGCATGCGCAAACCGGGCGCGGCGTTCACTTCGACGATGCCGCCGCCTTGCTCCTGCAAGGAATGCAGCATGCTGTCGCACACCACATCGACGCCGCATACATCCAGCCCGATCATTTGCGCGGCCGCAACGGCGCTGGCCGCCATGTCGGGATGCACGTCGTCGGTGACATCGGTGGCGCTACCGCCGGTGCTGAGGTTGGCGTTGCTGCGCAGCACGATGCGTGCGCCTTTGTTCGGAATGGAATCGGGGGTGAGTCCCTGCGTGTTCAATTGTGCCAGCGCAATTTCATCGATACGGATTTTGGTCAGCGATGTGGCGTGGCCTATGCCGCGACGCGGATCGGTATTCACCTCTTCGACCAGTTTGCGCACGCTGTGCACGCCGTCGCCGATCACCTGCGGCGGGTCGCGGCGCGAGGCGGCAACCACCTGATTGCCCACGACCAGCAGGCGAAAATCGCTGCCGGGAATAAATTTTTCCACCAGCACATCGTCGCTGATGGCGGTGGCGGACGCGTAGGCCTTGTCCAGTTGTTCGCGGGTCACCACGTTGACGGTGACACCTTTGCCCTGATTACCGTCCAGCGGTTTGACCACCACGGGTGCGCCAATCTCGCACAGCGCGGCCCATGCGTCATCCGCGTTGGCAGCTGGGCGACCGACCGGTACCGGAACTCCGGCGGCGGCGAGCAACTTTTTGGTGAGCTCTTTGTCCTGCGCGATGGATTCGGCGATGGCGCTGCTGCGGTCGGTTTCGGCAGCTTGGATGCGGCGCTGTTTGCTGCCCCAACCGAATTGCACCAGACTGCCGCGCGTCAGGCGGCGGGTGGGAATGCCGCGTGCCACGGCGGCTTACACAATCGCGCCGGTGCTGGGGCCGAGACGTTCGTCTTCATCCAGTTCGTGCAGCTCGGCCAGTGCCGCGGCTAAGTCAAAGTCTTTGTCGTGCAGTGCGGCATCGCATAGTTGGCGCGCCAGATCGAAGGCTTTGCGGCCAACGGATTCTTCGCTGTATTCGACCACCACCTGATACACGCCGTGTTCGACGGTGGCCTGCGTGCGGCTGAAAGTGACGGGGCATCCGGCTTGGGATTGCAGACACAAGGCTGTTACTTGCAGCGCATGTGCGAGAGGAACCGGCTCGTCGTGCCCGGCGATTTGTAGCAGCGGGATGGCGGGAAACAGCGCGCGCAGATTGGTTTCAAAACCGTTCAGTTTGGCGATGTCCTGTTCGGCCTCGCTACAGGTGACGATGGCTTCAATGGCGGTGTGACGCCCCCACAGGTTAGGACCGCGCAGGGCGCGAATACGTGACACATCCATCAAATAGCTTCCTTTGTTGTCGTGTTTTTGAAGGTCGCCAATCCGGCGCGCATCAGTTCCACAGAAATATCCAACGCCCATGCCGCAGCTACCGCAGCCAGTATGCTGTCGATCTGTGCATGCTCATCGGCAGATTTTAGTAGCGGCACTTGTGCCAGCCCGGTCAGCGAAATTTGTGCGGCTGCGCTAGCCAATATGATGTTGCCATCGCGCAGCAGCACCGCGCGGCCGCCTTGTTGCAAATGCGCCGCGACGGTTTTTTCGTGTTGTGCAAAGAACATCACTTCGCCGTCGCAGTATTCCGCCAGCGATGCCGCCAGGGGATCGGCTGCATTGAGCACGCCGACACCGTCCTTGAGTACCACATCGATCTGGGTGCGCAGCACATTGCATACCTGTTCGTCAGTTTCGATATAGAACTTGTCGAAGTGGCGCGGTGCGTCAATGTTGGTGATGATGCCGACCTGGCAGCGGTCGTAGCCCAGACCTTCGGTTAGGATTGTGTCGCAGCTGCTTTCAATCACTGCGGCTTCCACGCTGCGGTTCAGCAACACTTTTTGCGACGATAGCCAGTTGGCTGCATCGTGTTTGTCGATTTGGCGCTCGGCAAAATACAGGCCGTCGGTGCAGGCTGCACCGGTATAACTACCGCGCAGATGCAGCAGCTTGGACAGGATGCGTGCTGTCAGACTCATGCCGTGGCTGCCGCTGATACCGACGATAGGGATGCGTCCGTTGTCGTGTGCCGCGAACAGATTGTCGACGATGGCTTTGCCTACCGGACGGGCTTGTCCCTTCTCCGGTTTGAGGTGCATGAGCAAGCTGGGGCCGGCATTGATCTCGACAATCGCGCCACCCTGTTCGGCCAGCGGGCGCGAAATATCCTGGGCGACGAGGTCAATCCCGGCGATGTCCAGACCGACCACGCGTGCGGCCAGCGCGACTGTAGCAGCCACATCGGGGTGAACTTCGTCCGTCACATCGATGGCCACATTGCCGTTGCGCTGAATCAGCACGCGCTGGCCGTCTAACGGGATGGAATCGGCATTCAGACCTTGTCGTTTTAGCTCGAAAGTCGCGGAGGAATCGGCGTTCAGATGGATAAAGCTGAGAGGGAATTCCTCGCTGGAACCGCGGCGCGGATCGGTGTTGATCTGGGTGTCGACGAGTTGGCGAATGCTGGAATGGCCGTCGGCCACCAGCCAAACCGATTCGCCGCGTGCCGCTGCCGCCAGCTTGCCGCCCACTACCAGTAGGCGGTGTTCGTCGCCGCGTATGAAGCGCTCGACCATCACTTCGCTGCCCTCGGCATCGGCCAGATGAAAAGCCGCCTCGACTTCTTCACGCGACATCAGTTCGGTGGAAACTCCGCGCCCGTGATTGGCATCGCTGGGCTTGACCACCACCGGTAGGCCGATGTCCTCGGCGGCATCCCAAGCATCTGCCGGACTATCGACCACGCGTCCCTCGGGGACGGGTACGCCGCAGGCACTCAGCAAGCTCTTGGTTAAATCTTTATCGCGTGAAATACCTTCGGCGATGGCGCTAGTCTGGTCGGTTTCCGCCGTCCAGATGCGGCGCTGGCGCATGCCGTAACCCAGTTGTACCAGATTGCCTTCGGTCAGGCGGATGGAGGGGATGCCGCGCTCAGTGGCGGCATCCACGATGCAGGCGGTGCTGGGACCGAGACACAGGCTGTCGACCATTTCGTGCAGACGGGTGACTGTACTGGTCACATCGAACGGTTTGTTTTCGATTGCCGCCAGTATTAGCTCGCGGGCGGCATGGAGTGCGGCGCGGGTCACGTCTTCGTTGCGCGAACGCACCACCACTTTGTAGACACCGCGCACCGAGGTGCTGCGCGCCTTGCCGAAACCGCTCTGCATACCCGCCAGATTTTGCAGCTCGATGGTGACGTGTTCGAGGATATGCCCGGGCCAAGTGCCTTCGAGTACGCGCTGCAAAAAGCCGCCGCGTTCGCCGATACCGCAGCGATGCTCGATCAGCGTCGGCAGCCATGCGCTCAGCCGCTCGTAAAAACCGGGGATAGTGTTGGAAGGGGAGTCTTCCAGTACGCCTATATCCAACCAGACTTCCATGACGGGACGATATGTCCAGATGTTCGGGCCGCGCAGCGGCAGGATTTTAAGAAACTCCATCGGTATTTCCAGATGCCTGTTGGGTTGGTTACGTCCTCTACACGCGAACGCAGAACAGTAACGCACGTGGCACTGTTTTGGTTTACATGAGGTACGCTAGTTTGTCCTAGATGGCGTCTGTAGTAAACTCAGAGCAGTGAATACCTTGACCATTTCCCCCTCAATTCCCGATAGACCACTCTCCGCCGACTGGGTGAAATCCGTGCAAACGCAGCTGTTTGCAGGGGAGAGAATACATGCCTGGCTGGAGACCAACCTCGACGAAAGGTTGAATTTCAGCCGGCAATTGCTGTTGCTGACCGAGCACAGAGTCCTGTGTTTTTCCGGTTCGGGTGCGGAGTTTCGCGAATTTTCCTTGAGCGACGGCCTGTCTTTGCGCCAATCCGACCATGCCGGTGTGGGCTGCCTCGGCTTGTTTTCCGCCGAAATCCGGCTGGCCCGCTGGTTTTACACCATGGCGCAGGATGCAGATGCCACACGTTTTGTGCGCCAGTTCGGGCAGGTGTTGGAATATCTGCGTACCGGGCAAGTGAGTGCCAACGCGGCACATAGCTACTGCCCAAAATGTCTGACACCGCTCCCCTCCGATCAGGACACCTGCACTTATTGCGATCCCGATGCCGAGGAAATTCCGCCCTCGAGCTGGGTGCTGCTGCGCCTGTGGCGTTTCGCTAAACCCTACCAGTGGCAATTGCTGGTTGGTTTCCTGTTGATGCTGGCCTCGACCGCGGCGACACTGGTGCCGCCTTATCTGACCATGCCGCTGATGGATAACGTGCTGATTCCGTATCAGAACGGCGCGCCAATAGATGTGCCTGCCGTGTCATGGCTGCTCGCCGGCCTGTTCGGTTCGGCTATGCTGGCTTGGGCGCTGGGCTGGGCCAAGACCTACATTCTTGCGCTGGTGAGTGAGCGCATCGGCAGTGACCTACGCATCATCACCTACGACCATTTGCTGCACCTGTCGCTGGAATACTTCGGCGGCAAACGCACCGGTGATCTGATGGCGCGTATCGGTTCGGAGTCGGACCGCATTTGCGTGTTCCTGTCGCTGTATCTGCTCGATTTCGCCACCGACGTGCTGATGATTGTGATGACGGCGGTGATTCTATTTTCCATCAATCCGTGGCTGGCCCTGGTGACGCTGTTGCCCTTGCCCATCATCGTCTGGATGATCCATCTGGTCAGACACAAACTCAGCACGGGTTTTGAAAAGATCGACCGCGTGTGGTCGCAGGTCAGCAACGTGCTGGCCGACACCATTCCCGGTATCCGTGTGGTCAAAGCTTTCGCGCAGGAAAAACGCGAGTCGGCGCGGTTCCGGGTGGCGAACGAGCACAATCTGGCGGTGAACGACCGCATCAACAAAATCTGGTCGCTGTTCTCGCCCAGCGTGACGCTGCTTACAGAAATCGGCCTGTTGGTCGTATGGGCATTCGGTATCTGGCAAGTGTCGAACGACGACATCAGCGTTGGTGTGCTCACCGCTTTCCTTGCCTACATCAGCCGTTTCTATACGCGGCTGGATTCGATGAGCCGTATCGTCTCGGTCACGCAAAAGACCGCCTCGGGCGCAAAGCGCATCTTCGATATTCTCGACCGAGTTTCCACCGTGCCCGAGGCGGCGAAACCCGTGCATCTGGATAAAGTCGAGGGACGTATCGATATTCGTGCGGCCGGATTCCGTTACGGCAACCGCGCCGTTATCAAGGGCTTGAATTTGTCCATTGCGCCCGGCGAAATGATCGGGCTGGTCGGGCACAGCGGTTCGGGCAAGAGCACGCTGGTTAATCTGATGTGCCGTTTTTACGACGTGAGCGAAGGTTCGATCAGCCTGGATGGCGTCAATATCCGTTCGCTGCCGATTGCCGAATACCGTGGCAACATCGGGCTGGTGTTGCAGGAGCCATTCCTGTTCTTCGGCTCGATTGCCGACAACATCGCTTACGGCAAACCGCATGCGAGTCGCGCGGAGATTGTCGCCGCCGCGCGCGCCGCACATGCCCACGAATTTATTTTGCGTCTGCCGCACGGTTACGACTCGCAAGTGGGCGAACGCGGCCACGGTTTGTCGGGGGGCGAGCGCCAGCGCATCTCAATCGCACGGGCTTTGCTCATTGATCCGCGCATCCTGATTCTCGACGAGGCAACCTCCTCGGTGGATACAGAAACAGAAAAAGAGATCCAGAAAGCATTGGACAATCTGGTGCGCGGGCGCACCACAATCGCTATCGCGCACCGTCTCTCCACGCTGCACAAAGCCGATCGTCTGGTGGTGCTGGATCGCGGCGAGGTGGTGGAAGTCGGCAGCCACGACGAATTGATGGAAAAGCAGGGCGCGTATTTCCGTTTGTATCAGGCGCAGGCGCGTAATACCGATGGCGCAATGGATGAGCAGACAGGGGAGGGCGAGGCATGAGTGACTTTGAGCTAAGCCGCGATGCGGCAGGAAGTCTGGTGCTGCGCACTGCTGCTGGAGCGCTGCACACGGGGGTCGTTTCGGCGCGCGCCTTTCCTATCAGTGCTCCCTCCGCGGGTATTTCCCTGCTTGATGCCGCAGGGCACGAGCTGCATTGGGTGGAAGACCTTGGCGTGCTGCCCGCCGCTGCGCGCATGCTGATTGAGGAAGAGCTGGCACAGCGTGAATTTATGCCGGAGATTACCCGCATCAAACAGGTTTCCAGTTTTGCGACGCCGAGCCGCTGGCAGGTTGCCACCAATCGCGGAGACACCGAGCTGTTGCTCAAGGCGGAAGATCATATCCGCCGCTTAACGCTAAGCACCTTGCTGATCACCGACGGCTATGGCGTGTCGTATCTGATTCGCGATGTCGATGCGATGGACGGTCACAGCAGGAGGTTGCTGGATCGGTTTTTGTAGTTTGGCTCCCCTCTCCCGTCTGCGGGAGAGGGACTCAGTAGATGGTGGAACATGCAAAAGACATCGAATGTTCAAGGGCAAGATGGGGGGGTGCTGATACACGCAGGCAGCGATGCCGCGGTAGTGCAGCGCAGCTTCATGGCGCAGGCTGCCAGGCTTGGCCTCGATCAATCCATCACTGTCACTCACATAAATGATGATCTCTGCTTTCACCTGAACGACGAGCTGGCGCACGACTGGACACCCGAGTGCGACACCTTGCAGCTCTGCGCCAAATTGAATCTCCATCCAAAGAGCAGTCCGCCCGAATTGGAAAAAGAGATCGTTGTCGCCATGCTCGCCAGCCCGCTGGTATTCGAGTATCCGAGTTATGAGGAATTCGCTGCCGCGGTGCGTATCCGTTGCAACATCGTTGAGGCCGCGCGGCGTACCGGCTTGTCTTTTCACACCAGCAAAATTGAAAGACCGGAAGCGTATTGGACTTACACCGAGGGTGGCGGTTTTACGCTGCTGCCGGGCAAGTCGTTGATCGATGCGCTCATCACGGCGACTCAGCCCGTAGTGTCCGGCCAGCAATATTCTTTCTCCTGCTACCGCGCCAGCGAATATGTGTTCGTGCTGGGTATTGCGCAGGAACTCGCCGTGAGCAACCCGGCCTTGTTGGCGCAATTGCAAAAACATTGGGAGTCGCGCGCAATCATGTCACGCCAGTTTCACGATGTGTTCCTGCGCGAGTACGGCTCGATGGAAGCGCCGCTGCCGCCAAAGTATTACGTGCCCGGCGACCGCCTGTGGTTCCGCAACCCCGATGAACATTCGTCCGATGTGGAAGGTTTCGAGGGCTCGTGGGTGATCTATCTTGGCGGCGGGCTGTTTACTAATTTCTGGAAATGCGACAAGCCCTACAGCATGACGGAGAAGTGTCTGGAGATATACCACTGGCGCGACGGCGTTTACCGTGACGGGGACGGCAATCTGAAAATGAACGAGGACATTGTGGACGAGCGCGTGCGCGCCACCCTGAAGAATCCCGCCGAAGTTGAACGCATTCTGCAACGCATGTTGCGCATGCGCGATCCCGGAGGTGTTTACGCCGAGGGCGGTTGTATCGACACTTCGCGCGAATACGCGCGCTGGGTCTGCCCCGGCAGCTGCGACATGGTCTTGCCGGATTAATATGGCAAGACGCAAGCATTACCACGTCTATGTGATCGAGCTGTCTAAAGACGTGCTGTACGAAGGAAAATTCAAGAAGTGCAACCCCGGCTATATCACCGGAAAACCCTGCGTCTACGTCGGCATGACCGGCCTCGATCCCGACGTGCGCTTTGATAAACACAAAGCGGGTATTCAATCTAATCGCTACGTCAAAGACTACGGCCTGCGTCTGCTGCCCGATTTGTACGAAGCGTTTAATCCGATGTCCTACGACGAAGCCTGCACCATGGAAGTCGAGATGGGGATTGATTTGCGCGGGGCGGGGTTCGGGGTGTGGCAGGCTTAAGCCTGTTAGAATCTCCCTGCGTCTCTGAAACCTCCAAAACGCTTACGGAGCTTGCAATTATGAGTCAGGCTTGTCGGCAGTTATGCCGCCTATTTATATCTGTGTTCCTGCTGGCACCAGCCGCGGTTTTTTGTGCCGAATCCGACTGGCGTATCGGCGGCTATGGCGGCCAATACTACAACTCGGAACCTGCCGGAATATTGAGCAACGGCAACGCAAAATTTTTGGATCAATACCTCCTTGCGTTAAATGCCAACAAGACGATCTGGCGCGCCGATATGCTCCCCCTGTCGTTGGAAATCGACGGCGTAATCGCCCAGCAATTCGGCCTGGCTTCCGTGAGTGAAGTCGCCGCGGCCCCGGTGCTGCGCTGGAGCGGTTTCCCCTGGAATGAAATCGTGCAAACCGGTTTGGGATTCGGCCCCGTGGGCGTGTCTTACACAATACCCGTCAGCCCCTTGGAGCGCAGTAGCGACGGCAAAGGCAGTCAGGTATTAAATTTCCTGCTGATCGAACTGGCCTTCGCGCTTCCTGAAATAAAATCAAAAGAAGTTTTTGTGCGACTGCACCACCGTTGTTCCCTGTACGATCTGCTGAACAACTACGGTGCCAATGGCGAGGATTTTCTGGTCTTGGGATACAGACGATATTTTTAAAATGGCCGGGCTGCCAAGTGCCATTAATTTAACGGAGACAATGATGAGAATATTGCACACCATGCTGCGCGTGGGCGACTTGGAGCGCTCAATTGCGTTTTATACCGACGTGCTCGGCATGAAAGAGCTGCGCCGCAACGAATATCCCGAAGGGAAATTCACTCTGGCATTTCTCGGTTACCAGTCAGAGGCTGAAAGTGCTGTGCTGGAGCTAACCTACAACTGGGGTGTCGACAAATACGAGCTGGGTACAGCCTACGGCCATATCGCCATCGAGGTGGAGAGCGCCGCTGAAGCCTGTGAGCGGGTGCGTAGCAAAGGCGGGGTGGTCGTGAAAGAGCCGGGTTCCTTGCGCCCCGGCTCAAGACCTATCGCATTTGTGAAAGATCCTGACGGATACTTTATTGAGTTTGTTCAAAAGGGATAGGGCGCTCGGGTTTGAGAAAGGGTTAAGGAGTGCCCCGTTCATGAATGTTAAGCATTGTTGCCACTTATCGTTTGAGGTGCACCATGCGTACGATGGGCGAGATTGACTTGGCGAAATGGCATCCGGTATTGCTAGAAATGCTAGTGTGAATAGTTTGCGTAGGGCGCAATAAGCAACGGGCATTGCGCCGAATGAAGCTCATGCCGCCGCTTGATGGAACACTCTGATACGGGGCGTAATTTGGTCTGCCAAGTCGCGCATGGTGATGCGCATGTCGTATTCGCTTTGCAAGTTCAGCCAGAAACGAGGATCCATTTCAAAGAACAGACCGAGGCGCAACGCAGTGTCGGAGGTGATGGGGCGCGTGCCGTTTACCAGTTCGCTGATGCGGCTGGGCGATACGTCGATGTCGGCTGCCAGTTGGCGGGCGGTGATGCCCATCGGTTTCATAAAGTCCTCAAGCAGGATTTCGCCGGGGTGAATTTCTTCGAGTAGTTTTGCCATTTTGATATTCCTAAAATTTATCCGCTTAGTGGTAATCGACTATTTCCACTTGGTACGCGCCATTCTCTTTCCATACGAAACATATGCGCCACTGGTCGTTGATGCGGATGCTGTGTTGTCCTTTGCGGTTGCCCTTCAATGCTTCCAAACCGTTTCCGGGCGGTACTTTCAAGTTGTCCAGTATTGTGGCGGCATGCAGTTGCAACAGCTTGCGGCGCGCAACGCGTTCGATATTCTTGAAGCGTGGCATGTTCCGGCTGAGGAACAGTGCTTCGGTGTTGGCGCATGCAAATGAATGAATCATGGTTAAGAATATTCCGCGATACGGAATCTGTCAAATAGAGTGGTGTGCCGCGAATTCTTGGGGGATGGTGGCGTGAGCGCAAAAAAACGTGCCTAGCCTACCTGAGTTGTATCCAAGCAAAAGCCCCGACAAATTCTGCCGGGGCTTTCGTTAACGACTACCTACTAGCGACTACTGTTGCTTTCGCGCCAACTGCCACACCACACCCACCAAGCGATCAATCTCTGCGTGCGTGTTGTAAAACGCCAGCGAGGGGCGCACGGTGGCTTTCAATCCAAAGTGCCGCAGGATCGGCTGTGCGCAACGCGTTTGCAGCTTTGTTTATACGGCGATGCCGCTTGCGTCAAACAGTCCTTCGAATAACACCGAGCTCAGATAACGCTCGCCCGAGTCTGGCAGGATGACGACGATGGTCTTGCCCGCATTCTCCGGTTTCTGTGCCAGACGTGCCGCGACCGCGACTGCGGCACCGCAGGAGATGCCAGACAAGATGCCTTCCTCACGCGCCAGACGCCGCGCGTACAACACGGCATCCTCATTCGTGACCTGCTCGATGTCGTCCACCAGCGACAAATCCAGCACGCCGGGAACGAAGCCCGCGCCTATGCCCTGAATCTTGTGCGGCGCGGGTTTGAGTTCCAGTCCCGCGCGTTTTTGCGTGAGGATAGGACTCGCGGAAGGTTCCACCGCAACCGAGCGGATGGCCTTGCCCTTGGTATTCTTGATGTAGCGCGATACACCGGTGATGGTGCCGCC
>JAGVIV010000323.1 GCA_020055845.1 Betaproteobacteria bacterium
TATTTGTCCTGGCTGACCAAGCTGTAGTAGGCGCAAATAAGACTCGCATACAGTGCGCACATCATTAAATTCACGTTCAACTTCAAGATTGCCTAACTCGATAGTTAAAGCACGCCGATTAAAATGCTCAATCAATTTTGGAATGATAAAACGGGCATCATGTCCCACGCCGGTATAGTTAAAGGGGCGCACAATAACCATAGCCAAGCAATCGGCAAACATACAAGTCAGCCGCTCCATGGCTAACTTGCTTATTGCATAGTGATTCACCGGGGCAGGACAAGTGGATTCATCAATCGGCGACAGAGGGGCATTGCCATATATATTGGAGCTGCTCGCCAGCAATACACGCTTGGGGGTATTAGGCAATGCTGCCAGCGCCTTTAGCAGATTCTGCGTGCCAAATAAATTAACGCGATAAAACGCTTCCTCGTCCGTATGCGTTATCGCGCTGATGGCAGCAAGATGCACTACATAATCCGGCGCAGACGCCGCTACTTCAGATGCTACAGCCTTGGCATCAGTTAAGTCGGCAATTAGCGGCTGAACCTTATAACCTGCCAGCTGTGCGGCTTCAGTGAAGCGCTGACCGGTAAATCCGGCCGCACCTGTTAACAGCAAATTCGGCATTAGAACGTAGCGCCCGCCTTGTTGCGCCGCAAATCCGCATCAACCATCATCTGGCACAATTGTTCCAGAGTAGTCTTTGGCTCCCAGCCCAATTTCTCTTTGGCTTTGGCTGGATTGCCAATCAGTAACTCCACCTCGGCGGGGCGGTAGAACTTTGGATTGACGCGCATCACCACTTTGCCAGTGGCAACATCAACAGCGGTCTCGTGTTCAGCTGAGCCTTTAAAGTCGACAGAAATATCCGCGCCTTTGAATGCCATGCGCACAAAATCTCGCACAGTTTCAGTACGATTGGTCGCCAAAACGAAAGTATCCGGCTCATCCGCTTGCATCATGCGCCACATGCCTTCTACGTACTCTTTGGCAAAGCCCCAGTCGCGCTTCGCATCAATATTGCCTAACTCCAGCACATCCAGTTTGCCTAGTTTGATTTTGGCTACGCTGTCGGTAATCTTCCGCGTTACAAATTCCTTGCCGCGCAAAGGCGATTCATGATTGAAGAGAATTCCGCTACAACCGAAAATATCATAACTCTCACGATAGTTAATCGTCATCCAGTGCGCATAGAGCTTCGCTACACCATAAGGGCTACGAGGATAAAAGGGAGTGGACTCGAGTTGCGGAATTGCCTGTACCTTACCGAACATTTCAGAGGTGCTGGCTTGATAGAAACGAATCTTGGGGTTGATAATGCGAATTGCCTCCAAGAGATTTACGGGGCCGAGGCCCGTGATTTCTGCAGTCGTCGTTGGTTGATCGAACGATACCCCCACAAAGCTTTGTGCAGCAAGGTTATACACCTCTGTTGCTTTTGTTGTTTGCAGCAAACGAATACTGGATGAGAGGTCGGTGAGGTCATATTCAACCAAATGCAGATTGGGATTTTGATCTATTCCCAGTTCTTCAATTCGCCAGAAATTGACTGAGCTGGTGCGGCGATACGTACCGTAAACGATATAGTTTTTTTCCAACAATAGTTGTGCTAAATAAGCACCATCTTGTCCAGTGATGCCTGTTATAACTGCAGTCTTTGATTTCATTCCTGAGATACCTAAATATATTACTTGTAGCTGTAGTTATAGTAATGTAAAAAACCATTTGTTAATTTTATCAGAATAGTGACAATAGAGAAAATTACTATTTTCTCGAAAATGGCACAAATTTTATAGCTTGATCATAATAAATAAAAGATTATGTGCCAAGCGCACAAATGCTAGAAGTTCACTCGTTCCAATTCAACCACCAGCGGCATGTTTCGCACCTGTGTATGAATTGATCCAATGTATTCGCCAAGCACTCCGATAAAGAATGTCTGTATAGCCCCAAAAAAGAATATGCCAATCAGGATAGGGGCTGTGCCAAGTTGAAATGAATTCCAATAAAACAGTTTTGCGACCAGAAAGAACATTGCAACAATAATACTTAAAAATGCGAGCAGGAAACCACTCATAGCCATTAGGCGTAGCGGAACTTTTGAATGATTGGTTATGCCAAGCATCGCAATATCATACAACGTATAGAAGTTATTTTTGGTAACTCCGCGCTGCCTTCTGGGCTGCTTAAAGGGGACTGTTGCAATAGGGAAGCCGATTTCACATAACAGGCCGCGGAAGTAAGGGTATGGGTCTTGAATGCTGCGTAAAATATTGACAACCGCTCGGTCAAACAATCCGGCACCAGTCGCATTCTGAACCAGAGGCACTTCCGATATTCGGGTGATGAAGCGGTAATATGTCTTCCTCAGAAAAAACATAATTGAGTGCTCATCACTTTCCGGCTTGACCGCCAGCACGATTTTGTAGCCTTCTTCCCATTTTTTAATGAACTCGACGATCATTTCTGGCGGATCCTGTAAATCGGAAGCTATCAGAATACAGGCGTCACCGCTTGACTGAAGCATGCCGTAATACGGTGATTTGATATGTCCGAAATTACGGGCATTCACAATCAGCTTAACCCGCTTATCTTGCGATGCTATTTCTTTAATCTTTCTAACAGTAGCATCGGTCGAGCTATTGTCGATACATATATGCTCGTAATCGTAAGGCAGTGTAGCCATCACTGCAGCAATGCGCTGATACAACTCGTCGATGTTTTCTTCCTCGTTATAACAAGGGGTCACGATACTGATCAGCTTTTTTTTCGACATCAGATTAATCCTTTTTGTAAACCCAACGGTTCATTAGCAACCAACTTAGCAATACACTTAGCGGAAGACATATCACTTGCCCAACGTAGGGATTGAAATAAAAATCTTTAGTCAAAACCATAAGCACGAATGCGTTGATTATGTATACCACACTGTAAGCAATTACAAACCTCGCAAAGACCGGCCAACCGCCCTGATTTGCAAAAACCATGCACCCAAAACTAAAGTAATTAAAAATCACGCCCGCTACAGTTGCCGCAAAAAGCGCGGTTAGATAGGATAAATTTACAAAGATTAGGAATGCATAAACTGCATATCCAAATATCGTATTTATGATGCCTGCAAATAGAAATTTGATGATGCGAGGATCAAGTAAGCGCGTAGTTCTGGATTGAAAGTTCATGCTGATATGCCACTGTGCGACATTGCCTGCAGTATAGCTTTTGCTTCCTTTATGACCCCCTCTTCGGAGGTCAATGTCGGTTGATATCCGAAATTCGCCGCACGAGTATTCAAGGAGTAGTAATGGGGTTTACCCCCCGTTGCGTTAATACCGGCACTTGCTTCTGTGATTTCGTAGCGCAAGCCGAATTGTTCTTGCATGGTTGCAAGCAATGTCGGCTTGTCAATCGGTGCCCGACTATAGCAATCTACCGCCGCATTTGCGGGTGGCGCAGAAAGGAGAGCGCTTACCAAGTGATAGAAATCGGATGGATGGAGGAAGTCTCGTACGATATAACCTGGTGAGATCTTTAGTACAGACTGATCACGAATAGCGCGCAAGATATCCGTGATCAGAAAGCGTGCCGAAATATCTTGGGTGCGGCTGAAATAGTTAAACACGCGAATATCTATGATAGGAAACTCGGGGTGCGCACGATGCCTGCACTCAGCATGCAGCTTGGCGACACCGTACCAATCCTGATGTACAAGATTATTTACAGGTATAACTGCGGGGGTGCCCAGCTTCGCCGGTTCAGAAAAGTCCGATCCGTATGCTGCTCCACTGCTCAAAAACAAATAACGGCACGACGGATGCGCTTTCAGATATTCAAGCACCATTTCATCAAAACGGAGCGTGACATCAAAGATAGTATTACCCATCGCCACCGCTTGTGCAGGATTGCCGACCCCAACGAAATTGATTACGGCATCGAACTCTTGTTTTCCGAACATAGAAAGTTCATTGACGGCATAGCGCTCAAATAGGTCAGTGGAAGTGAGCCATTTCGTCACCTCTTCCGTGCGACGTGCAAACAGATGTAGATATTTATCCGGCTCAGCAGAAAATGAAACGATCAGGTCTTTAGCAATCTGACTAGTCGCGCCTAAAATAGCAATGCGCATAAATCAGGAGGCCTTTCTGGCTTTTTCCAACTCAGCATCAACTTCGCTTTGAGGCAAGTAGGGGTACATTTCGTGAAGGGGCTTGGATTGCATACGGCCATCTGGCAATCGCTCTGACATCACCGAAGGGATCATGCGCTGATCTCGAAGCGCCTTCACCTCGACCAGAACTGGCCCTTCAATAGCCAAAGCTTGGGCGATTATGCTTTTTAGATCAGTGGCGCGCTCACAGCAAAGGAATGGAAGGCCATATGTTCTTGCTTGGCTTTCGAGCTCAGGAATAAAGACCCCACTATCGGGATCGGTGCCGACAAACATACCATTAAAAAAATCCCGTTGAGTGTTTCGTATCGAAAGATAGCCATCATTATTCAATACAAATATTTTGACATTTAGTTTGTAATGACTTGTAACGGCCAAATCGTGAATATTGGTCATCAGTGACCCGTCGCCCGTCACGCAGACAGTTGCATCTTCACTTGTCGTTGCAACACCGTTGGCGGCAGGTAGCGCAAAACCCATCGCACCCAATGAGCCGGACGAAATGAAACGTTGTTTTTCTTTGGCGCGGAAGCCCTGTCCCATGGCATAAAATGCGGAGCCGGCATCAGTTACGATGCATTCGTTGCCTTTTAACGCACAGCTCAATTCTTCGGCAAAATCGTAATAGTTTACAGCATCACTTATACGATCATGCGGTTCGCGATTGACGGCGTATCGTGCTTTCCATGAGTTACAGATATTACGCCAAGCATCATTAGCAAAACCACTTCCGACCAACGGCTCGATACCCGATAAAAACGCGGTTGCATCAGATTTGATTTTGACATTGACATTGAGCTGCTCGCGCGCCAAAACAGCATCATCAATATCGACCTGAATTTTCACAGCATCAGGAGCAAACAGGCTGTTCTCCCAGCCAGTTGTCTGGGAGTGTAAACTGCAGCCTAAACTTAAAATCACATCGGCAGACTGTACCGCAAAATTGCCTGCACGATCTCCCTTTGGGCCTGAGTGGCCCACAAATAAAGCGTGTTCGTAAAAAAGCGCATCCTTGCCAAGTTGGGACGTTACAACTGGGATATTCATGCGATTAATAAGGCGGCGAAACACATCCACTGCTCCAGCAGCGCGAATGCCAATGCCTGATAAAATCAAAGGCCGCTTTGCATTTCGCAGGATGTCGACCACTTTAGCCAGTTCGTTCGAACTAGGATGTTTTGCATCATTTTCGGGAACGAACCCCTCTAGACTTTCTGGCTCAATGAGCGCTCCCTGCACATCAAGAGGCAAGTCCAAAAGCACAGGGCCGGGGCGGCCTGTCGTGGCTAGATGAAATGCTTTTTCCAAGTGGTAGCGTATGGTTTTAGGGTCAGTAACCATTACTGCATATTTTGTTACCGGCTTAACGATTGGGACAATGTCGACTTCAAAAGTACCGAACTGACGCAACCCAACGATGCCAGACCCCTGAATCGTTTGGGTTGATTTGCTTTGTCCGGTCAGAAACAGCACTGGGCTACTGTCCTGCCAAGCGCCTACCAATCCCGTCAATATGTTTGTGGCGCCAGGGCCACTGGTCGCATAGCAAACACCGATACGGCCGGAAAAGCGTGCTTGTGCATCAGCGGCCATAGCAGAGCACTGCTCGTGATGATTACAGATGGCATGCATGCCTTCAGCACGACCTACTGAATCCACCAAATGCATCATGCCGCCGCCCGACAGCATAAAGACCGTATCTACGCCCCACTCACGAAGACGCTGGGCAATATAGTCGGCGGTCCGTATTTTCATGTCCTACCCTCTTTTAAACATTATTTGTTTTCACTGCGCATCTGAAACACCCTGCTTGAAGGCTGCCACAGCATCCATCGCCGCAACTTTTAAAATTAGTGTATCTACGGAATATACTAAAAAACGTGCCCTCAGCTTAGTCGCTCTTGTTACATCTTCTTTGTTGCGCACCATTAGTCCGGCAATCTTTCCCGCAGACCGGATTTTTGTGATCGTCTTATCAAGTATCTGGCACAGCTCGGGATGCTTTGTATTGCCCTCATAACCGAGTGCAATTGATAGGTCATAAACACCGACATAAACCATATCCAAATCTTTAATTGCAAGAATCGCTTCCAATTCGTTTAATGCGAGTTGATTCTCGACAATAACAGAAGAGAGGCCAAAATCATTACGCAGTTTGCCCACTTGGTTGCTGCTGGGAGCCGCGTAATCAGCCACTCTGGTGAATGGGTTGTAGCCACGAGTTCCGACGGGCGCAAATTTGGTCATGCCCACCGCAATTTCGGCTGAGGCAGCATTTCCGACTTGTGGTACGACAATGCCATGCGCTCCCAAATCAAGAGCCCACTGCGCTGCCGATGGATTTATGCCCGGCACACGCACAATGGGAGCGCAACCTGCCGCCTCGCAAGCCCGAATACACGCGTCCAGCGCAGTCTGATCGTAAATCCCATGCTCCATGTCCAGTATCAAAAAGTCAAAGCCGGATAGAGCCAATATTTCAACAACGATGGGAGAAGAAATTATCGACCAAGTGCCAATAACGGGTTGGTCTTTTAGTAGCTTTGACTTTAATAAGTTTTCAGTGATCTTCATCAGCATGTCGCCTTCGTTAGCCAACGTATAGTCAGTGATTTTGCATGCGATGCCATTGCGCAGTTAATCTAATCGCTTCATCAAGCGGTGTAAACACAGATAATCCATATTCGTTCAGAGCATGAGTGGTGTCAGGCAATAACTTAGCCGAGCGGCCCGCACTTCTCGGTGCAGTGTTAAACATAATATCGGGAGACGGCTCAAAATTTCTGGCTACTTCTTTTGCCAAATCCTGCAAAGTAATCCCCACCGGACTACCCACATTGACGACATCGCCACTTTGCCCTGCTGTCAATATTCTTAAGAACCAATAAGCAGCATCGCTCCCATAAAGATAACTGCGAACCACCTGCCCGTCACCTTTGACGCGAATCTGATGGCCACGCAAAGCATCGGATAAAAATGTGGTTTGTGCCCAAGGTGTATCCAGAGATTGATACGGGCCGATAAATGAAAAAGGACGAGCCACAAGCACGGGAGTGCGAGATTGTGCGCGTGCTGCAGAGCAAAGTGTTTCTGCAAAACGCTTTGCGTTGGAATAAATGAAACTGGCATCCGCTGCGGGTGCGCCTTGTGCATTTTCCGCAATACCATTTGCGGTTTCGGGTTGGGCTCCATAAACCAAACCTGAACTCAGATAAAGCAGCTTTTGCAAACGTCCCAACCGTTCTGCGGTGCGCATGACCGACATTGTTCCATCCACAATGACCGAAGCTGTATCCAATGGATTGGACGCATGAGTGCGCACATCAGGATTCGCGGCTGCGTGAACTACCCAATCTGCATTGGATGGGAATTGCCCGAGTTGCCGTACATCTGATTTGATCAAACTTATGTCCGCACGATTACCCAAATGTGGCAAGCGATTTGCGAATTGATCTGTACTCCGCGAAATCAATGAAAGCTTGATGCCGAATTGATAGGCATCGTTAAGTGCTGCGACCATTTCTGCAATCCACGTTCCAACGAACCCGGTTCCTCCGACAACCACCAATTCGGACTGGCGCAACGGTTCAAGTGCTTTGTCGCGACCATCTAAAATCTGTAAGCAGTCGTGACGAATCCTTTCTTGGCATTCTAATTTCATACAGTTCCTTTCGCTACTCGCTGAGCGAGTTCTTTGGCGACTTCGAGAATAATGTCTTCTTGACCCGCCACGATTTTGCGTCTGCCCAGTTCAAAAAATATATCGCGAGGATCAACATCAAATTCTTTGGCAATACGCGCAACTGGTTTCATAAATCCGGAAAAAACGCCAGCCATACCACTGACAACACTAACCGATTTTATGGTGGGAATTTCTTTCATTAAACTCTGTTCAGCTAGGTCTGCTGCATCCAGCATTTTGTAGAGGTCAATTCCTGTGGTGTATTTCAGCCGTTCCAATACTGCAATCAACACTTCAAGTTGTGCGTTCCCTGCGCCGGCACCGAAACCTCGCGCGCAGCCATCTAATAAAGTCGCTCCAGCATCAGCTGCCGCAACAGAATTGGCGATAGCCAAGCCCAAGTTATTATGCGCGTGAAATCCAACTGCTATCCCTAGACCGTTTACAAGCGTCTCTACTCGTTGCCGAACATCATCGGGAATGAAATGGCCAGATGAGTCCATAAAAACCACGCCTTCGGCACCATACGACTCCATCTTTCTAGCTTGCTCAAGAAGCAACGCAGGAGAGATCATGTGGGACATCATTAAACATCCCCATACTTCAAGCCCCTGGGCGCGCGAAAAACTAATGTGGCGCTCGCAAATATCAGCCTCACTACAGTGAGATGCAACCCTGACTACATCAACTCCTAACGCTAACGCCGGCTTCAAGTCCCTTTCAATGGTTGCAAATCCGGGAATGACGTGAATACCCAGTTTAGACTTGCTTAGGTTTTCGCGTGCAGTGGCTAACGCAATGTGATCGGGTGTTTTAGCTTCTCCAAGCTGAAGTGATGAGGCACCAAGTCCGTTACCATGACCGACCTCCACGATAGATACGCCCGCAGCATCTGCAGCTTTGCAATATGCCGCAATGTTCTCTGTACTTAACTGATGCCCAATGGCATGGTTGCCATCTCGCAACGTTGGATCGCTGATCCTGATTTTTTGATTTTGCTCCATTAATGCCCTTTCGACTTTGTATTGGGCGTGGCGCTTGCGTATTCTTCAGCCATGGCAATGGCGGCGCAGTTGATGATGTCCAAATTGCCTGCATAGGCAGGCAAGTAATCTCCCAAACCGCGCACTCTGACCATAACAACTATCCGGCCATTTTCGACGATTGGCCCCAGGATGATTTCGTAACCGGGAACGTATTTGCGAATGTTTTCCACCAACAGTGACAAGCGTTCCGTTAGCTTTGGAATATCCGGATTAGCCACTTTTGCAAAGATCGTTGTTTGCATATCCACGCATGGCTCAGCGGGATTCAAGTTGAGTATGGCTTTGGTTCGCGCCGCGCCTGAAAACTCCTTGATCCCATCTTCGGTCGTTTTGATATATTCATCAAGATTTTGTCTTGTCGCAGGTCCTGCACTCCTTGAGGATATGCTGGAAACGACTTCAATATAATCTACTTCGAACTGAGTTTGCCCAATTGCATAAGCAACTGGAATGGATGCCTGCCCGCCGCAGGTCACCATATTGACGTTGAATTCGTTTAAACAATCGGCCATGTTGACACTAGGAACACTCATCAATCCTATCTTCGCCGGTGTCATATCAATGGCGCGTTTGTTCAATTTCTTAAATATAGGCGCATGCTCAATATGACTTTTGGCGGATGTGGCATCAAACACCAAATCACAGCAGTCCGGATTGTTGATGATGTAATCAATGCCCTCTGCTGTGACAGGAACCCCCAAAGAAAGCGCCTTTAACATGCCCGCAGAAGACAGATTTCTGCCAATAAATGCGCCACATTCAAGGTGAGGGGAGCGCAGTACCTTAATTAAAAGGTCAGTGCCAATATTCCCGCTGCCAATAATGGCAACCTTGAGTTTTCTTTTTGATTGAGCCACGTTGCCTCGATTCATTTCGAATTAGAAATTCACACCAAAGAACGTCTCGATTTTTTCGACCACAAAACTCAGCATCTCTTCAGTCAGGCCCGGGTACACTCCGATCCACAAGGTATCGTTCATCACTTTATCAGTATTAGTGAGTTCACCGCTAATGCGATAGGTGCGATCTTGGAAATAAGGCTGGCGCGTAAGGTTACCCGCAAACA
>JAGVIV010000164.1 GCA_020055845.1 Betaproteobacteria bacterium
AAGATACCGATGGCGATGGCGAGTCCACCTAGCGACATGAGGTTGGCGGAGACATCAAACACGCGCATCGCCAAAAAGGTGAACAGCACCGACAGCGGCAGAATCAGCGACACCGTGAGCGCCGCGCGCATATTCCCGAGCAGTACGATGAGCACAATGAGCACCAACACCACCGCTTCGCCGAGCGCCTTTTGCACCGTCCACACGGCATCGTCGATCAGCTCGGTGCGGTCGTAGAATTCCACGATCTTGACGCCCTCGGGCAGCACCGGTGCCAGTGCGGCCAATTCACGTTTGACGCCAGCGACCGTGGTGCGTCCGTTCGAGCCATTGCGCAGTAGCACCAGACCCGTAACGACTTCGCCTTTGGCATCGGCAGTCACCGCACCATATCGGGTGAGCGAGCCAAGATGTACTTTGGCTACATCGCGCACCAAAACCGGCGTACCGGCACGCGTTGTCACCACCACCTTGCCGATGTCATCCAGACCGCGCAACACACCCACTGTGCGCACCAACAAAGTTTTGCCCTGACGATTGATACGGTCACCGCCCGCATTACGATTGCTGGCCTCGAGCGCCAGCGTGACATCGTCAAGCCCTAGCCCGTATTGAGCAAGCCGTTCGGGTTGCACCTCAACTTCGAAAGCACGTGCTTCGCCACCGAGCGAGTTCACATCAGCAACACCTTCCACGGTGCGCAGGCGCGGGCGCACCGTCCAGTCTTGGAGCGTGCGCAGTTCGGCATTGCTTAAACCGCCGCCCTCGATGCGATACATGTAGACCTCGCCGAGCGGCGTGGTGATCGGTGCCAGCACCGCCTCAACGCCGGGTGGCAGATTCCCGCGCACCTGATTTAGTCGTTCGACCACTTGCTGACGTGCCAAATAGATGTCAGTGCCATCTTCGAACCAGACGGTCACCAGCCCGAGCGCGTACTTGTTGAGCGAACGCAAGGCTGTCTGGTTGGGCAGCCCCTGCATCTCGATCTCGATGGGAAAAGTGATGCGGCTCTCAACCTCGGCTGGGGTCATACCCGGCGCCTTCACGATCACCTGTACCTGCGGTGTGTAGATGTCGGGGAAGGCATCAATGGGAAGCGTGCGAAAAGCCCACAGGCCGCCAGCAATTACAGCTAGTGCAACGAGCAGCATCATCAAGCGCTGGATCAGCGCAAAACGGATCAGTGCGGCAATCATGGTTGCACCTCTTTCGAAGAATCAAGTAACGAGATGCCGGACGCGATGCGCAGGTCAGCAGCGGCTAGCGCGCATTCCTGCTGCAAATCCAAATAACGCGCGAGAGCATCAAAATAGGTGTTGTTGGCATCCACCAGGGTGAGGACGTTGAGTTCACCGGCGGCGAAACTACGGCGCGTGAGCGAGAACATCGAGCGTGAGGGTTCAAGCAGATTCGTGCGCAACCGCACAGTCTGATCGAGCAATCGAAGCAGTTGCGTATGCGCTTGTTCAAGTCGGCTGCGTGCATCCCTTTGTGCCACGGCAAGCTGTGCCTGCATGCGCTCGGACTCCGCCCCAGCCTTGGCGACCGTGCCACTGCTGTTACTCCAAAGCGGGACTTGTACGCTGATGCCTACCCCGGTCACATCGCGTCGTGCGCCCGCCAGAGTGTCACGTTCGCGATAAAGACTCAGTGTCGGGTCGGCGTAGCGCTGTGATTCGGCGACACTGATCCCCGCCTGTGCCGCCTCGGCATCTTTGCGTGCCACCAGCAGGGCCGGATGAGCGTCCAACTCACGTATCAATGTATCGAGACTGACGGGATGAGCCGGCAGAGTCAGTGCCACTGCCTCGGCTCGATTCAGATTTGGCAGGGCCAACAGCGTGCGGAAATCGATGAGAGCTTTTTGCTGCGCTCGCTCGGCCACAGCGTCCGCCTGGATTGCCTCTTCATTGAGAATGGACAATCGCTGGCGTTCGAGTGGCGTGAGGTAACGTACCAACCGATCTGTTTTTGAACTGCGCGAGGCATTGAGAGATTCGGCCACGAGCCGTTGTCTCTCTTCGGCAAGCTGGTGCTTGGCTGCGGCCAGTTGCAGCGCATGGAAAGCGCGCGCGACATCGCGCTCAAGTAGCAGATGCTGATAACGAAGATTCGCCTGCGCACGTTCGACATTCGCTTCGGCAGCAGTACGCTGATGTGCGATGCGTGACAGCGGCAAGGGCTGGCTTATCCCGATACGGGTGAGATCGGCTCCACCGCTTCCGCTCTCCAGACCGAGCCGGTTGTTCGCATCCACGTCGATGCTGGGATTCGGCCAAGCGGAGGCTTGGGTCAAGTCAGCCGTGCGTGCGGCTATATCAGCCTCGGCGGTGAGGAGTTCAGGTGCGATGTCGAGCGCGCGCTTTATGCTAGCTGACAGCGTCCAGACAGAATCCTCCTTGGCTGACACTTGCACCGCATCCTCAATTCCGGATACGCCAACTGGTGTCTGCGCAGAAGCAGGGTAAATAAACAGTACCGCCAATATGAGCGGCCATAAAAATTTGCGCATCGAATTCTCCCAGTAGTAACAAAGCAGGAATTCGGCGAGACGTAAGAAGCCGCTAAATGCGAAAAATCTATAAAGAAAGCGTCCCGCCGGATCAGGCGAGCGTGTTTCTGGGGGGGCGTTCGAGGAGTGTGGGTGGGGCAGAAACGAAGGTTTCTGTTAGATTTGCAACCGTGATACTACCGTCAATCAACGGCGCGATGCCAATACTGTCCGGCAGGATAGTGGAGAAGCCGGGATGTACATGGTTATGGTGGTGGTCGCTGACCGATTCGTCAGCGTTAGCGCTCTGATCATCGTGGTCGTGATCATGGTCGTCGCTATGATGGTGTTGGTGATGGCCGAAATGCTCCGCATGGCTCGTCGAGTGTTCCATCGCACCGCAAACACCCACGGATGCCATATAAGCGGCATTCAGCGCGAGCATGATGGCAAGGAAAAAAGAGAGACTCGCACGCATAACCAAATAATCAAATTCCACAAAGGGGATTGGATTTGATTGTCCAGCTATTGGATTCTTCCGTCAACTTATAGCCATATCTAATAAGCGGCTACCTGCGCCGATTAGTCATTTTAAAAGTCTAGCCGGCAAACGGCTGCTCCTGATTTTCAGCCGCCACTCTAAGTCGCATCCCCTATCAAAATTTCCGACCAAGCAACAGCACAGTATATGTCAGACAGATATCTATACCTTCTCTATACCTGCCCAGGAACAGGTCCCACCTCTTGATTCCACTCCGCCAGAACACGCAGAGTGATGTTCCTTTTACACAAGGAGATCATCATGGAAACCAATACTGCAGTTCTTCATCATGAACCATGGAACAAAGGGAAGCTGACAGGACAGAAATCGCCTCTCAGGCTGAAAGACATCTGGGCGATCAGAGTCAGACTTCAACTGAGCAGCCACATCAGAGACCTTGCGCTCTTTAATCTCGCCATCGACAGCAAGCTGCGTGCTTGTGATCTCGTCAAACTGAAGGTACGGGACATATCCCACGGAGAACACATCGCCTCACGTGCAACCGTGATGCAACAGAAGACACAACGACCGGTGCAATTCGAGATTACCGATCAAACCAAAGATTCTGTGAGCAAGTGGATCGCTTCAGGGAAGTTGAGGTTGGATGATTTCCTATTCCAAAGTCGCATCAGCGATTCACCTCACCTATCTACAAGGCAGTACGCGAGGATCGTGCATGGATGGGTTGAGCATATCGGGTTGGACACCACCTGTTATGGCACACACACCATGCGACGAACCAAACCCACGCTCATCTATAAGCGCACCAAGAACCTTAGGGCGGTTCAGTTACTACTCGGACATTCCAAGATAGAGAGCACCGTGCGCAATCTAGGCATCGAGGTGGATGATGCCTTGGAGATGGCGGAGCAGACCGAGGTTTGAGCTGACTTTAAGCTCGCGGCCACCCGATTGGCCGCGAACTTATCCCATCCATAAGGACTTTACTTATGTAAGGCGTTGCTTTACAGTTGCGCCATGATTGAATCATTCGCCCATAAAGGTCTGCAAGAGCTATTTGAGAAGGGCAAAAGCGCCAAGGTGCAGGCGTCTTTGGTTGATCGGATCGTTAGACGACTTGATGCTATTGATATTGCCAAGACTCCTGAGGCATTGAACTTGCCAGGCTTCGACTTCCATCCATTGCAAGGCAAACCTAAGCGGTACAGCGTTCATGTAAACGGACCGTGGTGCATCACTTTTGAATGGAATGGCGAGAACGCGTTAAAGATCAATTTGGAAAATTATCACTAGGAGACATCATGCGCAAACGTAAACCAACACATCCAGGAGCAATTCTGCGCGAAGACGTTCTACCCCACTTGGGAATGTCTGTTAGTGAGTTCGCTCGGAATCTTGGGGTATCTCGCCAAACACTTCATGCGGTATTGTCAGAGCGGAGTAGCGTTTCTCCTGAAATGGCGCTTCGCTTGGGCGCGCTATTGGGTAATGGTCCGCAGCTTTGGGTCGATATGCAAACGAAATATGATCTTTGGCTGGCTGAGGAAAAGCTTCACGATATTTTGATGAGCATGCACCGCATCGCAAGCCCTGCAATCGCCTAGATTCGAGTGTCGGTTATTGAACGTGAAGCGGACATCACTTCAGAACTAGCAATCAGCCATTTCAGAAATTCTCCACCGTCCGTTGAGGCCTGCGGTTTCAACCGGTCGATGCAACAAGTTGGTTAAATCGATCAGCTGGTGTTTCATAGTTTAACGTCTTCCTTGGACGCTGATTCAATTTCCTCGCCACGCCATTGAGTTGGGCTTGTGAGTAACCAGATAGATTCATTCCCTTGGGGAAATACTGTCGCAACAGCCCATTTGTATTTTCATTGCTCCCACGCTGCCAAGGATTCTGCGGATCACAGAAATAGACCTGTATGTCGGTTGCTAAGGTGAAACGCTTATGGTCGGCCATCTCCGACCCTCGATCCCAGGTCAGCGATTTGTAGAGTTCCTGCGGTAACTTGCGAGCGTTTCTGATGAGTGCGTTGATGACTGTTTCGGTATCTTTGCGGGCGACTTTCATCAGCATCACATAGCGCGTATGTCGTTCAACAAGGGTCACGATCTGGCTATCCAAAGTGCCGCACAACAAGTCGCCTTCCCAGTGTCCGGGCACTGCTCTGTCTTCTACTGTGGCCGGACGCTCGCTGATCGATACTGCATCGACAATCCTGCCGCGATTGTCTGTCTCCTGCATATGATGGCGGGAACGACGCATGACTCGTGTTCGCCTCAAATGCTGCACCAACTCTTTCTTAAGCGCCCCACGAGCCTGAATGTAGAGGCTGCGATAGATGGTTTCGTGTGACACCTGATAGCTCTCGTCGTCCGGGTAAGTATGTTTCAGCCATCCAGCAATCTGCTCCGGCGACCACTGCATCTGGAGCTTCCCTGCCACGATGTGTGCCAATGTTCGGTTCTCTGCCAGTTTACAGGTCTTCGGGCGATGTGCCCGATTCCAGGCAGCTTGGTCGGCTTGATTGGCTCGATAGCCTTCTTGGTCTCCGTTGCGCTTGATCTCGCGATAAATGGTGGAGGGCGATCGTCCGAGGGATGCGGCAATCGAGTAAATCGATTGACCAGCCGCGACTGCACGCGATATCTCTTCGCGTTCAGCCAAAGTCAGAGCCAATCTTGATCGTCGTCGTTGGGGCGGTCGTATCCCACCGCTCTCGGCGAGAATGCGCTCGATTGATGAATGATATCGATCAAACAACTGGGCGATCTGCTGGAGAGAATCGCCAGCCTGCCAGCGCTCCCACATCAGAGCTCTTTGGCTTTCAGTGTAATGGATTCGTGGTCTCTGTTTCATCTGCAACACTCCTTCTGCTTACGCAGATTCTAGTGTGTTGCATCGACCGGTTGAAACCGCACCGAATTACTGTCCGTCGTATCCACGGGCCTTGGCAGAAGTGAGCGGAGGCAAGGTAA
>JAGVIV010000151.1 GCA_020055845.1 Betaproteobacteria bacterium
CGAAGCCGACCTTGATCACCTCATCCGAACGCAGCAAATCCATGAGGAAGGGAAGTCCCTCGCTGCGATGTACCTGAAACAGATAGGCCGTGTCGCGCAGCGCGAACTGCACCACATGCGGCCCGTCGCTCACTTCGCCCACCGCGAACGTTGGCTTGGATTCGGTATCGAAACCCACCACACCCGCCGCCTTGATGGCGGCAGCGGCAGCAGCGAATTCGGCAGGCGTGGCGGGTACGAGAATGCGCTCCAGCGTGAGACCGGGAAACGGCTCCATGAGTGCGATTTCGGGTTTGCTCGGGGCGTGTTTCTTCATAAATTGGTGGTTTTGATTCGGGAAGATTTTGCGGATTCTACCGCGCGTGCCCTTAATTGCCCGCATGCTCCTTCAATCTCCTGACCTGCCGAATCGCGTATCTTGGCGAGGATGCCGCGCTGCTTAAGGTATGCCACCATAGCCGCGATGCGTTCGGTAGAGGGGCGACGATAGGGCAGACCGTCCACCGGATTGAAGGGAATGAAATTCATCACCGCGTATTTTTCGGCGAGCAAAGCGGCGATGCGTTCCAGTTCCGCATCGCTATCGTTCATCCCCTCGATTAACGTCCATTGGTATTGCACCGGATAACTCGTGGCACGCGCATACACCTCGGCACGTTCCACCAATTCCGCAATGGCAATTTGTGGCGCATGCGGCAACAGCTTCGCGCGCAACGCGGCATCGGTGGTGTGGAGCGAAAGCGCGAGCGCGGGTTTCACAAGGATTGAAGATTGCACTTCTCGTTCGCTCCCTCTCCCGCTGGTGGGATAACCAGCGACTTGCATGGATTTATCGTGCTTAGTCGAATGGCTAGTAGTTTCATCAGAGGGTTGGGGTGAGGGCTGGTCAACGTGAGTGCATTTGTCCATCAACCGCTCAAATACCCGCAAATCCCCCACCGTCGAAAGCACCAGATTCTTGTGCCCGATGTTGCCCTGCGTACCCAGCACATCGATTGCCTCCAACACATTGTCCAGATTGTGCGCAGGCTCACCCATGCCCATGAACACCACCTTGCTCACCGCGCGGCGACGGCGTGCGAGCACCACCTGAGCCACAATCTCGGCACTGCCAAGCTGGCGCAACAGGCCGTTCTTGCCGCTCATGCAGAACACACAGCCCACCGCGCACCCCACCTGCGTTGAAATGCACAGCCCGCCGCGCGGCAGCAGCACGCTCTCCACCATCTGGCCGTCATGCAGCTCCACCAGAAGTCGCGCCACTTCATCGTTATTAGAGGATGCGCGTAGCGCGACGTTTGTCCCCTCTCCCGCAATGCGGGGGATAACCAGCGACTTGCCCGCTTGCGGGCTTAGTCGAGTGGCTAGTGGTTCCATCAGGGTTTGGGTGGGGGAACAGTCATGGTTTGGATGACTGTTGGCGGGAACTTCACCATGCAGACGCGCCAACATATCCAACTCCGCCTCGATAGCGGGCAATACATTGCGCAGTGCGAGTGGAAAGAAAGTTTCTGCGGGGCTGCCCTTGCGGTCATACGAACATTGCTGCATCCAACCGCGCAGCAGCCGGTCTTCGTGGCAGGGTTTGCAGCCAAGGTCGCGCATGCGTTGGCGGAGAGTGGAAATACGCATTGGTATGGGGGCAGTGATGGCGAGTGATTTGCGCGGATTTTAACTCAAGCTTTGATCAGGTATTGGATGCCTAGAATGAAAAAGTCTGGCGAACCTGGCTTGTGTGGAAAGTATTTCGATGCTGACCCAATTAGCGCTCGCCATCTGACTGTTGGATTATTTGACAACATGCCGAGCTGTTGTTATTGTCTCCAACATGAAAGCCCGCGAATTATTTAATCGCCGCGTCCCTGTCTCGGAACAGGCATTTGCTGAACTGGTGCTTTGGGAATTGTCTGATCCGATTGCTGGCAGCAAGCATTGCTATAAATACCGATTGGCGTTTGTTGCAGAGGGCGAATGCGTGTTGCGTTATGACAACGAGACGGGCAAAGGCGACCACAAGCATGTGAGCGGCAAGGAAGTGAAATACCGCTTCGTTTCGGTTGATAAATTGGTGGCGGATTTTTTTGAAGATGTGAAGAGGTGGCGAGATGAAAACAGTAACGATTGATGTAAGACCTTTGGCCGACACACTCGGCGATTTCACTCAGGCTTGGAAGAGCGGCAAAGCTTCCGCGCCGCGCATCAGCTTTGAATCGCCCGAACTGCTGTTCAAAACCTTATCCGGGAAACGTTGGGAGCTGCTGAACGTCATGACGGGTGCGGGAGCGATGTCTATTCGCGAAACAGCGCGGCGCGTGGAGCGCGATGTCAAAGCCGTACACGGCGACGTGACTGCGTTGCTTAATGCTGGGCTACTGTCGAAAACAGACGATGGGATGATCGTCTTCCCCTACGATGCTATCCATGTGGACTTCATGCTTAAGGCTGCCTGAGACCTGAACTTTTGTGGGTCAGAAAATGAAAGCCCGGCGATGCCGGGCTTTTTCGTGTGGGGATATCTTGATACCCCTCCACACTTAAAAATCAATTCGACTTCGGTACTTTTAGTTTCTACGGTTTGCGGTGTTTAGAGGATAGGTGCTGTTTGCCCTGCACCAAATCCTTGGTCGGAATCCAGTTGGTCTTAGCCTTGGGCTTATCGGTCTGTATGTTCTTGCCCTTATGGCTGTGTTGCGCCACCTTGTAGCTTTGAATCGCCGCCAGTAGCTGCTCTTGGGTGACCCGAATGCTGGGGTGTTTGTCCTTGGGATTAAAGTCGGTGAGCTGTTGCTTGAGGCGAGCCAGCCGGGTGGCACTGTCGTCCTTGGCTCGATGCTCCGCCATCATTGCCTGCGCCGAGGCTGTGAGGGTATAGCCCCCCTCTGCCTCGGCGATCAGGCCACAAACGCCCATGCGCGCAAACGCATCCACCAGATTGGACTTAGCCGGAATCTGGCCGTGCTGGGCCATGGCCAGTGCGGTGATGATCTCGTCCAGCGCGGCTGGGCGACGCTTGGCCGCAACGGTGAGGGACAACAGCAGGGCGGCATCGTCGTCGTAAACGGGGTACATGGTGAACCTTTGCAGAGTTGGAAATTTAAAGGGGTTGGTATCGCATTATATTTTGATATGCGACGCTGCCCCTTTAATTCGTCATAGCATCGCTCCTGATTTTGAGATTGAACCCAAATTGGGAGCGTGGTAAAGTGTCGTCATGCGAGTTATAGCCATCAGCACGTTGCGCGAGTTTTGGGAAAAACACCCGCAATCAGAAACGCCGCTGCGTTCATGGTATGCCGACGTAAGCCATGCGGACTGGAGAACACCGGCAGACATCAAAGCGACGCACCGCAACGCCAGTTTTGTGGGAAGTAACCGCGTTATATTCAATATCAAAGGCAACGACTACCGCCTGATTGTGGCCGTGCATTACAACCGGGGCATGTTGTACATCCGTTTTGTCGGAACGCATGCCGAATACGATGCAATCAACGCAGAAAAGGTCTAGCAATGGAACTCAAACCAATTCGAAGCAAAGCAGAATACAAAGCCGCCTTGCGCGAGATCGAGGCGTTGTTCGACGTGCCCGATAAAACCCCGGAAGCGGACAAGCTGGAAGTGCTGGTCATGCTGGTGGAAAAGTACGAAGCACAACACTTCCCCATACCCGCGCCCGATCCCATCGACTTTCTCAACTACGCTATGGAAACACGCGGGCTGACGCGCAAGGATTTAGAAGCCTACATCGGTAGCCGTGGCCGGGTGGCCGAAGTCCTGAACCGTGCTCGTCCGCTGACACTAGCGATGATCCGGCGCTTATCCGAAGGACTCAAGCTGCCTGCGGATGTGTTGATTGCGGACTACGAATTGCGCGCAGCCGCATGAGGCCGTGGTCTATCCCCGGTTATCCTAGGAGATATTTGAAATGAGCAGAATGCATAACCCAGCACATCCCGGCGAAGTATTGCGGGAATGGATACCGGAAGATATGACAGTCACGAGTTCAGCAAAGGCATTACAGGTATCCCGTGTCACGCTTTCCAAGGTGCTGAACGGAAAATCTGGTGTAACGGCAGGCATGGCCTTGCGCCTCTCGGCGTGGCTTGGCACCACCCCGGATGTTTGGCTTGGAATGCAAACGCAGTGGGACTTGTGGCAAGCCGAGCAACAGCCAAGCCCTAAGATCAAGCCGCTGGACAGAATGGACGCATAGTTACAGATGAGCTTTTCGAAGGGGGCAGTGCATTGCAACGGATGCTCTCACCCTAAACCACCAACCGCCCCACCAACTCTGACATACTCGAATAAGTAACAAATGCCTCATGCGTGGCCCGTGTGATGGCAACGTAGGTCAGGCGGATGTCGTCTTCTATTTCCTCCGCCTTCTTCAACTCGCCCAATCCACCAATTGCCACGCAGGGGAACTCCAGCCCCTTGGCGTTGTGCATGGGGAGGAGTCGCACCGCATCGCGCTCAGTCTCAATGCGGTTGTGATGATCCTTGGCTACGTCCACAGGCACGCCGGATTTCGCCAGTATCTTCTCAAAGCGTTCGCCGATGAAATGCCGTGGATACAGCACCGCCATCTGCCCCCATTGATACCCGGCGGCCTTGCGATTGAGCAGCCATTCCGCAATCGCATGCGCTTCGCCGTCGTAACTCACGCACTGGCGCACCACCGGCTCCACACCCTCGCGCCCGCCGTCTTCCGGCATCAGGATCGCGCTCTCGTCACCGGCGCATACGCCCGGCGCGCCAATCACATCGGCGGCGAACTTGCGCGCGAAGCGCAATATCTGCGCGGTGTTGCGGTAATTCACCTTGAGCACTGTCGTGCGTCCGGCGGCCTCAATGCCGAGCTGCTTCCACACTGGGCGCGTCCGCCCTTTGTAGATCGCCTGCGCATCGTCGTAAACGATCATCAGCGCCTTCGTGTCCGGGTTCACCATCTTCGCCGCCAGCGCCAGCCATTGCGGCTCGAAATCGTGCGCCTCGTCGATCAGCACCGCATCGTACTGCCCGCCCGGAATCAGCCCGCGCTCGGCGGCATCCAGCACGGCTTGCACATTGGCGGCCTGCCGCTCTGAAAAGTCGGGAATCTCTTTCTCGGTGGGTATCGGCAGGCCGTAAGTGCGCAGCATTTTCCAGCACCAGGAATGGAAGGTCGAAGTGACCACCTTGTCCTCCACCCCTCTGTCCTGCATCGCATTCTCCAGTCGACCCGAGATGCCGTTCGCAAAACTCAACAGCAGCACCGGGCGGCTCGCCGCGCGCGCGATCTGCTCGGCGCGAAACGCCAGAATCAGCGTCTTGCCCGAACCTGCCACGCCGCGCACGATGCGGTGTCCTTCGCCCATGCTGCGCGCCAGCAACTCCTGCTGCATATCCATCACCGCCAGCAAACGGTCATCGGCGGGCGAGGCCTTCGCAGACGGCTCGTCAAACGGCAGCGCAATCTGCGTAACGCGAATCTCCGGGAACAGCAGCGCACGCACCCGGTCGATCTGCGGCAGCGACAAGGCAGGCCCGATGCGCGGCGACACCATGCGCCAGATCCGCTCGCGAAACGCATCGGCATCCACCTTCTCCGCCATCTCATCGCGGAAGATGCAGCGCTCCGGCGGAAATACCTCGCGCAAATCGGTCTGCTCAAACTGCTTGCGCGTGATGTTGCTGAAAGCCACACCATGCCCGAAAGAAAACACCGGCTTGCCCTTGAAGCTGCCGCCCTCGTTGACCAGCAACGGATCGCGCTGCAACGCATTCACCACGTTGAACATGTAATTGCGCACCTGCACGAATGGATTGTCAGTCAGCACATTGCCGCGATCAGTGATCAGCTCCACCTGCTTGCTGTTCACATTGCCTAGCGTATCCAGCCGCCAGTCCTTCA
>JAGVIV010000077.1 GCA_020055845.1 Betaproteobacteria bacterium
AAACGTGGCCCCGCGAATATCGGAGATATGGTGATCGCTATCGTGGACAATGAGTTTACGCTGAAGACCCTTGGCCGCGAGAAGGGGCAATTCGTTCTGATTCCGGCCAACCCCGCGTATCCGGTCATCCGCCCCAAAAATGGGCTGGAGATTTTTGGTATCGTGGTCGGGCAGTTCCGCAAATATAAATAAATCGTTGCACCTTTCTTGGCCTCGCCGCATTTAAGTCCCCGCGGCACTCGCCTCCTTCCTTGTTTTATCCTTGAGATGAGCACTTGCCTTGATTCAAGTGCCGGCTAGGGCGCATCATGCGTACATGAACAAGTACAATCTAAGCTGCATCCCCTTGTGTGTCCGGCATCGTGAATATTGAGATTTATAGCTATATGGTAAGTACGTGACTGCGCCCAGAAACCGCAGCTTGAGTTAATCAATAAGGAGGAGTGGATCATGGCGACGAAATCAAAAAAAGCGATAGTGTGTCATTTGGAAAAGGCATTCGATAGTGCATCCATCAAAAACGCGCTGGACGAACGTCTCATTTACTCGGTTGGCAAAGAATCTATCAACGCGACCAGCCGCGACTGGTATTTGACTGCGGCTTATGTTGTACGTGATCGCCTGATCGACCACTGGATGCAAACCATGAGCAGTTATTACGAGGCGAATGCCAAACGGGTTTATTACCTGTCTATGGAGTTCCTGATGGGACGCTCGCTGACGAACAGTTTGCTCAATCTGGAAGTGGAGGCTCCGACCCACGCGGCATTGAACGAGTTGGGGGTGGAGTTGGAAAAAATTCGCGACGAAGAGTATGACGCGGCTCTGGGTAATGGCGGCTTGGGGCGTTTGGCAGCCTGTTTTTTGGACTCGATGGCGACGCTTGATCTGCCCGGATATGGTTACGGTATCCGTTATGAATACGGTATGTTCCAGCAGCATATTGAGGACGGCCGCCAGGTTGAGCATCCGGATAACTGGCTGCGTTACGGCAATCCGTGGGAGTTCGGGCGTCCGGAAGTGTTGTATCAGGTAAAGTTTCACGGGAAGGTAGCAGAATACAAGGATGAGCATGGGATTGCACATCACCAATGGATGGATACCGATGATGTGATGGCCATGGCGCATGACACGCCTATTCCCGGTTATGCAACGCGTACCGTGAACAATATGCGTTTGTGGGCGGCGAAATCATCGCGCGATTTTGATCTCGGATACTTCAATCAGGGGGACTACATCAAGGCGGTGGAGGATAAGGACCGTTCGGAGAATTTGTCCAAGGTGTTGTACCCAAATGATTCGACCCAGATGGGATCAGAGCTGCGGCTTAAGCAGCAGTACTTTTTCACCTGCGCTTCATTGCAGGACATCCTGACTCGCTATCTCAAGGATCACGATCATTTCGATGCTTTGCCGGATAAAGTGGCAATCCAGTTGAACGACACGCATCCTTCGATTGCCATTGCGGAACTCATGCGCATCTTGGTCGACCTGCATCAACTCCCTTGGGATAAGGCTTGGGACATCACCCGGCGCACATTCTCTTATACCAACCACACGCTGATGCCGGAAGCTTTGGAGACTTGGCCTGTGGCCATGTTCGAGAATATTTTGCCGCGTCACTTGCAGATTATCTACGAGATTAATCATCGATTCTTGGAAGAGGTGCGTCATCGTTTCCCGGGGGATCAGGATATTCTGCGGCGTATGTCCATCATTGGCGAAGAGGGTGGGAAGCGTGTGCGTATGGCTTATCTGGCCATTGTAGGGTCTCACGCTGTGAATGGGGTTGCGGCTATCCATACCCAACTCATGAAGCAGACTATCTTTGCGGACTTCGAGCGTTTTTATCCCGGCAAGATTGTGAACATGACAAACGGTATCACGCCGCGGCGCTGGCTAAATCAAGCGAATCCGCAATTGGCGGCGCTAATCTCTGCCCATATTGGTCAAGACTGGCTGAAAGATTTGAGCCAACTTAAAAAGCTCGTGCCTTTGGCGAGTGATGTGGCTTTCCGTAAACAATTCTCGGCGATTAAACGCGCCAATAAAATGCGTTTGGTTGAATTGATTAAACACAAACTTGATCTTGATGTGGATGTCGATTCCTTGTTCGATGTGCAGATAAAGCGCATCCACGAGTACAAACGCCAGCTACTGAATGTGCTGCATATCATCACCTTGTATAACCGTATCCGCCGCGGGGGGGAATGCGTGCCGCGTACAGTGATCTTTGGGGGTAAAGCCGCGCCGGGATATGTGGTGGCCAAGCTCATCATCAAGCTCATTAACGATGTGGCTGATGTGATAAACAACGATCCTCAGGTGAATGGCAGACTGAAGGTCGTGTTCATTCCAAATTACGATGTTTCCACCGCGGAAATTATTGTGCCGGCAGCGGATCTATCGGAGCAGATATCGACTGCGGGGACGGAAGCCTCGGGAACCGGCAACATGAAGCTGGCGTTGAATGGGGCTTTGACCATAGGCACGCTGGACGGCGCGAACATAGAGATAGGCGAAGAGGTGGGCTGGGACAATATCTTTATATTCGGCAAAACCACACAGGAAGTGGCCGCATTGCGCGACTACCAGCCTATGGATTATTTCAATGCCGATGCTGAATTGCGCGAGGTTTTGGAAATGATTGCTTCGGGATTTTTCTCTCCCCGCGAGCCGGAACGTTTCAAGCCTATCATTGACAATCTGCTGCATCGCGGTGATCAATATCTGTTGTTGGCCGATTACGCGGCATATATTGCCTGTCAGGGCGAGGTTGAAGCCGCTTATAAAAAACCCGATGTATGGGTCAAGAAATCGATTCTCAACGTGGCCAATATGGGAAAGTTTTCAAGCGATCGTACCATTGCACAGTATGCAAAAGAGATTTGGAATGTAAAGTCAGTGAAAAGCTGGTGAGCATCAGGGGGCAGCAGAAAGCTGATTCCGCAGGGAATCAGCTTTTTTTGTTTAATAGCGCATGCAGGCGTTCTTCACGGTGCATTTTTTCGACGGTGACGATGACGATATGCACTTCACTGGAAGATAAGCTGGGAAAGTGATCTTGCACCATGTGCGCCATGGCGAAGTTGGAGAAGGTTTTGACCTGCTCATTGGCGGCAACAATCGGCGCGAGCAGGGCGCAAGCTTGAAGGAATATCTCGCGTACCTGCGGGTACTCGCGGCGTTCTGTCGGGGATACGGGTTTTGTATTCATCATGGCTCGAAGTCAGTGCTGGAATGAAAGGCACAGTTTGTGAATCATTGTTTCTTCGTCGGCCGGAACGATCAACACAGGTTTGCTGTTTATGGCTTCAATGCGGGCAAATGCGCTTGTGTTCGCCGTCGCATCTAGAGAGAAACCCATAAAATTCAGCGGTGCGCATATCTGTTCACGTATCACGGCAGCGTGTTCGCCAATGCCCCCGGTAAAAACCAGTGCATCGATGCCGCCTGCTTTGGCGGCCAGACTGCCGATGGCTGCACATACCTGACGACAGAAATAGCCGACCGCAAATTTTGCCGCGGCACTGTTGCTGTTGAGCAGGTCGGTCATTTCGCTGCTTTCCTTGTCGGACAAGGCGAATAGCCCCATTTGGTGGAAGACGATTTCGCTTAACTGCGCGTTGTCGCAGTGTTTGGAGAGTTCGAGCATCACGCCGGGATCAAGGTCGCCGCTGCGGGTTCCCATGGTGATACCTCCGGCGGGGGTGTAGCCCATGGTGGTATCGCTTGATTTTAGATTTTCCAGCAAGCATAAGCTCGCGCCGCTGCCCAGATGTGCCACGACGATTTTTCCATAAGCGGCCTCGCCCAGAATATCGGGTAGACGGCTGGCGACGTGGGCGTAGTTCAGACCGTGAAAGCCGAAGCGGCGCAGGCCAAATTCCTTAGGTATTGGCAAGCACTTGGCGAAGTCAGAGAGGGTGGCGTGAAAGGCCGTATCGAAGCAGGCGACTTGAGGCACATTGAAACGTTGTCTGCACAAGTCCAAGCCCATCAAATTTCCCGGCAGATGAAGCGGGGCGAGATGAACGATGCTTTCCAGCCGCGCACGTTCTGTCGACTCAACCAAGCGTGCCGCATCAATAATCTCTCCGCCATGCACGAATCGATGGCCGATGATAGACGGGGTCTGGCCATGTAGCTCTTTCATGAGCAGATCGAATGCGGGGGCATGATCGCGCAAGTGCTCATAGCGAAAATTTTGCCGTGAACCGTCGGCGGCGAACAGGCTGGCTTTGATCGACGAAGAGCCGCTGTTGATGGTCAGAATAGTTTTCATGGGTAGGGTTTGGGATTTAGGAACTGGGATTGAGGGAGGTAAGCTGAGCGCCTAAATCCTCAATCCCAGATTCTCAATCCTAGAAAGGCCAGGTCCAGTTGTCTACTTCCGGCAGATCGATGCCGTGTTCGTAAGCATAGTTGCGGCACTCGATCTGCTGGTTCAACATCTTTTCTTTCACATGGGCTCCTGCCACATGTAAGGCGGGAATACGGTCGATTACATCAATCACCAGACTGAAGCGGTCAATCTGGTTCTGGATAGCCAGTTCCAGCGGTGTATTGATGCTGCCCTTTTCTTTGTAGCCGCGCACATGCCAGTTTTTATGGTTGTTGCGGCGGTAAGCCAGACGGTGAATCAGCCATGGATAGCCGTGGAAGTTGAACATCACCGGTTTGTCGGTGCTGAACAGACTGTCGAAATCCTTATCCGACAAGCCGTGCGGGTGTTCGCTGGCCGGGGTGAGTTTGTACAGGTCGACCACGTTGATGAAACGTATTTTCAGTTCCGGAAAGTTTTCGCGCAGCAGTACGACTGCGGCCAGGGCTTCTTTGGTCGGAATGTCGCCGGCGCTGGCGATCACCACATCCGGTTCGGTACCCTGGTCATTGCATGCCCAGTCCCAGATGCCGATGCCTTTGCTGCAATGTTTAATCGCGGCATCCATGTCCAGGAACTGCAAGTGTTTCTGTTTATCGCAGACGATGACATTGATGTAGTTGGTGCTCTTTAAACAATGATCGGCGACCGACAACAGGCAGTTCACATCGGGCGGCAGATAGATGCGCGTGACCTCGGGGCTCTTGTTCACGACCACGTCCAGAAAACCCGGATCCTGATGGGTGAAGCCGTTGTGATCCTGGCGCCATACGGTGGAGGTGATGAGCAGGTTCAGTGAAGAGACCGGCGCGCGCCAGGGGACTTCTTTGGACATGGCTAGCCATTTTGCGTGCTGGTTGAACATGGAGTCGATGACGTGGACGAAGGCTTCATAGGTGGAAAAAAAGCCGTGTCGACCTGTCAGCAGATAGCCTTCCAGCCAACCTTCCAACGTGTGTTCCGACAACATTTCCATCACGCGGCCATCTGGAGAGAGTTCGCCGCCGCCCGCATCTTCCGGTAAATAGTCAGCCAGCCAGGTCTTTTTGCTCACCTCATAGATGTTGTCGAGTTTGTTTGAGCTGTTTTCATCCGGTCCGAACACGCGAAAATTATGCATATTGTCGCGCATGATGTCGCGCAAGAATTTACCCAGAGGGCGGGTGTTCTCTGCGACGGTCGTGCCCGGTTTTTTTACCTCGATCGCGTAGTCTTTGCTGTTTGGTATATGCAGGGCCTTGCGCAGCAGGCCGCCGTTGGCGTGGTGATTCGCGCTCATGCGGCGATTGCCCTTTGGGGCCAAGGATTTTAATTCGGGTCGCAACGTGCCGTTCTCGTCGAACAGCTCTTCCGCCTTATAACTCTTCAGCCATTCTTCCAGTTTGGCGAAATGCTCTGGAGTCTTCACGTCGCCAATCGGCACCTGGTGCGCGCGCCAGAAGCCTTCCACTTTTTTGCCGTCCACTTCTTTGGGGCCTGTCCAGCCTTTGGGCGAACGTAACACAATCATCGGCCAGCGCGGGCGCACCGGTTTACCGCTGCTGCGTGCTTCAGCTTGAATTCGACGGATTTCCAGCACGCAGGCTTCCATGGTGGCTGCCATTGCCTGATGCATGGTGTCGGGATCGCTGCCTTCGACGAAATAGGGTGTCCAGCCGTAACCTTTGAACAGATTCTCCAGTTCTTCGTGCGAGATGCGCGACAGAATGGTCGGGTTGTTAATTTTGTAGCCATTGAGATGCAGCACGGGGAGAACCGCACCATCGCGGATCGGGTTCAAAAATTTGTTCGAGTGCCACGAAGTCGCCAGCGGTGCGGTCTCCGACTCGCCGTCGCCCACCACGACAGTCACAATGAGATCGGGATTGTCGTAGGCCGCGCCGAAAGCATGCGACACACTGTAGCCGAGTTCACCGCCCTCGTGGATGGAGCCTGGTGTCTCTGGTGTGCAATGACTGCCGATGCCGCCGGGGAATGAAAATTCTTTGAAAAATTGGCGCATGCCTTCTGCGTTCTCGCTTTTGTTCGGATATACCTCGCTGTAGCGCCCTTCGAGATACACCGGCCCCAATACACCGGGTGCCCCATGACCCGGGCCCGCCATAAAAATTGCATCCAGATCATATTTGTTGATCAGACGATTCATGTGGATGTAAGTGAAGGCCAGTCCGGGACTGGAACCCCAATGGCCCAGCAGACGATTCTTGATATGTTCGAGTTTGAGCGGTTCTTTGAGCAGCGGATTGTCGCGGAGATA
>JAGVIV010000298.1 GCA_020055845.1 Betaproteobacteria bacterium
CACCTTCGACAGGCTCAGGGCAGGCACCTTCGACAGGCTCAGGGCAGGCACCTTCGACAAGCCGATGTGGTGAGCCTGCCGAACCATCAGGGGCCGGCTGGCACCTAGAAAGAGATGGGAGCAATTGAGTGTTGCCGGTGATGATGGCCATCTTCTTGGCCCGACTCCACCCTTGTACCTGCTTCTCCCGCGCAAAGGCATCATCTATACGGTCAAAGGGCTCGTAATAGACCAACTTTACCGGTTCCCGTGCATTTGTATGTTTCGATCCTTCCCCGCTATGGTGCTCGTTTACTCGCAAACGCAGATTCTTAGTGCTTCCGACATAGAAACTACCATCCGCACATTGCAGGATGTACATGTATCCGTAGGCATCGCGAATATCTGTGATCTCTTTGAATGACTCACGCATCGCGGCCAAATTCCCGGCCGCTGAGCCTGTCGAAGCGAAGGTCTGAAAGATGGTAAAGAAAATGCTGCCATTGGTGGGAACGCGGCCGTTTTTTCTTATTCCATCGGGCTTGATACGAGCTAAAGCATCTTCGGGAAACGCTGAAAAGGCGTTAAACGCCTGATCCGCCAAAATATTTCTATCAGCCAAAAACAAAATCCGCGGCCTGCGTGAACCGTCGCGCTTTAAGTTCCAGCGGGTCTGAAACAGCTTCCACGCAATCTGAAAGGCGATAAAGGTTTTGCCGGCGCCTGTGGCTAGGGTAAGCAATATGCGCGGTTTATCTTCGGCAATGGCGGCCATGGCGTTGTTGACCGCGATTTCCTGATAGTAGCGCGCGCTCTTCGTGCCGCCCACGTCCTCAAACGGCACCTGATTAAACTTGTCCCGCCACTGATTTTGCGCGGCGAAGGTTTTACTCCAGAGTTCATCCGGCGTGGGGAAAGTAGTAACCAGTCCTTCTCCGCCGGTTTTCATACAGATTTGATAAATCTCTTTACCGTTGCTGGCAAAGGTGGTATCCAGTTTTAGCTTTTCGGCGTAGTTCTTGGCCTGCGCCACACCTTCACCCACTTCAAGCTCATTGCTCTTGGCCTCGATCACAGCCAGTTTGCGTCCCTGATACACCAGCACATAATCGGCGATCAGCGGTTTGGCACGCCCGCCTCCAGTCTGGATCTTACCGGCAGTGATATTGTATTCCCGCAATATTTTTGACCCGTCCACCACGCCCCAGCCGCTTTCTTTGAGTTTCGGGTCAATCAGTTCCGCTCTGGTTTCTGCTTCGTTCATGGGTTCTCTCGTTTCTTTGCAGAGTAATACTTCTGTTTCGGGCTTGTCAGTTTATCGGGTATAGTCGGGTGCAGCAAACCCTGCTCAAGAAGCGGGTTTAATATTTCTGAACGGAAGTGTTCCCTGTCTTTTAAACCTAAAAACTCCTGAATTTCTTCTCTATTCTTAGGAGTTTGGCAGAACTCAAGTATTCTTTTTGTCCGCTCAGCTTGCTCGGTAACTTGCTGGGTAACTTGCTGGGTAGCTTGCTGGGTAACTTGCTGGGTAACTTGCTGGGTAACTTGCTCGGTAGCTTCCCCGGTAAGCGGCAGGATGAATTTGAAAATATCCTGTTCTATGAGTTGCGGGTCGTGGCCGCAATAGGCCTTACAATACTTAAACAGGTTCCGAACACCAGACCCAAGCTCATCTGCCCTTCCAATTTCCCTGAACAATCGCGCAATAGAAGGATTTTTTGGATAGGGAGTAAAATGCGACGGATCAATCATGCCATGCCCGTGTGGTTTATTGCTGTTCTCAGTGGAGAGTTTTTCTCTATCAATGATGAACTTGGCTGGAAACGCATTGGCATACTCGCGGTGGATAAGAATATTGCTGATTACTTCCCGTAAAATATGGCCGCGCAGGCTTATCCTCTGGTCATTTTCAAGATAAAACGGATCGTTCAGATGTTTTTCCCCAAAGCGTAGCAGGCGGTCATAACTTTCGATGAGATTAGTGCGGATATCGTCACGGTCATCATATCGGTCGATGTTGTCCCGTCTCAGAATGGCATCGATTCTGAAATGCGGCACTACCGATAGAATGGTCTCGTCTTTTCCAAAGAGCAGTATTGCTGCAAGCGTAAAACCGTCTTTCCCGGTTTGAAAATCCTTCTTATACAACTGAGCGCTTCTCAAAAGGTCAAGGTCCCTCATAGATCCCCATGGGTGGTTCTCCGACTGGAGTGAAGCCATTTTTCGGACTCTCGCTACAACATCAGGCCGCAGATCGGCAAGTTCAGCATACGGGTAAATAGTGTTTTCTGAATAGCTGATCTGTTTTCGCAGGTAAAGTGCAGATACAAGGTTGTGGTTGTCCGTGATATTGAAATCGCCGTCTTCATTCCGGTCGTATATTTTCCCGTTACATCGGTGAACCTGGGAACTTTCGGGGATGTAAATGTAGAGAATGGTTTTCCCGTCGATTACGGCCTCATCCAGTGAGAGATAAAACGACGGGCTGATTTTCTGGGGATTAATGACGGCTGTCGAAAAATCATTTTTGATCTGGTGGATGCACTCAGGGACTATACCGGTGATCACGCCGTCATCTCTAACGCCAAGCAGAAGCTCGCCGCCGGAACGGTTCAGGAAGGCGCACACCGTCTCGTAAATATCTTTGTTGAGGGTGGTATTACACTCCTTGAACTCAATCCGCATCCCTTCGCCCTGTTTGATGATGGCTTTTATCTTTGAATAGATGTGTTCCGCTTCGTTCATGGTTTGTAATCTCCAATTTTCCAAACGCCTTTTTCAAGAAAAGCTTCTATGGTTTGGCGATTTGCTTTATTTATCAAATTAGAGTGTGAAACTTTATTCTTTTTTGCATATCCAGCAAGCGTCATGATGTGCGCGCCTTCCAGATACGCAAGTCTCTTGTGATAACTGTTCGTAAGCGCTTTGCCGACTATTTCCTCCATGATTTTGGCAGTACCTTTTTCTTCAAATTCCTTAAACGCTTCGTAATACATCTTTCTATCAATGAATTTAATATTCACCGGCACAAAACCTTCCCGTATAAGCAAATAATTATTTATTACTCTTCCGATACGGCCATTA
>JAGVIV010000041.1 GCA_020055845.1 Betaproteobacteria bacterium
CAACAAGGGCGAGATATACCGCTACATCGCCAAGCCTTGGGACGACAACGATGTGCTGCTGCTGTTGTTGCATGCGCTAGAGCGCAAGCAGTTGCAGCAGGAAAAAGCGCGCTTGGAGGCGCTTACGCAAAGCCAGAATGAGGAATTAAAAACACTTAATGCAAGTCTGGAAATCAAAGTTCAGGAGCGCACCCGGGCTTTGCAGCAGGCGCTAAAAGGTCTGGAAGCCTCCAATGAACAGCTGCGCAAGAATTTCCTGACTTCGGTTTCCATTTTTTCCAATCTGATGGAGTTGCGGGCCGGTGGTATAGGCGGGCATTCCCGGCGTGTGGCGGAGCTGGCCCGCAGGCTGGCGGTGCATATGGGATTTTCGGCGGAGGATATTCATGATCTGGTGCTGGCTGCTCTGTTGCACGATATAGGCAAGATTGGTTTGTCGGATGCGGTGCTCAACAAGTCTTTTTCGGAGCTCACTTATGTGGAGCAGGAAGAGGTGAAGCGCCATCCAGCCATTGCGCAAACCGCGCTGATGCCTTTGGATAAACTCCAGAGTGCGGCCGCAATCATTCGTTCGCATCATGAACATTTTGACGGGAGCGGTTACCCGGACGGCTTGTCCGGCTTCTCGATCTCCCAGGGCGCGCGCGTGCTGCAAGTCGCCAACGACTATGATGCTTTGCAGCACGGCAATCTGTCGAATATGCCGCTCACGCCGATGAAAGCCTACGACTTCATCGTCGAGTGGCGCGGCAAACACTACGATCCTTCCGTGGTTGATGCGTTCAAAGCTCTGCTCGGCGGCACACAGGCACCGCAGGAGGTGGTAACGGAAAAACATTCCGCGCAGTTGCGGGGCGGTATGGTGCTGGCGCGGGATGTGCTCACACGCGAAGGTCTGCTGCTGTTGAGCCACGATCATGTGCTGGATGCCATGCTAATCGACCAGATGGTCAAATTCGAGCGTGTAGAAAAGTACGCGCTGAGTTTCTGGATCAAGAGCCAAGAATAGGAGCGCAGGCATGGATGCATTTCCCAAAGTGGAAGCGTTTGTATGGAGCGACAAGCTGGTTACCGGTATCGTCGAAGTGGACGACCAGCACCGGCGTCTGGTGGAGTTAATCAACGAGATAGGTGCGATGTGCACGCTCGGTGCAGACAGTGCGCGTATCCAGCCGGTGCTGGACGAGCTGGTGCGTTACGCGGTATATCATTTCGATACCGAGGAACAGATGATGCGTCAGCATGCGGTGAGTGCCGAGCACCAGAACGGGCATCTCAAGGCGCATGAGGCTTTCCGCCAGCAGGTGTCGCTGGCGGTCGGCATCATTCAAACTGCACCTCAGGACTCGATGAATTTGTTGGCGCAGTTGCTGGAGTACCTCGCGCGCTGGCTGTTGCAGCACATCATGGTGGTGGACTTGCGCATGGCGCGCGAGATTCAGGCCTTGCAAGCGGGCAGCAGCGCGGCGGATGCCGCCAGTCAGGCAGCCGCCACGGTATCCCGTTCCGGCGATGTGATGCTGGAGGCCCTGAACACGCTGTATGGCAAGATCGGCGAGCAGACGGTGGCGGTGATGCAGGCCAATCAGGCACTGGAGCATGAGCAGGCAGCCTTGCGTGAACTCAATGAACAACTGGAACAGCGCGTGAGGCAGCGCACGGTGGCGCTGGAGGGAGCCAACCGGCAATTGAAACAGAACAATATTGAGTTGAAGCAGGTCAATGAAAAGCTCGCAAGTACCCAGAGCCAGTTATTGCAATCTGAAAAGATGGCCTCGGTGGGACAACTCGCCGCCGGGGTGGCGCACGAGATCAACAATCCCATCGGGTTTGTGAACTCCAATCTAGCCACGCTGGAAAAATATATCGCGGATTTGAACGTCGTGCTTCTGGCTTATGCGCAGGCCGAGCCGCGACTTACGGCGGATGCTCTGGCTGGGGTGGCAGAAGTTAAACGCAGGGTCGATCTGCCGTATCTGTTGGACGATATTCCCAAGCTGCTCACTGAATCTCAGGATGGCTTGTCCAGAGTCAAGCGCATCATTCAGGATCTGCGCAATTTTTCCCATGTGGACGAGGCGGTCTGGCGTGCTACGAGTCTGGAATCGTGTATGGACAGCGCGCTTAATGTGGCCTCGAACGAGATCAAATACAAAGCCGAGGTGGTGAAGGAATATGCCGGACTGCCCGAGGTGGAATGTATGCCGGCACAGATTTCTCAGGTGTTTCTGAATCTGCTGGTGAATGCGGCACAGGCCATCGATAGCAAGGGCACCATCACCATCCGCAGCGGCGTGCAGGGCGAAGAGGTGTGGGTGGAGGTCGCCGATACAGGGAAAGGCATCGCGGCGGAGAATGTGGGCAAGATATTCGACCCCTTCTTCACCACCAAGCCGGTTGGGCAGGGAACCGGTCTGGGCTTGTCGGTCTCGTACGGCATCGTGCAAAAACACGGCGGACGTATCGAAGTGAACAGTGTGCAGGGGACGGGAACGGTGATGCGCGTACTTCTGCCGATGCGGCGCGCCTCGGCGGTTTAGTGGCAGCTACACTGGGGGCAACGTGCCCTGCGGCTGTGTGATCGGCAGATAGACTCGGAATTTCGTGCCCTTGCCTGCTTCGCTTTGCACCTCGATGCGGCCATGGTGTTTTTGCACGATGCCATAGGAAAGTGACAAGCCCAGACCTGTGCCTTTACCTATGGGTTTGGTGGTGAAGAAGGGGTCGAATATCTTGGGCATATGTTCGGCCGCGATGCCTTTCCCGGTGTCGCAAATTTCCACCCACACCTCTTCGCCCTGCACGCCGCTGCGGATGGTGATGATGCCTTTGGTATCGATGGCCTGTGCCGCATTCACCAGCAGATTCATGAATACTTGGTTCAGCTGTGAAGAAAGGCATTCCACTTCGGGAAGGTCTCCGTATTCTTTGATCACCTCGGTCTTGTATTTGATCTCGTTGTTGACGATGTTGAGTGTGCTGTCTATGCCCTTGTGCAAGTCGCTGAAATGCCATTCGTCGACGACATCCACATGCGAGAAATCTTTCAGATTTTGCACGATGCGTTTGACGCGGGTGATACCGTCTTTGGACTCGTTCATCATTGCGTGCAGGTCATCCTTGATGAAAGCGATATCGAATTTGACTTTGGCGGCTTGAATCTGCGCGAGTGCCCCGGCATCGGTGATGCGCTCTTCCATTTGTTCATACAATTCGAGCATGCCGAAGATGTTCTGCATGTACGTTTCCAGCGTGCCCAGATTGGAATGGACATAGCCTATGGGATTGTTGATCTCGTGTGCGACACCGGCCGCGAGTTGGCCGATGGATGCCATCTTTTCGGATTGCATAAGATGGCTTTGCGCCTCTTCCAGTTGTTTGAACAGGGAGCGTTGTTCTTCCTTCTCGCTCTGCAGCGCCAATTCTATGCGCCGGTGTTCTGTTAA
>JAGVIV010000093.1 GCA_020055845.1 Betaproteobacteria bacterium
AGCAAACGCTTCAAACGGTTGTTACGGTTGATGACGCGGCGATACAGATCGTTCAGGTCGGAGGTCGCGAAACGTCCACCGTCCAGAGGAACCAGCGGACGCAGTTCCGGAGGCAACACCGGCAACACTTCCATCACCATCCACTCGGGCTTGATACCGGATTGCAGGAACGCCTCCAGCACCTTCAGGCGCTTGGCGTATTTCTTGATCTTGGTTTCGGAGCTGGTCGCTTCCAGTTCGGCGCGCAACTTTTCAACTTCGGCAGGCACGTCCAAAGCACGCAACAGTGCGCGCACACCTTCCGCGCCCATTACGGCTTGGAACTCGTCGCCGTACTCTTCCAGCTTGGCGAGATAGTCGTCGTCGGACATCAGCTGACCGCGGTTCAGCGGAGTCATGCCCGGCTCAGTCACCACATAGGCTTCAAAATACAACACGCGCTCGATGTCGCGCAACGTCATATCCAGCACCATACCCAGACGCGACGGCAGCGACTTCAGGAACCAGATATGCGCAACCGGCGAAGCCAGTTCGATATGGCCCATACGCTCGCGGCGCACTTTGGAAAGCGTGACTTCAACGCCGCACTTCTCGCAAATCACACCGCGGTGTTTCAGGCGTTTGTATTTTCCGCACAAGCACTCGTAATCCTTCACTGGGCCGAAAATCTTGGCGCAGAACAGACCATCGCGCTCGGGCTTGAAGGTACGGTAGTTGATGGTCTCGGGCTTTTTTACTTCACCGTAGGACCACGAACGAATTTTCTCAGGAGAGGCCAGACCGATCTTAATCGTGTCGAACTCTTCTTTTTGTGTAACCTGCTTGAATAAATCCAGCAATGCTTTCATGTATGACTCCTTGTTAGGATTTAGGATTCAGAATTTGGGATTGGGGAAGAGTTTTACTCAATCCCCAATCGGCTATCCTCATTCCTGCATTAGTGACGTTCCAAATCGATGTCGATACCCAGCGAGCGGATTTCCTTGGTCAACACATTGAACGATTCCGGCATTCCGGCATCGATCTTGTGATCGCCCTTGACGATGTTCTCGTACACCTTGGTACGTCCATTCACGTCATCCGACTTGACAGTCAACATTTCCTGCAAGGTGTAAGCCGCGCCGTATGCTTCCAAAGCCCAGACTTCCATCTCACCGAAACGCTGACCACCGAACTGCGCCTTACCACCCAGAGGTTGCTGTGTGACCAGACTGTACGGACCGGTCGAACGCGCGTGCATCTTGTCGTCCACCAAGTGATGCAGTTTGAGCACATGCATGTAACCCACGGTAACCTTGCGGTCAAACGCATCGCCGGTACGCCCGTCATACAACTGTACCTGACCGGAACGCGGCAATTCTGCCAACTCCAGCATTTCTTTGATTTCTTCTTCGCTTGCACCGTCGAAGACCGGTGTCGCAAACGGCACACCCTTGGTCAGATTGCGGCACAACTCGGTCACTTCCTCGTCGCTGAACGAAGCGATCTCGTCCGCCTGCTCGCCCTTGTATATCTTGCCGAGGAATTTGCGCATGTCGGCAATCTTGGCCTGCGACTCCAGCATCTGACCGATCTTATGACCAAGCCCCTTTGCCGCCCAACCCAGATGAACTTCCAGAACCTGACCGATGTTCATACGCGAAGGCACACCCAGCGGGTTCAGCACAACGTCAACCGGCGTGCCGTTGGCCATATGCGGCATGTCTTCCACGGGAACGATGCGCGAAACCACACCCTTGTTACCGTGACGACCTGCCATCTTGTCGCCGGGCTGCAGACGACGTTTAACCGCCACATACACCTTCACCATCTTCTGTACACCGGCTTGCAACTCGTCGCCCTGTGTCAGTTTCTTCTTCTTCAGCTCGAACGCGGCATCAAACTCGACACGCTTCTGCGCCAGACCTTCCTTGACCTGCTCCAACTGTGTCGCAATTTCGTCGTCCGCCAGACGGATGTCGAACCAGTGATGATGCTCCAGGCTGCTCAGATATTCCTTGTTCAGCTTGGTGCCCTTGGCCAACTTCTTGGGGCCGCCATTGGCGACTTTGCCGTTCAGCATCTTTTCCAGACGGGTGTACACGTCAGCCTCGACGATACGCATCTGGTCAGCCAAATCCTTCTTGTAACGGCCCAGTTCGTCATCGATGATCTGCTGTGCACGCTTGTCGCGCTGCAAACCTTCGCGGGTGAACACTTGCACGTCAATTACGGTACCGGAGATGCCGGCCTTCACGCGCAGCGAAGTGTCCTTCACGTCGGAAGCCTTCTCGCCGAAGATCGCACGCAGCAGCTTCTCTTCTGGAGTCAGCTGTGTCTCGCCCTTGGGAGTGACCTTACCCACCAACACGTCGCCCACACCAACTTCCGCGCCGATATGCACGATACCGCAGTCATCCAGACGCGCCATTTGCGCTTCGGACAAGTTCGGAATATCGCGGGTGATTTCTTCGGTACCCAGCTTGGTATCGCGCGCCATCACGGTCAACTCTTCGATATGGATCGAAGTAAAACGGTCTTCGGCCACCACGCGCTCGGAGATCATGATCGAGTCTTCGTAGTTGTAACCGTTCCACGGCATGAACGCGATCATCATGTTCTGACCCAGTGCCAATTCGCCCATATCGGTCGAAGCACCGTCAGCCACCACGTCACCGCGGGCGATTACATCGCCCACACGCACCAGCGGACGCTGGTTGATGTTGGTGTTCTGGTTGGAACGGGTGTACTTGGTCAGGTTGTAGATGTCCACACCAACTTCACCTGCGGTTGTTTCGTCGTCGTTCACACGCACCACGATACGGCCGGAGTCAACGTAATCCACACGGCCTCCGCGCCATGCTTGCACGGCAGTACCGGAGTCGACCGCAACCGTGCGCTCGATGCCAGTACCCACCAACGCTTTTTCAGCGCGCAACACAGGTACAGCCTGACGTTGCATGTTGGCACCCATCAGCGCGCGGTTCGCGTCATCGTGTTCCAAGAACGGAATCAGGGAAGCCGCAACCGACACGACCTGAGAAGGCGCAACGTCCATGTATTCGATATTGTCCGGTTCGGCCAGCACGAATTCGTTGTGTTGACGCGAAGACACGATGTCGTTGGTGAACTTGCCCTTGTTATCCAAATCGGCGTTCGCCTGAGCGATGGTGAACTTACCTTCTTCAATTGCGGAAAGGTATTCAACATCGTCGGTTGCGCGGCCTTTGCTCACTTTACGGTACGGGGTTTCGATGAAACCGTATTCGTTGGTGCGCGCATACAGCGCCAGCGAGTTGATCAGACCAATGTTCGGACCTTCCGGTGTTTCGATCGGGCACACACGACCATAGTGCGTCGGATGCACGTCGCGTACTTCGAAGCCGGCGCGTTCGCGAGTCAGACCGCCTGGTCCCAGTGCGGAGATACGGCGCTTGTGCGTCACTTCCGCCAGAGGATTGGTCTGGTCCATAAACTGCGACAGTTGCGAAGAACCGAAGAACTCCTTCACTGCAGCCGAGATCGGCTTGGCATTAATCAAATCGTGCGGCATCAGATTATCTGTTTCAGCCTGACCCAGACGTTCCTTCACTGCGCGCTCAACGCGTGCAAGACCGGTACGGAACTGGTTCTCCGCCAGCTCGCCCACGGCGCGCACACGGCGGTTACCCAAGTGGTCGATGTCGTCGATTTCGCCGCGGCCATTGCGCAACTCAACCAAAATCTTGATCACGGAGATGATGTCGTCGTTTGACAGTGTCACGGCACCTGTCAACTCATCGCGACCCACGCGACGGTTGAACTTCATACGACCCACAGTTGACAGGTCGTAGCGTTCTTCCGAGAAGAACAAGCCCTTGAACAAAGCCTCAACCGCATCTTCTGTCGGTGGCTCGCCGGGACGCATCATGCGATAAATCGCCACGCGCGCAGTCCACTGATCCGTGGTCTCGTCGGTACGCAATGTCTGGGAAATGAAACCGCCCTGATCCAGATCGTTGATGTACAGCGTCTGTATCTTGGCAATACCCGCAGCCTGCAACTTGCCCAGCAAAGTCTCGCTGATTTCGTCGTTGGCGTTGGCAAGAACTTCACCGCTGTCCTTGTCCACGACGTTATGTGCCAACACACGACCGACCAAGAATTCTTCGCTCACGGTAAGCTTGTCTATACCGGCTTCCTGTATCTCGCGGATGTGGCGCACAGTGATGCGCTTGTCTTTGGCGACGATGAGCTTGCCAGCCTTGGTCTCGATGTCGAAACGCGCAATCTCTCCGCGCAAACGCTCGGGCACCACTTCAAACTGGATACCTTTTTTGCCCAGGTGGAAAGAATCAAAATCAAAGAATGCCTTGATGATTTCTTCCGGCGTATAACCCAGAGACTTCAGCAAAATCGTCACCGGCATTTTACGGCGACGGTCGATACGGAAATACACATAGTCTTTGGCGTCAAACTCAAAGTCCAACCATGAGCCACGGTAAGGAATCACGCGCGCAGAAAACAGCAGCTTGCCGGAACTATGGGTTTTACCGCGATCATGCTCAAAGAACACGCCGGGCGAACGGTGCAGCTGAGACACGATGACGCGCTCTGTACCGTTAATCACGAACGAACCGGTATTGGTCATCAGGGGAATCTCACCCATGTAGACTTCCTGCTCTTTCACCTCCTTGACAGTGGGCTTGCTGGCCTCCTTGTCAAGAATGGTTAACCGCACGCGCGCGCGCAACGGCGAGGCGTAAGTCAAACCGCGCTGCTGACATTCGCGCACGTCGAACGGAGGCATACCCAAGGTATAACTCACGAAATCCAAACGCGCGAACTTGTTATGGCTCTCGATCGGGAATATGGAATTGAAAGCTGCTTGCAGCCCCTCGTTCTTGCGCTGCTCTGGAGCAACCCAGGCCTGCAAGAACGCGCTGTAAGATTCCAATTGCGTGGAAAGTAGAAACGGCACCGGCAATGCACCGACACGTTTTGCAAAACTTTTACGAATACGTTTTTTTTCAGTAAAAGAATAACTCATGACATCTCCACAACATGAAAAGACAAAGGACAAAAAGCGCGCTATACGCTCACTCACCATTGACTTCTGCAACAACAAGAACCCGTTTTTTAAGACGGCCTTTTAGAAGCGCCAAAAGGCTGACGGCGCGCCGTCAGCCTTCGTGCACTAGCGATACTTACTTAACTTCAGCTGTTGCGCCCGCTTCGATCAACTGCTTAGCGATGGAATCAGCGTCGGCCTTGTTAACGCCTTCTTTAACGTTCTTAGGTGCGCCATCAACCAGATCCTTGGCTTCTTTCAAGCCCAGACCAGTGATTGCACGTACCACCTTAATCACGTTCACCTTAGCGTCACCGGCAGCCTTCAGCACAACGGTGAATTCGGTTTGCTCAGCGGCAGCAGCGCCACCGGCTGCAGCGCCACCGGCTGCAGGAGCAGACATAGCAGCAGCGGATACGCCGAATTTCTCTTCAACAGCCTTAACCAGCTCGTTCAGTTCCAACACGGACATGCCGTCCAATGCTGCCAAAAATGCGTCTTTATCAAATGCCATGATATTGTTCTTCCTAAATTAATTGATTGAAATTGTTCAAGCAGCGGTTGCAGCGGCTTTCTGTTCAGCCACAGCAGCCAGCACACGTGCAAAACCGGAAACCGGTGCTTGCATAACGCCCAGCAATTGCGCCAACAGCACTTCCTTGCTTGGTACGCTAGCCAGAGCAGCAACTGCTGCCTTGTCCAACATCTTGCCGTTGTATGCACCGGCCTTGATTACCAGCTTGTCGTTCGTTTTGGCAAATTCGTGCACCACTTTCGCTGCGGCAACGGCATCAGCACTGATGCTGTATACCAGCGGACCAACCATCTGGTCTGCCAAGCCTTCGAAAGGAGTGCCCTGTACCGCACGGCGTGCCAGCGTGTTTTTCAACACATGGAAATACACCCCGGACTGACGTGCATTGGCACGCAGCTTGGTGATTTCGGCAACTGGAATACCACGGTACTCTGCCAAGACGACCGTCTGAGCTTGCGCCACTTGTGCGCTGACTTCAGCAACGACTGCTTGCTTTTCTTGCAGATTAAGACCCAATGTCTTCCCCTATCTTCAATGGAATGCCCTTGCGGAACATCCCTCATTAATCACTGCGTCCTCAAGACGAGGAGGAGAACTATCCGTTCGACCCCTGCTCGCGGGCACACCATCTACGTGGGTCGATGCAACCGCCATCGATTAAGCTTCCGGCCAACCGCGCCTTAGGCACCTACGGTCTTGGACAATCTGCCTATACTGCCAGCAGTGCCAATAATTACCGGGGAGTGTGTTGCCACATTCCCCGGTAAAATTTCTTTAAGCAGACAGACTAGCCTGTTCAATGCGGATACCGACACCCATGGTGCTGGAAATCGCGATCTTCTTCAGGTATACACCCTTGGAAGCGGCTGGCTTAGCTTTGTTCAAAGCGTCAATCAGAGCCAGCATATTTTCGCGCAAGGCTTCTGGAGCGAATGAAGCGCGACCGATAGTGCATTGCACGATACCGTTCTTGTCGGTACGGTACTGAACTTGACCCGCCTTGGCATTGCGCACAGCACCGGCCACATCGGCAGACACCGTACCCACCTTGGGGTTAGGCATCAAACCGCGAGGACCCAAAATCTGACCGAGCTGACCGACGATGCGCATTGCATCGGGAGAAGCAATCACCACGTCAAAATCCATTTTGCCAGCCTTGATGCTTTCGGCCAAATCGTCGAAACCGACGATGTCTGCGCCGGCCGCTTTGGCTTCTTCAGCCTTGGCACCCTGCGCGAACACAGCTACGCGCATGGTCTTGCCGGTACCCTTGGGCAACACAACAGAGCCGCGCACCAGTTGGTCCGACTTCTTTGCATCAATGCCCAGATTCACCGCCACATCGATAGACTCATCAAACTTCGCTTTAGCCGTCTCTTTGACCAGCTTCAATGCCTCATCCAGGGCATACAGCTTGTTGCGATCAACCTGAGCAGCCAGTGCTTTGTAACGCTTGGAAACTTGTGCCATGTTATTTCACCCCTTCCACGGTAATGCCCATACTGCGCGCGCTACCAGCGATGGTGCGTACTGCGGCATCCAAATCAGCTGCCGTCAGGTCAGGCTGTTTGGCTTTGGCGATATCTTCCGCTTGTGCGCGGGTCAACTTGCCGACCTTGTCGGTATGCGGTGTCTTACTACCCTTTTGCACACCGGCAGCCTTCTTAATCAGAATGGTTGCAGGAGGAGTCTTCATCACGAAGGTGAAGCTCTTGTCCGCGAATGCAGTAATGACAACCGGAATTGGCAGACCTGGTTCAACGCCTTGAGTCTGGGCGTTAAACGCCTTACAGAATTCCATGATGTTCAGACCGCGCTGACCGAGAGCCGGTCCGATCGGTGGACTTGGATTGGCCTTGCCGGCCGGAACTTGCAGCTTAATAAAGCCGATGATTTTCTTTGCCACTTTACTACTCCTTACTTAATGGGTTAAACGCATATCGCAATTGCCCCGATACGCTCCCCGTTTGCCATGCCGGAAACTCCGGCGCTCAACATCAGGCTTTTTCGACTTGCCCGAAATTCAGTTCCACAGGTGTGGATCGACCAAAAATGGTCACTGCAACACGCAGCTTGCTCTTGTCGTAATTGACATCTTCCACGGCACCATGGAAATCGGTGAAAGGCCCTTCCTTGACACGGACCGTTTCGCCAACCTCGAACAACACCTTTGGACGCGGCTTCTCAACACCCGCCTGCATCTGCGACATGATGTCATCCACTTCCTTCTGACTTATTGGTGTCGGCTTCATGGCCGAACCACCGAGGAAACCGGTCACCTTGGGCGTATTCTTCACCAAGTGCCAGCTCTCATCGGTCATGTCCATCTCAACCAAAACATAGCCAGGAAAGAATTTACGCTCGCTGATGCTCTTCTGACCGGACTTCAGCTCAACAACCTCTTCCACGGGCACCAGTATCTGCCCGAACAAATCAGACATGCCTTCGCGTGCAATACGCTCAACCAACGCGCGCTGCACACTCTTTTCAAACTGGGAGTACGTATGCACAACATACCAACGCTTAGCCATTACCTAATCCCGTCCCATCAGTTTATTGACGACCAGCAGCAAACTCGCGTCCACCGCCCACAAGAACAGCGCCATCACCACTGCAAACAAAACCACAACACCGGTCGTTTGCAAAGTTTCTTTACGGGTCGGCCAAACCACACGCTTGGCTTCCGCCACAGAGTCCTGCGCAAAACCGAACAGACGCTTACCGGACTCCGTCGTCCAGAACACACCCGCCGCAGCCAGCACACCCAGCAACACCGACAGAATGCGCAATACCGCTGCACTATCATGCAAGGCATAGAAACCGACCACACCTGCCACAATGAGCAGAAAGGCAAGCGCTAATTTAATCTTGTCAGCCATGTATGAACTATCCGATTCTACTTACTAACTGGCAGGCCAGGAGGGTTTCGAACCCCCAACCCTCGGTTTTGGAGACCGATACTCTACCAATTGAGCTACTGGCCTATAAACATTAAGGAACAAGGATTCAGGATCAAGGATTAGAAAACTGCTTTTCAATCCTTGATCCCGAATCCTGAATCCTGCTTTTTCTTACTCGATGATTTTTGCAACCACACCCGCGCCGACGGTACGACCGCCTTCACGAATCGCGAAACGCAGACCTTCTTCCATCGCGATCGGTGCAA
>JAGVIV010000066.1 GCA_020055845.1 Betaproteobacteria bacterium
TGCTACCGCAAGCAGAGCTCACCTATCAGTCGGCACTGGCTGGATACGAAACGGGAAAAGTGCCCTTCAGCATGCTCATCGAAGCGCAGAAACAGATCCTCAAAGCCAAGCAGCAACACCTGCAAGCACAGACCGACATGCAACTGCGTCTGGCTGATATTGAGAAGTCTTTAGGAGAAGAATGATGAACACAGAAAATTCTTTTGACCGTCATTCCGGCGTAGGCCGGAATCCAGCAAAAACGAATGTCCCGCGAAGCGGACAGATGCTTGGTGTTGTCCCGCTTGCGCGGGGAACTTTTTATCAACTGGATTCCGGCCTGCGCCGGAATGACGGTTTTTTTGAAAGTGGCTTTATGGGAATCAACACCGTCTTTCAACTCTTCATTGCCGCCCTACTACTGCTTGGCGTTGCATCCACAGGCTACTGGTTCGGTACGCAACGCGCGCCTAACACACAGACCGCAACCAGTAGCGCAGACCGCAAGGTGCTGTACTACCGCAACCCGATGGGCTTGGCGGATACCTCGCCCGTACCCAAGAAAGATTCGATGGGGATGGACTATGTGGCGGTGTATGCAGGCGAAGAACAGACCACGTCCTCCATCAACATCAGCATCGACAAGGTGCAAAAGCTCGGCGTGAAGAGCGAAGTGGCGACCTTGCGTGAATTGAACAGCAGCTTGCGTGTGACAGGCCGCATCGAGATCGACGAACGTCGCACCTACACCATCGCACCGAAATTCGAAGGCTGGGTGGAACGTCTGCATGTGAACACCAGCGGCCAGCTCGTTGCCAAAGGACAAGCGCTGTTCGAGGTGTACAGCCCAGAGCTGGTGTCGGCACAACGCGAGCAGTCTCTCGCTACGCAAGGTTTGGCTGCCATGAAAGATGCGGATGAGGATGCCAAGCGCAGTATGCAACGCTTGGCCGAAGCCAGTGCTGCGCGCCTAAAGAATTGGGATATCAGCGATGCCACGCTGAACGGTAACCGCATCACCTACCACGCCAAAGAAGCCGGCATCGTGCTGGAGAAAAAGGCCGTGCAAGGCATGCGTTTCATGCCGGGCGAGGTGTTGTACCAGATCGCCGACCTCTCTTCCGTTTGGGTCGTCGCCGAGGTGCCAGAGCAGGACATCGGTCAACTCCAACTCGGCAGCACTGCGCAGATAAAAGTCGATGCTTATCCGGAGCGCACGTTCGACGGCAAGGTGGATTTCATCTATCCGACGCTGAACAGTTCGACCCGCACGGTGCAAGTGCGCATGCAGGTCCCCAATCCAAAGGCACTGCTCAAACCCGCCATGTTCGCCAATGTCACGATTGCTATGGGTAAAGGCAGCAAGGTGTTGGTTGTACCGACATCAGCCGTAATCGACAGCGGAACAAAACAAGTCGTACTGGTGCGTTTATCCGAGGGACGTTTTGAGCCTCGCACGGTCTCGCTGGGCAATCGCTCAAATGACTACGTCGAAGTGTTGAATGGTGTTGCGGAAGGTGAGCAGATCGTCACCTCGGCCAACTTCCTGATCGACTCGGAGAGCAACCTGAAAGCGGCGCTGGGTGGCATGGGCGAAAAGCCCCAAAGCACCCTCACCCCAGCCCTCTCCCAGAGGGAGAGGGAGAAAACCGTCGGCCATCAGGCGCACGGCATCCTCGAAGCCCTCAACGCGGACAGTACAGTGAGCATCACGCACGACCCGATCCCTGCGCTGAAGTGGCCCAGCATGACGATGGACTTCGCGTTGGCTAATCCTTCACTGGTGGCGAACGTCAAAGCAGGCAGCAGCATCGACTTCGAGATCGTCGAACGTGGCGAAGGTGAATGGGTCATCACCAAGCTGCAAGCCAAACATGGAGGACACTGAAATGGTAAACACCAATCTTTTCAATCCCGTCATTCCCGCGCAGGCGGGAATCCAGTCAATTAAAAATCGCCTGCGAAGCAGGACAACAATATTTTTGTCCGCTACGCGGGATATTTGTTTTAGCTGGATTCCCGCTTTCGCGGGAATGACGAGGTATTTCAAATGTTAAACAAAATAATCGAGTGGTCGGCGCGCAACCGTTTTCTGGTTTTGCTCGCCACTTTGTTCATCACACTGGCGGGTATCTATGCGCTGGTGAAGACACCGCTGGATGCGCTGCCTGATCTATCCGATGTGCAAGTCATCGTCTATACGGAATACTCGGGACAAGCACCGCAGGTAGTGGAAGACCAAGTCACTTATCCACTCACCACGGCGATGTTGTCTGTGCCGAAGTCCAAGGTGGTGCGTGGCTTCTCCTTCTTCGGCGCTTCCTTCGTGTATGTGATCTTCGAGGACGGCACCGACATCTACTGGGCGCGTTCGCGCGTGTTGGAATATCTGAACAGCATCGCGGGACGCATGCCCATGGGTGTGACGCCACAACTGGGACCAGACGCGAGCGGCGTGGGTTGGGTGTATCAATACGCGGTGTTGAGCGACAAGCACGACCTCGCCGAACTGCGCACGATGCAGGACTGGTATCTGCGCTACCAACTGAGCAAGGCACACGGTGTGGCCGAGGTCGCTTCCATCGGCGGCTTCGTACAGCAATACCAAGTGACGGTCGATCCAGTGAAGTTGCGCGCCTACGGCATCCCACTGAGCAAGGTGACTCAAGTCATACGTGATGGAAACCGTGATGTTGGCGGACGCGTGGTGGAGATGGCAGAGACCGAGTACATGGTGCGCAGCCGTGGTTATCTGCGCGGCAAGGTAGATATCGAGAA
>JAGVIV010000007.1 GCA_020055845.1 Betaproteobacteria bacterium
GCTGCGGAATTGGGTAAAATCGCGACCTTTGAAGAATTCCAGTTAGCTTGGGTTCGTCATTCCCGCGAAGGCGGGAATCCAGCGGGTTTAAATAAAAAGGCATTTTCAATAACTGGATTCCCGCCTTCGCGGGAATGACGGTAGAGAAATTTGTGAGGAAATTATGGCTTTTACTGATGCGGACGTACAGGCAGCACTCAAGCAATTGATCGACCCGAACACGAAGAAAGACTTTGTGGCAGGCAAGTCGGTGAAGAACGTGAAGGTCAGCGGCAGCGATGTGACGCTGGACATCCAGTTGGGTTATCCCGCGAAAAGCGTGTGGGCCGAAATCAAGACGCTGGTCGAAACGCATCTGCGCGGCGCATTGTCCGGCGCGGGCAAGATCGAAGCGACGGTTACCAGTAAAGTGGTGCCGCATGCAGTACAGCGCGGTGTGAAGCTGGTGGATGGCGTGAAGAATATTATTGCGGTGGCGTCAGGCAAGGGCGGTGTCGGCAAATCCACCACGGCGGTGAATCTGGCATTGGCATTGGCCGCGGAAGGTGCACGCGTCGGTATGCTCGATGCCGACATTTACGGCCCCTCGCAACCCACCATGCTGGGCATCAGCGGGCAACCGAAATCGCGCGACGGTCAATCTATCGAACCGATGGAGGCTCACGGCATACAGGCCATGTCTATCGGCTTTATGATTCAGGGTGACGATGCGCCCATGATCTGGCGCGGCCCGATGGCCACGCAGGCCATGGAGCAATTGCTGCGTCAAACAGCGTGGGACAACCTCGATTATTTGGTGATCGATCTGCCTCCCGGTACGGGTGATATTCAGCTCTCGCTGGCGCAGAAGGTGCCTGTGACCGGTGCCGTGATTGTCACCACGCCGCAGGACATCGCCCTGTTGGATGCCAGAAAAGGCCTGAAGATGTTCGAGAAGGTCGATGTGAAGATCATCGGTCTGGTCGAAAACATGAGCACGCACATCTGTTCCAAATGCGGCCACGAGGAACATATCTTTGGCGCGGGGGGCGGAGCCCAGATGTGCGCGGATTACAATACCGAGTTGCTGGGCTCATTGCCGCTGGATATTCATATCCGCGAACAGGTCGATTCCGGCAAGCCGACCGTGGTGGCTGATCCCGATGGCGCTATCGCCAAGGTGTACAAGCAGATCGCGCGGCGCGTGGCGGTGCGCGTCGCCGAGATGGCGCAGGACCACAGCGCGGCATTCCCGAAAATCGTTGTACAGAACACATAAATTAAAAAGGTCGAATCAAGATGAGCATCAAATCCGATAAATGGATACGCCGTATGGCGGAGCAGCACGGCATGATCGAACCGTTCTCGCCGGTGCAGGTGAAAGAAGTGGACGGCAAGAAGATCGTGTCCTACGGTACATCGAGCTACGGTTACGACATTCGCTGTTCGCGCGAATTCAAACTGTTCACCAACATCAACAGCACTATCGTCGATCCCAAAAATTTCGACCCGAACTCGTTCGTGAATGTGGAGGCCGACTATTGTGTGATTCCGCCCAACTCGTTCGCGCTGGCGCGCACCGTGGAATATTTCCGCATCCCGCGCAACGTGCTGACCGTGTGTCTGGGAAAATCCACTTACGCACGCTGCGGCATCATCGTCAATGTCACGCCGTTCGAGCCGGAATGGGAAGGTTATGTGACGCTGGAGTTTTCCAACACCACACCGTTGCCCGCAAAAATCTACGCCAATGAAGGCGTGGCACAGGTGCTGTTCTTCGAGAGTGACGAAGTGTGCGAGACTTCGTACAAAGACCGCGGCGGCAAGTATCAGGGGCAAGTCGGCGTGACGCTGCCGAAAATCTGATTGCCATGCCACACCGCAAGCAAATAATCTGGCGTTCCCCCTCCGGCGAAGTGGTCGCCTGTGTGGAGAAAAACAAAGTGTTGCAGGAGAACCTCGCCGAGATACGCCAGATATGCCAGGACGCGCTGGACGATGCGGTGCTCATGGGCTGCGACGAGCGGCAGGTGCGTGAAGTATTCGCCGAATTGATTGCCAGCCTTGAAACATCTTACCTGCCGTAATGCGGATGTTGTAACAAAGCGCCGCTAAACTTTAATCCGTCCCCCTTTGATTTCCACTAGGAATTAAATAATGAAATTCAATTTCCCCATCATCATCATCGACGAAGACTACCGTTCGGAGAATGCCAGCGGACACGGTATTCGCGCGCTGGCCGAGGCTATCGAGAAAGAGGGCATCCATGTTGTCGGGATGACCAGCTACGGTGACCTCACTTCTTTTGCGCAGCAGCAGAGCCGCGCATCGGCGTTTGTGTTGTCCATCGACGACGAGGAATTCGGCGCGGGCAGCGTGGAAGAGACCGAAGTGGCGCTGCGCACTTTGCGCGCTTTTGTGGAAGAAATTCGTTTTAAAAATTCCGATATTCCCATTTACCTCTACGGCGAGACGCGTACGTCGCGCCACATCCCAAACGACATCCTGCGCGAGCTGCACGGCTTTATTCATATGCACGAGGACACGCCTGAATTCGTGGCGCGCCACATCATCCGCGAGTCCAAGGCATACCTCGATTCACTCGCGCCGCCGTTCTTCCGCGCGCTGGTGGACTACGCGCAGGACGGTTCGTATTCATGGCACTGTCCCGGCCACTCCGGCGGCGTGGCATTCCTGAAGTCGCCGGTGGGGCGTATGTTCCACCAATTCTTCGGCGAGAACATGCTGCGCGCCGATGTGTGCAACGCGGTGGACGAGTTGGGTCAGTTGCTTGACCACACCGGCCCGGTGGCGGCCTCTGAGCGCAATGCCGCGCGCATCTTCAATTCCGACCATTTGTATTTCGTCACCAACGGTACTTCCACTTCCAATAAAATCGTCTGGCATTCCACCGTGGCACCCGACGACATCGTGGTGGTGGACCGTAACTGCCATAAATCTATCCTGCACTCCATCATGATGACCGGCGCGGTGCCGGTGTTCCTTACCCCGACGCGCAACAACTTCGGCATCATCGGGCCTATTCCGCTGAGCGAATTTCAGCCGGAAGCGATACAGCGCAAGATTGACGCGAACCCGTTCATCAAGGACAAAAAGCGCAAGCCGCGCGTTTTGACGATCACGCAAAGCACCTACGACGGTGTGCTGTACAACGTGGAAACATTGAAGAAGCTGCTCGACGGCAAGATCGACACGCTGCATTTCGACGAAGCGTGGTTGCCTCACGCCACCTTCCACGATTTTTACAAAGACATGCACGCTATCGGCCGCGACCGTCCGCGTGCGAAGGAGTCGATGATCTTCTCCACCCAGTCCACACACAAACTGCTGGCCGGTTTGTCGCAAGCTTCGCAGATACTGGTGCAGGACAGCGACTCTAAAAAACTCGACCGCGACTGCTTCAACGAAGCCTATCTGATGCACACCTCGACCAGCCCGCAGTACGCCATCATCGCCTCGTGCGACGTGGCCGCCGCGATGATGGAGCCGCCCGGCGGCACCGCGCTGGTGGAGGAAAGTATCGCCGAAGCGCTCGACTTCCGCCGCGCCATGCGCAAGGTGGATGAAGAGTGGGGCGCAGATTGGTGGTTCAAAGTGTGGGGCCCGGACTATCTGGTGGAAGAAGGCATGGCCGCGCGCGAAGACTGGGTGTTGCGCACCGAAGACCGTTGGCACGGTTTCGGCAAACTGGCCGAAGACTTCAACATGCTCGACCCGATCAAAGCCACCGTCATCACCCCGGGCTTGGATGTGGACGGCGATTTCTCCGATAAACTCGGTATTCCCGCGGCTATCGTCACCAAATACCTCGCCGAACATGGCGTGGTAGTGGAGAAGTGCGGTCTGTATTCTTTCTTCATCATGTTCACCATCGGCATCACCAAGGGCCGCTGGAACACCATGGTGACCGAGCTGCAACAGTTCAAGGACGACTACGACAAGAACCAGCCTCTGTGGCGCGTGCTGCCCGAGTTCATTGCCAAACACCCGCGTTACGAGAAGGTCGGTTTGCGCGATTTGTGCGACCAGATCCACGGCATCTACAAAGCCAACGACGTGGCGCGGCTCACCACCGAGATGTATCTCTCCGATATGGTGCCCGCGATGAAGCCATCCGACGCGTTCGCCAAAATGGCGCACGGCGAGATCGAGCGTGTGCGCATCGACGAACTCGAAGGCCGTGTCACCGCCGTGCTGCTCACGCCGTATCCGCCCGGCATCCCGCTGCTCATTCCCGGCGAAGTCTTCAACAAGACCATCGTTGATTACCTGCGTTTCGCGCGCGACTTCAATAAACGCTTCCCCGGTTTTGAGACCGATATTCACGGTCTCGTGGCGGGCGAAGTGGACGGACAGCGCGTGTATTACGTGGACTGCGTGAAATAGTTTCTGTTTATCGATAAGAGCAAAAGGCGATTTCACCACAGAGACACAGAGAACACCGAGGAAAGTTCGTGCCACATACACTGGATCACCATTGTTTTATGCGTGATGTTTTGATGAATTGTCGTTCTTTGTGCCTCGGTGTCTCTGTGGTGATGGATTTTTTATGAAGCAGGCCGCCTATAGCAAAGAGCTGGCGTGGCTTAAAACGAATCCCTCGCTGGACGAGTTGAGTGCCAGATACCCGGAGGATTGGGCGGCAGTGCAGCAGGACATTTCGTCCATCGTGGAGCGCGGCATCGCGGAAGAGCTGAAAACCTATCTGGAGCGGCTGTCTGTGCCGATCTCGGCATCCGGCCAGCGTCAGCAAAATCTGCAGGCGCGTCTCTCGCAATATGTACGCAGCCGCATGGCGCACGAGTCGGTCAAAAATCTGAGTCTATCCGCCCTGGCAGCGGATACCGGGGTGAAGAAAGGCAAGCTGCGCTTCAATCTGTTCAACGGCTTCATCGCGCAAAAACTGCTGTTCGCCCGCGAACTGGAGCGCAAACCTGTTTCCCTGTTCTGGTTCCGGCTGTTGTGGCCGCTGCTGTGGCAGCGCAAGCGTCTTATGCCGCTGGTGCAGCCGCGCGGCATCTACTGTTTTTATTCACGCGAACTGATCTCGCGCTTGGCCGCCATGATAGGCGCGCGCAGCTGTCTGGAGATCGGTGCGGGAGACGGCACGCTGACCCGCTTTCTCAACGAGCAGGGTGTGCAAATCACGGCGACCGATAATCACGGCTGGACTCAGGCGGTGAAATATCCCAAGTGGGTCATCAAGCTCGACGGACGCGAAGCGCTCGCCACGTATGCGCCGGAAGTGGTGATCTGTTCATGGCCGCCCGCACAAAACGATTTTGAGCGCGAGGTGTTCGCCACTCCGGGTGTGCAACTCTATATCGTCATCGGCAGTCGCCATCATTTCGCATTCGGCGATTGGAAAGCGTATACACAGCAATCGACTTTCGTGCTGGAAGAGGATGTAGCGCTGAGTGCGATGCTGTTGCCGCCGGAATTGGAGTCGGTGGTGTATGTGTTCCAGCGCAAGTCATGCTGATAGCGCGATTATTTTGAAGCGTCTGCTGTCCTTGATGAACAAGAAAATACAGTCAAAAGCCAAGAAGTGGCGCGGCTATGCGCTCAACACTCTGCTATTGATTATGGTCGTCGTCGGCATTCGAGTCTGGCAGCAGCGCGATATGGTCAGCGGCGCAGCACCCGCCTTGCAGGGCGTTACGCTCTCCGGGCAGACATATCAGTTGGGCGTACATCCAGAGCATCCTGTGCTCGTACATTTCTGGGCGACCTGGTGTCCCATTTGCCGTGCCGAACAGGGCGCTATTGCGGCCATCGCGCAGGACGATTCCTCTGTCATCACCATCGCCATGAACAGCGGTAAACCGGAAGAGGTGGTCAAACATATGCAGGCGCAGAACATTGTATTCCCGGTGCTGAACGATCCCAATGCGGCTCTTGCTAATGCTTGGGGCGTACATGCTGTACCCGCCAGTTTCATCATTGCACCGAACGGACAGATACATTTCGTTGAGGTCGGCTATACCACCGAGATGGGGCTAAGGTTGCGGCTGTGGCTGGCGCGGTTCTTGTAGCACGGGTGTGCCGAATTTTTCAGAGCAAAAATTTGAGGCCCTTGAAAATGACACGCGCCCATCATGGCATTGCAATGCTGGCATCCTCATTCTGAGCAATGCGAAAATCTTCGCGCATCTGTTGGCTAGCGCACAGATTCACCCCTCCGTTTCCTTCAAGCTGAACTCTCTGCAGGATTAAGCCTGCCAATTCAGCCGAAGGAGTCGTCATGAACAAGAATCAAGTAGCAGGTGCTGTAAAAGATATTGCCGGCAAGGTTCAGCAAGAAGTTGGGAAGTTGGTCGGTAGTCATGAACAAAATGCCAAGGGTCTCGGCAAACAAATCTCCGGCAAAGCTGAAAAAGCTTATGGGGATGCAAAAGAAGCCGTCAAGGATGCCGCTGGAAAGTGAGTTTGATGCCAAGTGTTCGCTACGGTGACTTCGTTCAGGAAGCGCTGAGCGGACGGCAAGCGCTCATCGTTAAGTGCGAAAGAGCGATACGGGGTGAGGATTGAGCTACCAAAGTGTTAATCCATACAACGGTAAAGTGCTGAGGACTTTCGACGGGCTTACCGATGCGGAACTTGACTCGGCGCTTGATTCAGCCGCGACCCGCTTTGAGTCTTGGCGACACACCACTTTTACCGAACGCGCCGTGGTGGTTGCCAAAGCGGCAAACATTCTGCGCGCACACCTTGACGAGTTCGCCCGCACGGTAACACTTGAGGTGGGCAAGCGTATCAATGAGTCTCGCGATGAAGTCAGACTCAGCGCGGACATCCTCGACTACTACGTTAAAAATGCGGAGGCGTTTCTCGCCCCGCAACATCTCAATCCGAGTAGCGGCACAGCCGTAGTTGAAAGCTGTCCCTTGGGTATCATCTTTGGTGTCCAGCCTTGGAATTTTCCCTACTACCAACTTGCGCGCTTTGCGGCACCCAACATCATGGCGGGCAATGTCGTTATGGTGAAACACGCGGGCAGTGTTCCGCAATGCGCAATCGCCTTTGATAAATTATGGCGGGAGGCGGGTGCGCCCGCGGGTGTGTATTCAAATTTGCGGATTTCACATGAGCAGGTAAACCAAGTGATTGACGATTCCAGGATCAGAGGGGTAGCACTGACCGGTAGCGTGGAGGCCGGAAAGATCGTTGCCGCAAGAGCGGGACTCAATTTAAAGAAGTCCACGATGGAGTTGGGCGGCAGCGATGCCTTCATCGTGCTGGAGGATGCCGACCTGGACAAGACCGTCAAGTGGGCGGTCTTGGGCAGGATGAACAACATGGGGCAGTGTTGCAATGCGCCTAAGCGCTTCATTGTCGCCGAAGCATTGGGCGAGCAATTTCTGGCCAAGCTCCAAGCGGCGCTGGCTGAATATAAATCGGGAAATCCAATGGACGAGAGTACAACGCTCGCCCCGTTGTCTTCAGAGGCCGCGTTGTTAAAACTGCTGGATCAAGTCAAGCGCGCGATAGAGCATGGTGCCACGCTGGTCATGGGCGGCAATCGAATTGCGTGTGAAGGTGCATTCATGCAAGCCACGATTCTGACGAATATTCAATCTGACAATCCCGCTTTCAGCGAGGAATTTTTCGGCCCCGTTGCGCTGGTTTTTTGGGTCGGGAACGAAGATGAAGCTATTGCCCTCGCCAATCATTCCGAATTCGGATTGGGCGGTGCGGTCTTCACCCGGGATGTTGCGCGCGGCAAGCGTGTGGCGAGTCGTATAGACACCGGCATGGTATTCATCAATCATCCCGCAGGCTCGGCTGCGGACTTGCCTTTCGGTGGAATTAAAAATTCAGGTTATGGTCGCGAACTTTCCAGCATGGGCATACAGGAGTTTGTGAACAAGAAGCTGCTTCGTATTGTTTCGATCGATGCGCCAGCCTAGACATCACTAGGTAGTGCGCGTGTAAATTCTGCCGCTTTCTCATCACGTTTCATTCCGCACTTTCCGCAGTCAAATCCTTGTCTTGATATTTCACCGGTGTTGAGAAGCGTCATCGGCCCTGTGTATTGGGCCGGATTCGGCGAGGGTATTTACTATAAATATTTAACGCATTTTTAACATTCAGACTTTACAGTTGCGCGGTCGTTAATTCGCGTAAAGAAGTGTAAAAAATGCTCGCCTGGAATGAAGAAGAAGCCCCCAAAAAAGCCCGTATCGAAATCATCCCGATGATCGATGTGATGATGTTTTTACTGGTGTTTTTTGTGCTCATCAGCCTTAACGTGATTCCCGCCCTGGGGATAAAAACCACATTGCCCGGCTCGGCTATGCCGGAAAA
>JAGVIV010000046.1 GCA_020055845.1 Betaproteobacteria bacterium
CAGGGTGTAAAGCCCGAAGTGATAGAACATTCCGAGCCTGGCTTTTGCGAAGCTTTCGATCTTGTTGTTCATAAATTTTTCTTCCTATGTTTTAGAATCATTAACCTGCATTTTGCGTTTGAGCAACGCCGCGCAGGCGCATCGTTTATTTCAGTAGTTTTTGCCTCCGGCAAGCGTCGCTTCGCTCGGCAGGACGATCTCCGAGCGCAAGAAACACTTTGCTCTTTGCACCAAGGATGTCGCAAGCTACTATGAGTATACCATCCATCTAAGTCAACCGCCACGCTTAGCAATCATATAAAGTTGAAACATTTCCTCCGCCAGTTTTGCGATACTGCATATGTGGTAACCCGCTACACCGGTGTGGATTGTGTCGTTCATAATGCCTGTCCATTTCTCGGGCAACGCCCTGACTCCCAGCATCATACCCATGATAGACCCGACCGTTGCGCCATTACAATCCGTGTCGAAACACGGATATACTGCCCGCGTTATAGCCTTTTCATAGTCACCCTCGCCGTAAAGCAGCCCCAATGCGACAATCTGCGCATTTGAGATGGTGTGGCACCAGTCATATTCACTGTTTTCGTTCCATCTCCTATGAATCTGTTTTACCGCGTCAGCATAGGCCATTTCGGACGCATGCCAGTCCAGTACGTCGTTTATTGCTTCGGCGAAGCGGCATTTCGCAGGGATTTCTCCAAGCCCGATCTTGATGATGCGGCGCGTGTCTGTTTCGCCAATGGCGCCCGCCAGCATCGCGGCCACCCACATCTCACCGTAGATGCCGTTCTTTACGTGGGAGATGCATGCGTCGCGCCAAGCCAGCTCCGCCGCCAGTTCGGGGCGACCCAGCGCCACGTAGCCAAAGAAATCAGCGCGGATTTGCGCGCCAATCCATTCGCGGTATGGATTGCGGACGACGGCCGAACGCGGCGGTTCTATGTTGTCAACGAAATTGCGGTATGCCGCACGTTCCGCAGTGCAGGTATGCAGAATTGGGATGTTTTCCATCCAAAAGTCAGCCATATCCGCCGGAGAAAAACCTATACCCTTTTTCTTGACCAGCGCCATTCCCGTGACAGTGTAGTTTGTGTCATCGTCTTCCGGCATATGATCAATGTTTCGCAGGTCTGATATCCATGTGAAACCGAGTTTGTTGTAATCCTCGCTTGCAACCGGCAGCCGCCAAAGATAGTCTGGTATTTCGTTGTGGCCTGCGAGATCAAGCAGCGCTAGCAGTTTGGGACTGCGAATCCCTTCAACAGGCTTGCCTAACAGGCATCCGGCACAGCGTCCCAGCCAAGCGCCCGCAATGTGCTCATGACGTAACGAGTCGGAAAATTTATCGGACTGTTCGTTTGACGGCGCTGGACGCTGGGCGCGGATATTCTCCAAGTCGGAAGGCTCAACGTACTGATAGTCTGAACGAATAGGCAGGCGGCTTGTTTCTTCCAGCAAGGCGTTCGCATCCTCCTGGAATCGCGCATCCTCGATGACATTTTCCGATAGCAGCCGTTCAAACTCCGATGTCACGGCACTCGTGTCCCTGCCTTCATCGGCCAACTGCTTTTGCTCCGTCTTAATATCCTCTTTCCGCCACCACAACCATTTGTGCTTCATTGTTTCCTCCTTTGAAATTTTCGTTTTTTTCGGGGTCGGTACCGCTACCGGTATCGAATATTACTTGTATCGATCCCGATTCCGATCCCGACAGCGATCCCGATTAGAGCAAATCCCACATATCTATTTCCCACCGATTTATATTGTTTTAGGTTGATGATTTGTGTTTTTTTGTGGATGGTCACGCTCGCTGTCGGCAGTCTGTGTTTTTGTTTTTCATACGATCACCTCTTTGAGTTAAATTCAGGTATAACAGTTTTACGGTATTACGGCTTTATTTTGTGAATCAAAGGAGTCCCCGAATGATTGGAGCATTTTTGATATTGACTTGGCTTCTTTTATGAACTCATCCGCTAATCTTTCAAAATACGAATTCATTTTTCACCGCCTGGTTTATACTAACGCCCACCGTCATACTGTTAAACTGTCTTTCCGTTATGCCGTTATGCCGTCATACTGTAATACTGGTTCACGGTTTTCCCCCGCATAATTTAAGTATTACCACCTATTATACGAGAAATACAACATCCAAGTGAGGATGTCGCTATCGCCTCTTTTTACGCCGCAGGCGTGGAGGGCCACGCCCCGATGTCGAAAATCGAATTGGGATCTTCGACTCGCCGTGGCCGGTTATTTCACGGTCTTGGCCCTGCCGAGCGAAGCGACGCTTGCCGGAGGCAAAACCGTGGCCCTCCACGCCTGCGGCGTA
>JAGVIV010000030.1 GCA_020055845.1 Betaproteobacteria bacterium
AAATTGCTGAAAAGTGTATTCGGTAGCCGTAATGACCGCCTGCTTAAACAATACCGCCGTAACATAGATGCCATCAACGCGCTGGAAGCCGGCGTTGCTGCACTGACCGACGACGAGCTGAGAAATAAAACCGCACAATTCAAGCAGCGGGTGCAGCAGGGGGAGACGCTGGATGCGTTGTTGCCGGAGGCGTTTGCCGTGGTGCGCGAAGGTGGGCGGCGCGCCTTGCAGATGCGCCATTTTGATGTGCAACTGGTCGGCGGCATGGTGCTGCACTACGGCAAAATCGCCGAAATGCGCACCGGCGAGGGCAAGACCCTGATGGCGACACTGCCTGCATATTTGAATGCGCTGTCCGGCAAAGGCGTGCACGTGGTCACCGTGAACGACTATCTCGCCTCGCGCGATGCCGAGTGGATGGGGCGGCTGTATCGTTTCCTCGGCTTGTCGGTGGGTGTGATTTTGTCGAACATGGATCACGGCGACAAACAGGCCGCCTACGCGGCTGATATCACCTACGGAACCAACAACGAATTCGGTTTTGATTATCTGCGCGACAACATGGCGGCGCAGGCGGATGAGCGTTTCCAGCACGGGCTGAATTTTGCCATCGTCGACGAGGTGGACTCGATCCTGATCGACGAGGCGCGCACACCGCTCATCATCTCCGGTCAGGCCGAAGACAATCTCGATGTGTATTTGCACATGAATAAAATCGTGCCGCATCTGGTGCGCCAGCAGGAAGAAGAAGGCGCGGGCGATTTCAGTGTGGACGAGAAGAACCATCAGATCCTGTTGAGCGAAGCGGGACATGAGCGCGCCGAGCAGTTGCTCTCTGAGGCCGGGCTGTTGCCCGCCGGCGGCAGCCTGTACGACCCCGCCAATATCACCCTGATTCACCACTTGTATGCCGCGCTGCGCGCGCACAACCTGTATTTTCTCGACCAACACTACGTGGTACAAAACGGCGAAGTGGTCATCGTGGACGAATTCACCGGACGTTTAATGTCCGGTCGGCGTTGGTCCGATGGCTTGCATCAGGCGGTCGAGGCAAAAGAGGGCGTGGCGATCCAGAAAGAGAACCAGACGCTGGCTTCGATCACTTTCCAGAACTACTTTCGCATGTACAACAAGCTGTCCGGCATGACCGGTACCGCCGACACCGAAGCCTACGAATTTCAGACCATCTACAATCTGGAAACGGTCATTATCCCGCCGCATCGCCCGACTGTGCGCAAAGACCTGATGGACAAAGTCTACCTGTCGACCAACGAGAAGTATGCTGCGGTGATCGCCGATGTGCGCGATTGTTATGCGCGCGGCCAGCCGGTGCTGGTGGGCACCACTTCTATCGAGACTTCCGAGCTGCTGTCCGGTCTGCTGGATAAAGAAAAGCTGCCGCATCAGGTGCTGAATGCCAAGCAGCATGCGCGTGAAGCAGAAATTATCGCGCAGGCGGGCAGCCCCAAGATGATCACCATCGCCACCAACATGGCGGGGCGCGGCACCGACATCGTGCTGGGCGGCAATGTGGAAAAGCCCATCGAGTTGGTGCGCATGGACGAGAGTCTGGATGCGGCCACACGCGAGCAACGCGTGGCCGAATTAAAAGCCGCGTGGCAGCCGGTACACGAGCAGGTTGTCGCCAGCGGCGGTCTGCACATCATCGGTACCGAACGCCACGAATCGCGGCGTGTGGACAACCAGTTACGCGGCCGCGCCGGACGTCAGGGCGACCCCGGTTCCAGCCGCTTCTATTTGTCGCTGCAAGACCCGCTGCTGCGTATCTTCGCGTCGGATCGTGTTTCCGCGATCATGAACAAGTTCAAGCTGCCGGAAGGCGAGGCGATTGAGCATGTCTGGGTAACCCGTGCCATCGAGAACGCGCAGCGCAAAGTCGAGGCGCGCAACTTCGACATGCGCAAGCAGATTCTCGAATACGACGACGTGGCCAACGATCAGCGCAAGGTGATCTACCAGCAGCGTAACGAGTTGCTGGAAAGCGACGATATTTCCGAGACGATCAGCGCGATGCGCGATAACGTGGTCAACGATGCAGTCAGCGAGTGTATTCCGCCGCACAGCATGGAAGAGCAATGGGATGTGCCCGCACTGGAAAAATCGCTGGCTGCGGAGTACCAGTTGCATCTGCCGCTGGTGCAATGGCTAGAGCAGGACAAACAGCTTGATGAGCAGGGCATCCGCACCCGTGTGATGGATGCGGCGCAGCAGCAATATCAGGCCAAGGTCGACACCGTCAGCGGTGAAGTCATGCACGGCTATGAGCGCATCGTGATGCTGGGCAGTCTGGATACGCATTGGCGCGAGCATCTG
>JAGVIV010000009.1 GCA_020055845.1 Betaproteobacteria bacterium
GCTGGGTGCGATGTTTCTACCCACTTTCGCTGTAGCCGGTACGACGGGAACGGAATTCTTGACCTTGTACACATGGATCAACGGTGTGGCGACTGGCTATGCTGGCCGCGCAATCGCCATTGCAGCCGTGGTGATTGGCGCCTTGCTGTCTGTCGCAAAAGGCAATCCGATCCCTATTCTCGTGGGGGTCGGCTTTGCGATTTTCTTGCAATACACGCCGACGATTGTTAACGGAATTATGACCGCTACGATCTAGTGATGTTTGATTTCTGTTGCCCGTGTTTTATTGCGGGCAACAGCCCACGAAAGGAAGTAATCAGTGAAAGCAGGATACATACCTCGCACACTCGATCAGCAGGAGAAATTCCTGCTGTGGGACATTGACCAATTCATTATTGCCATCCTGATTATGGGTACAGGGGTGTCGCTTGGCATGATGATTGGCGGCATTGTGGCGGGCAGCGTATCCGCATGGCAGTACGGAAAATTCAAAGCCGGTAAGCACCAAAAGTTTGCGGTTCATGCGATGTACTGGTGGTTACCCAGCAGTCTGTTTGTTAAAACGCGCACAACTCCATCATCAGACCAGCGATATTTTTTAGGCTAAACAGTGACACCAGAAAAATTTATTACAACAAGTAGCAACAAAGCCAGAGAGATTACTTTTCTTCGATTAGTAGTTGGCGCGCTTATTGTCATTATTGTGATTGAAGGCGCGACGCTATTCAGAACATTGGGCATGGAACGAACCGTACTCGTGCCGCCGACGATTGAGAAGAGCTTTTGGGTATCGGGCGAGGGCGTATCAAAAAGCTACCTTGAGCAGATGGCGTACTGGTACGCCGGACTCGCATTGAACGTTACTCAGACCACAGGCAATTACCAAAAAGACCTTTTCTTGCGTTATTCAACGCCGGCAGGCGCGGGACAACTAGCGGCAGAAATGACAGCCAGACTGGATTTTCTTGCCAAAAATAACGCTGCCACCCTATTTACAGCGCAGACATTAAACACCGACGAAAAACTAATGAAGGTTGCGATCACCGGCGACTTGGACACCTTCGTAGGAGACAAGCGCATCTCGACCAGGCGCACTATTTATGTGATTGGTTTCAGGTACATAAACGGGAGACTTTTTGTTAATGAGTTCAAGGAAACAAATGAAAAAGATATTTTTGGTGTCAGCACTCCTGGTAAGTAGTTTTCAGTGCCTGGCCGCTCAGATTTTGTATCAAGGCTCACCCACAGAGTCAACAACGGCCACCGTGTCGCGCAACGAACCTAATCTAATCACGGTGGACGGTCGCAAGATCAAGCGTATCTATGGCGCAGAAGGCTTGTTTACGGTCACGCCCGAACCAGAAACGGGCGCGGCTTGGCTTAAACCAACCGCCGACAAGCCAATGATGAGCGTCTTCATTACCGACGAAGAAGGCCAGCATTACAAGCTGCTGCTAAAGGTGGAAGATATTCCTGCGGAAACAATTATCGTGAAAGGCGGAAACAAGCAACCCGGCCTCGTAATAAGCAAAAGAAACGAGCCTCGCAATGATGACATCATGAACACGGTCATCGCGCTTTTCAATGGCGATGGCGATGCAAAAAACGAAACCATCTCGCTATGGAAAGGCACCAGGTTCGAGTTAATCAGAACGCTCGATTTAAGGGGGATTCGTGGTGAGTCCTACCTGCTCACCAATACATCCAATAAGCCCATTATTATGGACGAACGGGAGTTCTACCGCGCCGGTGTGCAGGCCGTGTCGATAGAAAATCCGACACTCGAAGCAGGGCAGACCACACAAGTCTTTATTGTTAGCGAGGTTGAATAATGGCCTCCCTATCAGAAAAATTTGCCAACATGACTCCCAAAACTCGCCAATACATCATGTTGGGAGGCGCAGGTGCGGGGTTAATGGCGTTGGTTCTCGGCAGCGTATCTCTTATGGATAGCCAGCCTTCGGTCGCGCCAGTGCCGACCACATCAGCCGAACAGCAAGCCACCAACATCTCAACGCCGGGTGCAGCCGCAGACCCAAAGGAGGTGTGGATGACGCAATCTGCCGCACAAATGAAACAGATGGATGATGTCGTCAAAGAGCTGAAGCAGCAAATGGCAGCAATGGAAGCAAAATCAGGAGTAATGCAGACCGGACAACCCGAGTCATTGTTGCCGCCACTGCCGCCTATCCCGCCGCCGGTAGCACCAATAACACAGCTACCTTTAGCGACTGGCGAGCCACCCAGAGTTTTGTCAGAACCCGCTCAGCCTAAAGAGCCGGGTATCGCGTTGTTTGAGGTGAGCCAGACCGCCAAACCCACCACACCCGCACAGCAAGACACAAATGCCGGTTATGTACCAGCCGGATCGTTTGTGCGTGTTGCACTCTTGGGAGGCCTCGACGCACCAACAGGTGGGCAGGCGCAAACCAACCCCCATCCAATCCTGATGCGCACTCAGGACAATGCATTTTTGCCAAACCGCTACCGATTTGAAATCAAGGAATGCTTCATTCTGGCATCGAGTTACGGAGACATCAGTTCGGAAAGAGCGTTTGGCCGACTCGAAAATTTGTCGTGCGTTCGCCGCGATGGTAGGGCCGTGGATATTCCGGTTAAGGGATATGTCGTGGGCGAAGATGGAAAAGCCGGGATGCGGGGGCGGCTTATCAGCAAGCAAGGGCAGGTGCTCGCCAACGCATTGTTGGCGGGCATAGGCTCAGGGATTGGTCAGGCCTTTCAGAATAGCTCATCTACGCAATCAATCAGCCCGCTTGGAACAACCTCAACGGTCAACCAGGGGCAGCAATTACAAAACGGCATCAGCTCTGGCGTAGGCAAAGCCTTGGACAGACTGAGCAAGTATTACATCGACCTCGCAGAAAAATTGTTCCCTGTAATTGAAATTGATGCAGGGCGAACGGTTGAGGTGGTCTTCACCAAAGGCTTCTCAATGGACGATTTAAGCCAGGACCCGTCAATCGGGACGTATAGCGACATTTGGCAGCGCGGACGAAAAGTGATGGGTAAGGCACTTGATCCTTTCGAACCTCAATAAATAGGAGACTTATCAATGAAATACAAAGCCAAGCTACTTGCCATGTTGTTATTGATTTGCGCGACCGCAGCCCAAGCTGGTAATTGGGGTGATAGCAGCGCAGCAAAGGACGTTACAAAAACATTGCGCGATCTCTACCCGTCAACGCAGATCAGTGACGTGCGCAAAACCGGCATCGACGGGATTTACGAAGTGGCTATGGGCAAAAATATTGGCTATACAAACAGCGAGGGGCGTTACTTCCTGTTTGGTCATATTTTTGACATGAAGACCCAACAAGACTTAACAGCCCAACGTCTTGACGAGCTAAACGTAGTGAATTTTTCGGAGTTGCCACTCAAGGATGCCATTAAGACTGTGCGTGGCAAGGGCGAGCGGGTGCTGGCGATTTTTTCCGATCCAGACTGCCCTTATTGCAAGAAGCTGGAGCAAGAACTACCCAAGTTAAGCAATGTGACGATCTACACCTTCCTGATGCCCTTGGATGGGCTGCATCC
>JAGVIV010000220.1 GCA_020055845.1 Betaproteobacteria bacterium
CACGGCTTGCAGCAGGCTTTCCTCGGCCACGGCGATGCCGCTCAGGCTCAGGAGTCCGGCCAGCAGCACGGCGCTTTTATATCGCTTGTTCATTCTTGTCTCCTCGTTCATTGAGCCAGCAGGAAAGTCAGGAAGTCGGCCTTTTCCTGAGCGGTACATTCGCGCGACCACACGTCTTTGCAGTTACGTTTGAACCACTTTTCGATTTTCTTTTCGTCGGTGAAGCGTTCGGCATTTACTTTCGTCGACATCGCTTCGATGACTTTATGAGTCTTGTGGTGTTTACCGCTCTTGCTCAGGTCGGTGCCATGGCAGCTGGAACAGGACATCATTTCACCGTCGTCACCTTTAACTTCTTTGCTCCAATCGCTCTTGGCTTTGGCGGCATCGGTTTTGCTCACACCGGCGGCTTTGTATTGCGCAAGCAAGGCATCGCTTGCGGGGGTGGCCTGTGCCGTAGCGACAACCGTGAGGGAAAGCAGTAGCAGCAGGGCGTTCAGTCTTTTCATGTTTAAGTTCTCCAATATCACCAGGTTAATTTAATCGCAACAACCATACCCAACGCACCCAGTTCGGATAACGCGGCATGGCTAATCGGGGTCGATGAATTCGCGGAACGGTTCACCGCGTAAGCCATCAGTGCTGCACCGGTCACACCGAGCAACACGTGCAAATTATCAGGGTCGCTCCAGCCGTCTTCCGTGCTGAAATCGTCCCAATGCGTGAGCAGACCGCTTGCCACAGTCGCGGCCGCCATGGCAACCGTGGCTTTGGCCAGTTGCGCGTGCGTGCCGTTGGTCTCGCGCGGCGCATTTGGATCCGACGGATGGGGATGCGTGATAAAAGCCGCTCCCGCCAACAACGCCGTACTCACACCCAAATATTGATGCAGCTTATTCGGAGAAAGCAGTTTGGGTTCAAACGCCGGTTCCTTCTGTACGTTGGCACTCATTGTTTGATCACCAACGCTATCGTTCGCGGCCAACATGAAGGACTGACTCTCCCGCGCAAAGGATGCGGGCAGTGCGAGATTCAGCGGGGCTTCCGCCGCGAACCCGGCAAGCGACCAAAACGCAAGAGCAAAACCGGCGAACAGTCGCCCCCATTTAAAATCGGCTATCACTTTTCTCTCCTTGATTTTAATGTTCTGAATCGCGCTCGGACACGTTCTTTTTCTTGCCCGTGAACATCGCGCGCACGAGATTCTCTTTGTGCTGAAAGCTGCCAGCCGCGACTCCGAGCAGGTGCAACGGAACGAGGAGCAAAGCAGCATCGACCAGCCAGCCATGCAGATGACGCGCCGCATAACTCGCGCCGTCGTCGAAGTAATCAATCAGGAACAAAAACGGGCCTTCGAAATCGATCACGGCCAGGGTGGTCAATCCGCTCAGAAAGATCAGCGCCAGCACAGCCAGCAGCGCAAACACCATCAGCGCTCCGGCGGGGTTGTGTCCAAAATAATGCACCGGCTTGCCTTCCCGCAGAGAGCGGACATAAGCAAGCGTCTCGGCGGGAGAGAACACGAACGAACTGAAACGCGCGTAATTATTTCCGATGAAGCCCCAGCCCACACGTGCCAGTAGCAGAACACAAAGGAAATATCCGATCCAGACATGCACAAAACCGATATGAAATTCCGCGCTCAGATAAGCGGCGCAGAAGCCCAGCACCAGAGACCAGTGAAACAGGCGCACAGGCACATCCCAAACTTTTACATCTTCTTTTCTATCGTTCATATCCCACTCTGCCGTTTAATGATTCAGCGGATTGTTAATTTTTATAACCTGTTCAGCGCGCTGTCGTCGATCAGCGACACCGGGTGAAAGTCGCGCCGCACGAACGAGAACAATTCGGCGACGGGCGTACGCGTCAGCGTATCTTTCAGATTTTTTGCCACGAATCCCGCCAACCCCGCGCCTGTCCTGAAATAACGTTTACCGGTTTTCCGGTGCAATATCCAGGGCACGGCGATACTCACATAAAGCGCACCCGCGAACAGCGCAACAGCGATAGCCGCAATGCGCGCAAAACGACCGCCGTTATCCTGCGCGCGCCATAGATCGAACACCACACAGCGGTGCGCCAACTCTTCGCGCGCGTGCATATCAAACAGCTCCTTGGCAAATGCCGATTCGAATTCTAAACTGGGCTCATGGCTGATATACAGCTTGGAGATTACAGCGGCGAAATGTTCCAGCGCCGCCGCCAAGGCCAAACGTTTCGAAATAGACAGGCGGCGACGTGCGCCGTCTAACAGCGCGGCCACCATAGACAGCCCCGGCGGCTGTTTGCCGAGCCGGTTCAGCAACAGTGCATTGAATCTCTTGTGCACTACAGAGTGATTGGACTCTTCGTGGATAAATTCCTGACAACGCCGGGCCAGTTCGGCATCGTGCTGCGCGCGCACACCTTCGGCGACGGTACGGATAAAGAAATTTTCCAACACAGGCGTAACGAAACTCACCGCCTCCATCACGCTGGAGGTGACGGCATCGGCGTTGCACCACAATACCGGAATGGCGCTCGTCTCTGTCTGTTGCGCTGGCGTATTCATCGTTGTTGCTCGTTATGCATTAATCTATCCAAGATCGAAAAAGTTTCGGCACCAATTTCATATTCCTGATCACCCGCATAGATTTCTATGCGGGTGACGGCATTGCCTTCGCTTATGGATAATTTTTTCGCCATCAGCCTGCCGCCATTTTGCATGACCGCATCCACGGTCAGTGTACGCAACAGCATATGGCGGCCATCATACAAGCGCGTGCGCAACGCCAGTTTTGCATTCTGATCCACGCAGCTTTCGACTTCGCGCACCGCGCTGCTTTGCTCGTCAGTCACGGAGCGCGCGATGAGACATTCGTGCCCGTTGATTTGTTCCCTGCCCTCCAGCGATTGTTTAGGCCAATCCCACCAAGGGGCCAGCATATCCCCGGCCCGCAGCGCAGAGTCGAATATTCTAGCGTAAGACGCGAGTTCGGCATCATCACGCGAACCGGCCACCCGGATACCGCTGTCACGTTTGTGCTCGATCGCATAAAAACGACCATGCAAAATCTCCGGTGCGATGCCGCGTATCAAAAGACGCTGTCTTTCGGGTGTTGACTGTCCAATTATCGCCAGCTTGAACGGGGCAAGCAATGCGCCGTTGGACTTGCGCACAAACACGTTCATACGCGCCTCGAAGCCCGCCGAATATCGTGCCTGCTGCATCACTCCAACCAGGCTGCCCGCGCTAAGCGGCATCTCTGCGGCATACCCCGCGCCTGCAGACAGATACAAAAACACCCAGAGAACAGCGCGTCTCATTCTTGCCTCAAAGCGGCAGAGGGCAACAAGCGCGCGGCCTTGAATGCCGGGTACAGTCCGCCGCAGATTCCCAGAAACACCGACAGACCCAGTACAGCAATCATAAAGGACATGGAAAAGACCGCATCAATTTTTCCGCGCATCACTTCGAGATGTTCCAGACCCCAGGTGAGACCGACACCCAGCACTATGCCCGCAAGCCCGCCCGCAAGCGACAGCAACAGTGCCTCGCTGACAATCAAACGTATGATGGTGCGGCGCTGCCATCCCAGCGCCAGCAATATGCCTATCTCGCGCGTGCGTTCATTGATGCTCATGAGCATGGTATTGAAAACCACCAGAGCGCCTACCAGACCCGCAATCAGGATGGTGGCATTGCTCATTGCTTTGGAGATACGCACCAGCGCATTTTTTCCCACCAGCTCGCCGGAGGTAATTGCCACGAAACCCGGCAAGGTTTGCCGCACCTGTAACTTGATTTTATCCAGATCGGCATCGCTGGCGCTCGCGTCCATCTTGATATTGAGCACATTCACTTTGCCCGGCTTGTCGGTAATCTGCTGCGCCAGTCCCAGAGTCATAAGCACAGCACCGTTTTCCACCACCGCATTGCTTTCAAAGACACCGGCCACCTGAAAACTTCTGCCTTCAATCTCTAGCGCGTCTCCGGTTTTTTTATGCAGCATCTCTGACGCCAGCACGCCGACCATCACCACCGGCTCGCTCCCGTCCGCCGGCCAGCGCCCGTCCACCAATTTCAGGTGCTCCCACAAATAACTGCCGTACACCCAGCCGAACACAAACACCGGAGGAGCATCCTCGCTCACGCTCAGCATCTCGCTCAACAATCCGACAACTTCCCGCACGTGCGGCAACGCCGCCAGCACGGGCTGCACCTTGTCGGCACGGAACGGGGACGGCATGGTGTTTTCACTGCTCGCACGGGTCACGATAAGATCGGTGCCGCGCGCATCGTTGGCTTTTTGCCAACTTGCCTCAAAACCCCATGCGATACCGGTCAGAGCCACGACCGCAGCGATACCCAGCGCAATCGCGGAAACGGTCAGCGCCGTACGTGCCGGTCTGCGATACAAATTGTCCAAGGCGAAATGCAACAGGTTCATGCCTGCACTCCTTGCGTATGGTCGATCTTGCCGTCGCGCATATGAACGATGCGGTCCGAGCGCGCGGAGACTGCTGCATCATGCGTCACCATGATCAGGGTCAAACCCTGTTGCCTGACGATGCCGGTGAGAATATCCAGCACCTGCGCCGCGTTGCCGCTGTCCAGACTGCCGGTCGGTTCATCCGCCAACAGCACACGAGGCCGATTGATTAGCGCGCGCGCAATCGCCACACGCTGGCGCTCGCCGCCGGAAAGTTTTCCCGGCAGATGTGCGAGGCGCTCACGCAAGCCCAACTGGATCAATAGTTCTTCGGCACGCTCGCGATAGGCGCTCGCCGCACCGCCGCATGCAACTGTGGGCACAATCACATTGTCGAGCGCGGAGAGCGTCGGGATCAAATGAAAAGATTGAAAAACAAAACCGATGTTCTCGCGACGGAACAAGGAGGCATCTTTGATATGGGAATACCGCTGTTCGCGCAACACAATCTCGCCCGCCGTCGGCTCCTCCAACGTGCCGATGATATTCAGCAGGCTCGACTTTCCCGAGCCGCTGGGGCCGACGATGGATACAAATTCCCCTTCGTCCACCTCCAGATCAACACCGTCCAGCGCCCTGGTCCGCCCCTCGTCAAAGTGCAGGGTCAGACCGCTGATG
>JAGVIV010000020.1 GCA_020055845.1 Betaproteobacteria bacterium
AAGTACGACATTAAGCGCTATTCCAGCCGCTTGGACTGATGGGAAAATAATCCCATCGACATTCGCTTTCGTTTCATTTGCGAGATAGTCTGAAATTGCCTGTGTAATAAGGTAATCGAACGCCTCATCATCTGGCATGACGGGTTTCGTGATTCTTTTGCTGAGACTTCTCAAGAACATCGCCCTTTCTAGGCGACGACTGTAAATGGGATCAAAGATGCTGCCTTTGGTTGCAACCTTCTCCAGCGCAGTTAAATCGAGAAGGCGAATTTTCCTGACAATATCAAAGCAACCAACCACCACCTTACTACCGACAGGGGGGCGAACTTCGGCTAATGCAACATTTGGATCATTTGCGCCATAGAAAACAGAAATTCCTTTGGCATTCATACGTCCGGCATTGGCGAGAGAAGAAGGAGGTGTACCAATGTGCCGATCCGGTCTTTGAAGTGCCAATTGTAGCGACTCATCTGATTGAAAGACGCGTGCGCGGTACAAAGTAGTCAACGAAGTATTTGGACCAGCATCAACAATCAACGGATGCCCATCCCAAGTACTCATAGAATCAATCCCCTCAAAGATGGAAGCCAAGTGCTGAGCCGCTGGATGATTAAAGAATCGAGCTTGAGATTTAAGAGACTCTTCTACTTGGTTCCACTCCATCTGCCAGTTGGAGTCATCTGTACCTTTCTCCTCATAATGTGAGTCGTGTGCAAACTCAGTTTCTTCACCCATCATCGCAGAATCAAAGTCGCCATGCTTATGATCAAGTACCTGCTGAATGTCGGACGCAGCATCCTCAGGTATTTCGGCAGCACTGGCTATCGCATCTACAACAGGTTCGCCGTCTCGAAACCAATCATAGTCAGACTCCTTGTCTGCCAACATTGAATACTGAAATGAGGTAGGCTGATCAGACGTGCGTACAAAGTGCTCATCAAACGCTTGTTCAATTAGATCAGACATTTCGTCGATACTAAACGTTCTTCTGACCTTCCCGCAGTAAGAGCATTCGGCCTTTTTCCCTTTAACCTTGATTTCATGTTTAAGGTAGTCTTCCTCAACGCAGTTGAAGCATAGTCGTTTGTATTTTAATTCTTTGATTTCGTCTGAATCTGTCATGTTCATTACCTCATCCACCACGTTTGGCGAACGTATAGGAATCAGGCATGTTGGGCCTATCGTTCGCGCAAACTTCTATAACCTCGAATTTGTAACCAGTCTTCTGCTGATCTTCATTAAGTGGGGCCTCAATAAAAGTAATACCATTTTCTGACTTTACGTCAGGGCCACTCACGTCATCGAACACCTTAAATAGAGCTCTATACTCCTTTTCACGTTTATATTTTTTTCCAGGCAGATAAAAAGCACACAAACGAGATACACCCTGCAACGAATAACTGCGGGCACAGCTTTTCTGAATGCATTTATTCAGGTCGTCGAGCAATGCAATGGGCTTGCCTTCGTTTTTCTCATAATGAATTTTCCTGAAGTCTGGATTGCGAGCTGTGACTTGGATTTTTAGGCGTACACCATTGCCACTTCCAAATTCGTTCCAGAAATATTTCTGTTCTTCCTCTGATAAATTCGTGTCGGTAAAGGATGCATAAAACAAACCGGGAGCTAAATCAGATTTGTAAACTGGGACTCCATTAGCATCTTCATCCAAATAACCATCGAGCCCATGCGATTTACAAAATGTAACGATTTCATCTTCAGATATACGCTTAGCAATGTTAGTTAGCCTTAGCATTCCAGAATTAAGGATTTTTTCTGCAACTTCAGTTTTAGTGAAATGATAAACGGTGGCGGAAGGAATGCTGGCCCACAAGGAATTAACAATCAATTCAGACAGATTCTTTTTTAAGTGAACCAGATTTGATGTGATCGTAATGTCGTCGAGTGAAATAGTTTCTCGAATCTTGTGGTTCGACAGCACATTATTAATGTCCGTCACCACCCCTTGCCGCATTGCGATTGCTTCAAGCGGATTCACACTTTCTCCTTCACCGATTTCATATCGCTGTCGGTCATGGCGCCCTCATTCACACCACCGTAACCTGGCCGTTCATCAGCATGGGCAGAAGCCAGTCGCGGAGTTGGGTGAGGTGCTGATTTTCCTTGGTGTTGTTGCCTATTTGTTCGAATGCCGGTTCAACTATTGCGGCAAATTTCTCAACAATGGTGTTGTCTGGAATGGCAAGGTTGGTAAATTCTATGTCATTCGAGACGATGGAGTCGAAGACTGAGCCAGAAGATTTGACCTGCAAATGATGAATCAATTCTTTGGCGAGAAAGAACAGGTATGTATGACTGATGCCGTGCTTGGCACGTAGTGCATAGCAGGACTGATTCATCGCCATATCGACACCTGCCAATACAAGCCTGCCCACTGAACCACGCGCCGTGATGAAAACGGTATGTTTTCCGAAAAGCTTGGTGCTACTCTTCTTCAAGCCCTCGTCGGTAATGTAATCCGCCGTCGCAAACTTGAAAATGGTCCCGTCAGCATCGGTGGGCGTAAAGAAGGGAATGTTACCGTTCCAATATTCAGGCCTCTTTTTGGTGGGCGTCCCACCACCTAGCAGATCGGCGACTGCCAGAATGTTTGAATCCTTCCACCCTGCCGGAATCTCTCGTTTCAGAGTGGGGTTGTAGACCATCTTGCCACCGGAAGATTTGTAGGGTTTGCCTTTGGCGTCAAGGAACTCGCACTGCACGAACCAGTAGTCGTACAGCGTCTTGGCCATCGCCCCCAGTTCGGCGTTGATGCAGTTATTGCAGTCGATCTTGGCGTCGAGGGCGGATAGGACGGTGGCTATTTTTTGTTGGTCGCTGATTAATGGAATTTCTGTTTCGATTAAATAGGCAAGTTCTCGGGAAAGGCCGGGGACTGCACTGTGTGTATTTTTATCAATTCCAAGTACAGGCAAGAAGTAGTACCAAAACTTCAAATCGTCTGTATTGGTATCTAAGATATTCAGAAAGTAAGCAGTGTCAGTTGGTGTGAAGTTATCTTTGGTGTATGCAACCTTACCAACACTACCTTTTCTTCCAATAACGACTCCTGGCCCGTTAACTTTGAAGCTGTCAATGTAGCCAGTCGCACCATTTGACCCAAAAACCGGGTACGGTCCAGGTTGTTCATCGTCAACTCGAACAGCATATCCATACTCGAACGCCACCCGTCGCCCCAAAGAAACCTTACTCATACTTCAACCTCGCCAACTGCTTCCTAATCTCCTGCTCCTGCCCCGCAGATTCCTTGAACAGCATATTCAGATTGTCGGCAAAGCCTCGCATCTTCGTGGCGAATTGCGCTGGCGTGAGGTCGGCATATTCAATCTTCACATCAAAATACTGCCCCGCGCTCAAGCTGTAATTCTTGGCGGCGATTTCGTCATAGTTCACCACCACCGAGAAATCCTCCACCACCTGTTTTTCATTAAAGGTGGCGATGATGCGGTCTTCTTCGGCATCGGAGAGCAGGGTTTTCTGGTTCTTGCCGTCTTTGACTTTGGTGCCGAGGTTGGAGGCATCCACCAGCACCACTCCTTCCTTGTTGGTGTCGTCGATGAACAGGATGGAGACGTTGGTGCCGGTGGTGGCGAAGATATTGCTGGGCATGGAGACCACGCCCGCGAGCATTTTGTTGTCCACCAGATGCTTGCGGATTTTAGGGTCAATGCCGTTTTGCGCAGTGATAAATCCGGTGGGCACGACGACTGCCGCTTTGCCGCCGGATCTCAGCGAAAAGATAATGTGCTGGAGAAACAGCTGGTAGATTGCCATCTTATCCACGGCCTTTTTGGGAATGCTCGGCACTCCGGCGAAGAAGCGTTCCTGATGTTCCTTGGCGTCCAGCTCATTTCTGAAATCGCTGAAATCCATCTTGAACGGCGGATTGGAGACGATGTAGTCGAACTTCTTCAGTGCCTTGCCGTCCCGATGGTAGGGGTGGAGCATGGTGTTGCCCTGAATGATGTTGGGGATGGAGTGAACCAGATTGTTCAAAATCAAATTCAGGCGCAGCAGACTGGATGACTTCTGCGAGATGTCCTGCGAGAAGATGGCGCAGCGTTGCTCGCCGATGGCGTGGGCGAGGTTCATCAACAGTGTGCCCGAACCCGCCGAGGGGTCGTAGCAGCTCACATTACTGACCTTGCCGCGCTTGGCTTCGGGCACTAGGATGGCGGCCATGATCTTGGCGACGGCGTGCGGGGTATAGTACTCGGCGTACTTACCGCCGCTGTCTTTGTTGTAGTCCTTGATGAGGTACTCGAACAGCGCGGCGTAGAAATCGTATTTCTGCGTGAAGATGCGCTCGAAACTGAACTCCACCAGCTTGTTGATGACCGCGCGGCAGAAGGCATCGCGCTTGGCGGTATCGGTGATGAATTCACTCACCCGGTCGAACAGGGTGATCTTCGCGCCGCCCTCAGTCTTGACGGCGAAGATGTCGTTGTTGCTGATGGCGATGTCGCGCAGGGTGTCGTCGAACAGCTTGGCGAAGTCCGGCGCGTTCTGACGACCGAACAGGTGGGCGATGAAGTGTTCCGGCTTCAAGCGCGCAGTGTCTGCGCCCATTTGCATTTGCAGCATTTCCAAGTCGTCGGTGCTCAAGTTGGCGATGGCCTGTTCCCAGCTTTCAGCTTGGGCTAGGTCTGGCCTGATCTTCTTGGCTTCAAAGGCGAACTTGTCGTTGAGAAACTTGTAGAGAAAGACCTGGGTGATGATCTTGAATTCGTTGCCGTCGTTGCCAAGGCCATAGGAAGCGCAGATTCCCTTGAGGCTGTCGATTAATTGGCGGGTGCGTTTTTCGAAATCTTGCGTAATCAAGTGCGTGCTCCTGTGCGGATGCCAGTTCTGGAACCCGCTATAAATTCATTCATGTATTCCGCCACCACCAGTTGGTTGATGGTGCGGGAGGCTTCCGGGTTAAGTTTGATTTTCTGGCGATTGCCAAACTCGTCTATCACGAGCGGCATCATCATTTTCTCAAAGTAGCTTTCGTTGTTCAGCAGTTGGTTGTTTTGCAGCACCTGCTCGTCAGCCTGTTGCTTAACCCCGATGAGAGCATCGAACAGACTGCGCTCGGTTTGAGTGAGCGAACCGCGCTCCCACAAACGCTTGTGGATGCGCGTGTATTTTGTGTCGCCCCGGTATTTGGCGCGGAGCTGGTTGTTCTGGCGATTGAGCTCTTTGACCTTATCGTGGATGGCGTTGAGCGCGCCGATGTTGGCTGTCATCTCATCCTGCGTGACTTCGTTCAGGTTCTTCTTCTTGAACAGCCGCTCCAGTTCTTCTTTCAGGGTGATGAACTTCGGGTCTTGCTGGTCGAAGTTGTCGAGCATGGCTTCGCGGGTTTGGCGTAAGGTGTTTTTCAGTTTATCGGCCAGCACCAGCTCTTCTTCTTTGACCTTGGTGAACATGAACAGCACGTCTTCGAGGGCGACATTGAGCAGGTTTTCCGTGTCGGTGCTGGATTCGATGCTTTCTTTGAGGTTGAGCAAATCGAGGTGGTTGCAGGTTTCGCGATACAGCTGATTCAGTTTTTGAAAATCGAGTTGCTGGAGCAGCCCATATTCGCCCTGTAGGCGGATGAGGTTGTAAAGGCTGCGTGCATCGGCGAGGGCTTTCTTCAATGCGAGCACGGTGATGCGATCTTGAATTTGGCTGATCTGCCGTGAAAACTCTTCGGCGTTTTCGACATTGAAGCTGAACAGAATGTCTTTAATCGCCTCGATCTCTTGGGTGATCTCTTCGGCTGATTTGAATAAGTTGGAGTAGTGCTCCAACTCGTTGCCCAACTCGGCTTGCAGCTCATCGAAATAAGCTTTGTTGGTGGCATCGAATTCCTTGCGGATATCGGCGAAATCGACGACGTAGCCATAGCGAAAGTCTTTGTAAGTGCGATTGACGCGGGTCAGTGCTTGCAGCAAGTTGTGCTTGCGAATGACTCGGCCAAGGTAGAGCTTTTTCAGGCATCGTGCATCAAAGCCGGTGAGCAACATGTTGTACACAAACAGAAGGTCGATCTTGCCTGCTTTGAAATCCTCTACCCAAGTTTTACGTTCCTCTTTGCTGCCTATATCATGCAGGATGAGCGCGCTGTTTTTGACGCGATTTTCGAGCATTGATTTGGCGGCGTAACTGTCTGGCTGGCGCGCGGCGATTAAAGCTTGTGCC
>JAGVIV010000017.1 GCA_020055845.1 Betaproteobacteria bacterium
GCGCGGCGAGCCGTTGCAGGAAGAGTTTGCGGTGTCGCACCGCGATATTGCTTTCGAGTTCATGATGAATGCGCTGCGTTTGAATGAGGGCTTTGATGCGGTGTTGTTTACCGAGCGCACCAGCTTGCCGCTGTTGGTGATACGGCGCGAGTTGGAAGAGGCGGAGCAGCGTGGTTTGTTGTTGCGGGATTTGCAAAAGATCGCGCCGACCCCGCAAGGCCAGCGCTTTCTTAACGATCTGTTAGAGATTTTCCTTGCGGACGAACACTAGGTCCCACACCCCGTGCCCGAGTTTTAAACCGCGCTGCTCGAATTTGGTGAGCGGTCGGTACTCTGGCTTTTCCGCATAGTCTGCGGCGGTGTTTTGCAATAGTGGTTCGGCACTGAGTACCGCCAATACTTGTTCAGCATAATCCTGCCAGTCGGTGGCGACGTGGATGTAGCCGCCGGGTTTGATTTTCTTCACCAGTGCAGCGATGAACGGCGCTTGAATCAGGCGGCGTTTGTTATGCCGCGCTTTGTGCCACGGATCGGGGAAGAAGATATGCACGCCGTCGAGGGTCGCATCTTTTACCATGTCGCGTAATACCTCCACCGCGTCGTGTTGGATGATGCGGATGTTCTGAATGCCTTGTGCGTCAATCTGTTTAAGGAGGCTGCCCACACCGGGCGGGTGTACTTCCAGGGCAAGGTAATCATTTTGCGGATGCGCCAATGCAATCTTGGCGGTTGGTTCGCCCATGCCGAAGCCGATCTCAAGAATCTTAGTCGCGCTGCGATCAAAGGCTGCATCTAAATCCAAGGCTTGAGGCGCATAGGCAATGCCGTATTTTGGCATCAGCGTTTCCAAGCTGCGTTGTTGTGCCGGCGAGACTCGTCCCTGACGCAGGACGAAGCTGCGGATGTGTTGGTCGCGCTTGTTGTGTTCTGCGTTTGTGCCAGCAGTTCTTGGCGCAACTTCCTTGGGTAGCTCGTTTGGTTTTGCGGTAGTGCTCATCAGGCTTTGCCTATCAATCCGCCGGTCGGCGAGCTGGGGATGGCGCTATAGAGTTTGCGCGGCATGCGTCCGGCAAGAAATGCTTCGCGCCCGGCCTTTACGGCTTTGTTCATGGCAGAGGCCATGAGTACGGGATTCTGCGCGGCCGCGATTGCGGTGTTCATCAGTACGCCGTCGCAGCCGAGTTCCATTGCAATCGCCGCATCCGACGCGGTCCCTACGCCCGCGTCGACCAAGACCGGGATGCTTACGCGCTCGCGTATAAGCTGGAGGTTCCACGGGTTGAGTATGCCCATGCCAGAACCGATCAGCGAAGCCAGTGGCATGATGGCGATACAACCGATGTCTTCCAGTTGTTTTGCAATGATAGGATCGTCCGAGGTGTAAACCATCACTTGAAATCCGTCCGCGACCAGTGTTTTTGCGGCAGCAATGGTTTCGATCACATTCGGGTAGAGCGATTGCTGGTCGCCGAGCACTTCCAGTTTGACGAGGCTATGTCCGTCCAATAACTCGCGTGCCAGACGCAAGGTGCGCACCGCATCTTCCGCGCTATAACAACCGGCGGTATTGGGGAGATAAACAAATTCACTCGGGGGCAGGAAATCCAACAGGCTGGATTCGCCCGCGTTCTGTCCGATGTTTACGCGGCGTATCGCGACAGTGATGATCTCAGCACCGCTGGCATCTACTGCCGCGCGGGTCTCGGCAAAATCTTTATATTTGCCGGTGCCGACGATGAGGCGTGAAGAATAGGATTGGCCGGCGAGAATCAGGTTGTCTTGGTTCATGATGAGAGGCTTTCTGTGTGAATGATTTGATGCGCAATGGCTTTCGCATCATTTTAACAATGGCGCAGCAGTAGGGTTAGCCGCCACCGACTGCGACGACGACTTCGAGTTTGTCCCCATCGGCAAGCAGGTGTGTGGTGAAGCGGCTGCGTGCCACAATCTCGCTATTGCACTCGATAGCGACGCGTTTACCGGTGAGTTCCAATACGTTGATCAGGTCGGCAACGCTGAACGGGGATTGGAATGAGCGGGCATTTCCATTGATAAAGACTGAAATCACGTTGGCGGTTTGTCGTGTTAAAATGGTCGCACATTCTACATGCGGGTGTAGTTCAATGGTAGAACGGCAGCTTCCCAAGCTGCATACGACGGTTCGATCCCGTTCACCCGCTCCAGTTTCTTCACCTGATTTTGATGTATATCAAAACTTCCCAGATTGATTTTTCTTAGTATCTCCATGTCCTTGGGAGATATAACCTGACAGTTCTTGTTGGGTATACCCCGGTGGAACTAAAGTTGCGCTTTACTTGTCGCGCTAGCCCATGCGATTATTGCGCCGCTTTTAAGGTTGTGCGTCAAAAAGGTAGGGTGTGTTGCTCACATTTTTGTTTCGATAGAGGTGTGATCAATGCATTGGTTTATTAACTAGCTCTAGGGAGGAGATACTGTGGAAGCTACTCAAGCGACACCAGTAAAGTACGATATGGATGTGGTTCGATGGTTCACCATTGCAGCCGTAATCTATGCAGTTGTGGGTACTCTGATCGGTGTGTATGTGGCATCGGAATTGGCATGGCCGTTTTTAAACTTTGACATTCCCGAAATCACTTTCGGTCGTCTGCGTCCACTGCATACCAATGCGGTGATTTTTGCTTTCGGTGGTTGCGTGCTGATGGCGACAGGCTTTTACATTGTTCAGCGTACTGGTGCTACCAAGCTGTGGAGCAATGGCATGGCTTGGTTTACTTTCTGGGGTTGGAACCTAATCATCGTATGTGCGGTGATTACTCTGCCTTTGGGATTGTCGCAAGGTAAGGAATACGCCGAGCTGCCATGGTGGGTTGATATCATGATTGCGGTCGTATGGCTTTCCTTTGGCCTAAATCACATCATGACTACGGCGATTCGCAAGACTTCGCATATCTACGTTTCCAACTGGTTCACAATGGGTATGATCGTGATGATCACTTACCTTCACGTTGTGAATAGCTTGGCTATTCCAGTTGACTGGGCTACTTCCTACTCCATCTACTCTGGCGTTCAAGACGCTATGATTCAATGGTGGTGGGGTCATAATGCGGTGGGTTTCTACCTGACTGGCGGCTTCCTCGGCATTATGTATTACTTCATTCCTAAGCAATCTGGTCGTCCAGTGTTCTCGTATCGTTTGTCTGTGTTGCACTTCTGGACATTGACTTTCGGTTACGTTTGGTTGGGTGCTCACCATCTGCAATACACAGCTTTGCCTGACTGGACTGGCTCCTTGGGTGCTGCTGTTTCCTTGGCGATGATCATCCCATCTTGGGGTGGCGCGATGAACGGTATGATGACTTTGTCCGGAGCATGGGACAAGCTGCGCACCGACTACATCTTGCGCTTCCTGGTGACTGCGATGGCGTTCTACGCGATGTCCACATTTGACGGCCCAGTTATGGCAATCAAATCTGTGAACGCGCTGTCCCACTATACTGACTGGACCGTAGGTCACGTTCACGCGGGTGCTCTGGGTTGGATGTCTATGATTTCCTTCGGTGCTCTCTATCACATGGTTAAGAAGCTCTGGAATACTGAAATGTATTCTGACCGTCTGGTGAATGTACACTTCTGGGTGGCTTTGATCGGTGCTGTTACTTACATCGTTGCGATGTGGGTGTCTGGCATTATGCAGGGTCTGATGTGGCGTGATTACGACGAGTACGGCACTTTGACCTACACCTTTGTTGAGTCTGTGTCTGCTATGCATCCTTACTATGTGATGCGTGCTGTTGGCGGTGCAATCTTCAATCTGGGCGCGTGGATTATGCTGTTCAACGTGGTTATGACAGTACGTCAAGCTAGCGCTGCGCGCGGTGTAAACACCGTTGCAGCCAAAGCATAAGGGGAGAGAAAACATGTCTGATCACGACAAAATTTATTCGACAAAACTACAGGACAAGATTGAGCGCAATACGCTCCTGATGTTCGTGTTGACTGCGATTGCTGTGGCTTTCGGTGGTATTGTGGAAATCGTGCCTTTGTTCTACCTGCCTAACACGGGTATGAATGGCGGCGACGGTACATTCAACAATACGCAGCACAAGGACAAGCAAGGTAATGTCATTCCTATGGACAAGATTGTGTGGAATCCAGAAACATCCGCACATAAGACCTTGGCCGATTGGCAGCCTGGCGATGGCGTTCGTCCTTACACTGCGCTGGAAACAGCTGGCCGGGCCGTTTTCATCCGCGAAGGTTGCTTTCTGTGCCACTCGCAGATGATTCGTCCGTTCCGTGATGAGAAGGATCGTTATGGTCACTACTCAATCGCTGAAGAGTCTATGTACGATCACACTTATCAGTGGGGTTCCAAGCGTACTGGTCCGGATATCGCTCGTGTCGGAGGCAAGTATTCCGATGAGTGGCATCGCAAGCACTTGAAATATCCTCGTGATGTTGTGCCTGAGTCAGTTATGCCTAACTTCTTCTTCCTGGAAAACAATCCGGTAGATGTGGTTAAGACAGTTAAGACTCTGCACGTTATGACGATTATGCCGTTCAATCCTGTTCCTAAGACGATCTACACCGATGCTTACATCGCCGGTGCAGCAAAAGAAGTCGAGGGCAAGACAGAGATGGATGCTGTTATCGCGTATCTGCAATCCTTGGGTAACCACGTGAAGTTTGAAGAGGGTGTCAACTACCGTGACTAAGCTTATGGATTACCTGCACACGGATTGGTCGGCGATGTCTCTGAACGACTGGCTGGGGGTGTTTTTTACCGTGGCCGCGTTTGTGGCAATGATCGTGGTCTATGTGCTGGTGTTCAATCCTAAGAACAAGGAGACATTCAACTCGCAGGGCGATATGGCTCTGCGGGATGAGGTTGAGTACAACAATTTGGGAGATAAAAAATGAGTGACAATCACAACTCCGCTGGTGGTGTTCCTACCACGGGGCACGTTTGGGATGATGATTTGGGCGACTTCGTCAATCAACCGCCGAAATGGTGGATGCTTGGTCTGACTGCCAGTGTGATTTGGGTGGTGGTGTATTTTGTAATGTACCCCGCAATCCCGTTTGCAACGAACGGAACCTTCTTCAAGGGTGTTGGTTTGCCTGGGTCTGGTCAGTGGACTGCTATTAAAGAGTTGGCTGAAGACCAGAAGGTTTTGGATGATGTTCGTGGCAAATATGAAGACAAACTGAAAGGCATGACTCCTGCCGCGATTCTGGCGGATAAAGAGCTGTCCGAGTATGTGGCGCGTTCCGGCAAGGTGTTGTTCAGTGACAATTGCGCCGCATGTCACGGCCAAAACGGCGTGGGTTCGGTTCAGGGCGGTGCTAAGTTTGCAAAACGTGAACAAGGTCTGATGGCCCCGATTCTGCTGGATGACGACTGGCTGTATGGTGGAGAGATCGACAAGATCTACGAAACCATTACCGGTGGTCGTCAAGGGATGATGGTTGCGCATAAAGATATGTTGTCTGCGCAAGAGATCGATACTTTGGCCAATGCAGTCTTCAAAAATGAGCCGCTCTCCACTCCGTTGTTCACAGAGAAGGGTTGTGTTGGGTGCCACGGTGCTGACGGTAAGGGTATGCAAGCCATGGGCTCGGCTAACCTGACCGACAAGATCTGGCGCTTTGACGGTTCTTTGGAAGGCATCAAGCAAACGATCACTTATGGCGTGAACTCTGGCGATCCAATGACGCGTGTTGCAGTTATGCCTAATTTCACTGCGGCGGGTAAACTGTCCGAAACTGAAATGAAGAAGCTGGCTGTTTACGTGTATAAGTTCGGCGGCGGCAAGGCAGATGCTCCTGCAGCTGTTCCGGCAGGCAATTAATAGCTCATGTGTCTGCACGATGGAAGTCGTGCAGACTTGATGAAAGGAAAATTACTATGTCACATGATTTTGTTTATTGGGCACTGATGATCGCAACTGCGGGTGCGTTTGCTGCGGTGATTGCTGCACTGCTGTTCTTGTTCAAGAACGCAAGAACGAAGAAGCCTGGCGAGAAGTAATCGAGCCGGATTGAAGAAGGGGAGGCTTGCCTCCTCTTTTTTCATTTGTGCCGATCCGAAAATAACAAGAATTCTCTGCGTGAGTTTTTCAAGCGCAGGACTCAAGCAGAGTGCTCTTGATAATCGCCAGACATAGTTTGGTATAACAGTCACAGGAGTGGGGAATGAGCGAATCGCAACAGAAAGCCGGCACGGAAGTGGTCGGTGTCACGAGTCTTTATCACGAACATGAAGAGTGGCATGTAAACTCTGGTGAGGCCACCATACATGCCAAGCGCATGCCGGGACGCTTCCGCACCATCAAATACATAACTGAATCTTTTTGGTTGGTGTTCTTTCTGGGCGCGTATCTGCGCTGGAACGGCAAGCAGGCGATATTGTTTGATATCGATAATCGACAGTTTCATTTTTTTAGCATGACGATTCTGCCGCAGGACATTTGGATGTTGTCCTTGCTGTTGCTGCTGCTGGCGATGACTTTGTTCGCGGTGACTTCGGTCGCATCACGCGTGTTCTGCGGCTATTTCTGCTTCCAGTCATCATGGGTGGATTGGTTCACCTGGATCGAAGAAAAGATTGAGGGTAACCATACGCAGCGCCAAAAATTAGACAAAGCGCCGTGGGATATGACGAAGCTGCGTTTAAAGCTGATCAAGCATGCAATCTGGCTGGTTATTGCTGTGCTCACAGGTATCAGTTTTTCAATCTGGTTCGTGGATGCATTCGATTACTGGCACAAGCTAGTGACATTCAGTCTGCCGGTGATTGGCTGGGTAGTGTTGTTCATGTTTGTTGTGGGAACCTATATTCTCGCCGGATTTATGCGTGAACAAGCGTGTATGTGGTTGTGCCCGTATGCACGCATCCAGGCTGTGATGGGGGACGCGCAAACCATTCTGCCAGCATATGATGAGTCCAGAGGTGAGCCGCGTGGAAAGATCCGTCGTGGACAGCCGGTTGATGAAAGCAAGACGGGTGACTGTATCGACTGTTATCAATGTGTGCAGGTCTGTCCGACAGGTATTGATATTCGCCAAGGTCAGCAACTCGGCTGTATCACCTGCGGTCTGTGTATCGACGCCTGTGACTCCATCATGGATAAGATAGGTCGTCCGCGTGGTTTGATTCGTTACGCTTCCCTTGATGAGCTTGAGGGCCGTCCGGTCAAGAAGCTTTACCAGCATCCCCGTACTTGGGTGTACGTGGCTATTTTGCTTTTGGCGCTATCGGGTATCGTCTACGGTTTGACGCATCTGGGAGCACTTACACTGCGCGTCGCGCCGGAACGTCAGCCTCTGTTTGTGCGCATGAGTGACGGCTCAATCCAGAATAAATACACCTTTAAGGTGCTGAATAAGACCGACAAGGATCTTTACGTTAAAGTCAGCGCAGAAGGCGGGATCAAGGATCAGATTATTGTCGATGCAGATCAGAAGCAATTAGCCATACATGGGAAAGCGACAGCCTTTACCGTATTTGTAAAGGCACCGGAGGTAAGTATCCACAAGGAAGTTACCAAGCTGCAATTCCGCGTGGAGAATGTCGAGGAGCCTACGATGGCGGCTGAGTACACTACGATGTTCAATGGCCCTAAACAGTGATAAGCGCAGGGCAGTTAAATAAAACGGAAATCCAATTATGATCTCGCAAAAAAATAAACAGGGCTGGCGCAATCCGTGGGTGCTGGGTCTAATGGTGATTGTATTGGCTGGGGTGCTTATCAACGCGCGCATGCTGTGGAATGTGATGCACCATAAAACCCGTTTGCTTGACGAAAACTATAGCGTCAAAGGTCATAATCAATATGACGCGAAATGGGTTCAGCAGCAGGCGGAGCGCACGACGCTGGGTTGGCAGGCAAAGCTGCACTCCCTTGATCGCCTGCCTAACGACAGTCAGGCGGAGGAAAGTGCCGCGCGGTTTATTCTGATCAGCAATCCTGCGCGTATGAAATTTGAATTGAAGGACCATGAAGGGAATCCTATACAGGGTGGTAGTGTAGTGATTAATGCGCAGTGGCCCGGAGATCCGAATTTTGATACCAGTCTAACTTTGCATGAGACAGCCTCCGGTCTGTACGAGGGAAATATGAATTTTCCGCGTCCCGGCAATTGGGACGTGCTTATCAAAGTGACGCAGAACGATCGGCTATTTGAGATGGAGCAAAAGGTCTTTGTCTCTGTATCTAAATAACACCCACGGTCATTCCGATGCAACAAAATAAGAACGACCACCTCGCGCATGCGGGGTGTTTTCATTGCGGCTTAACGATTCCTTCTGACATCGACTATCACAGCGAGCTGGGCGGGGGAAGTCGTGACTTCTGTTGTTTTGCCTGTAAAGCGGTATGCGAAGCAATCTACGATGCGGGCCTGGAGGGGTATTACCAGCGTACACCGCAGGGAACATTGCTGGCTCCGCCACCTACCCCGCCAAAAGATGTCGAGATGTACGACTTGGATGAGGTGCAACAGGAATTTGTCAACTGTCAGGGCGAGTTGCGCGATGCGCATCTTCTGGTTGAGGGGATTCATTGTGCGGCTTGTGTGTGGCTAATCGAGCGCAGCATGATGCGCGTTCAAGGGGTGAAGACAGCCAACGTTAATCTGGCGGGGAAGCGCTTGCATATCCGCTGGGACGAGCGAAGCGTCAAGCTATCGCAATTGATTAAGCAGCTCTCGACTATCGGATACGCCGGTGTTCCTTATGATCCGGAGACGGCCGAGGGGGCGATGAAGCGCGCTAACCGTGCCATGCTGTTCCGTCTGTTTTTTGCCGGATTTGCGATGATGAATCTGACCTTGATTTCTATCGCGTTATACAGCGGTGCCGGCGATGGACAGTTTCGCGGTTTCTTTCATTGGATGGGATGGGCGCTGGCCACGCCGACTTTATTCTATTCGGGATTCCCTTTCTATAAAGGTGCTTGGGGCGGTTTACGCAATTTGCGTTTGACTATGGATCTACCCATTGCCATCGGGCTCTCGGTGACCTATGCCTACTCCGTATATGTAACGCTGAATACAGCTTATCCTGGTGAAGTCTACTTTGACACGGTGACCAACCTGACCTTTGTGATTCTGATTGGTCGATATTTGGAAGGTATGTTCCGTCATCAGGCAGTCGCGGCGACCAACCGGCTGATGGAGTTGCAGCCGCGCGTGGCGACCTTGTTGCAGGATGGAATTGAAAAGCTCACCTCGATTCGGGCCGTCAAAGTGGGCGATAGGGTATTGGTTAAACCGGGTAGCAAGATCCCTATGGATGGTGTGGTACGCGAGGGGCATAGTGCGGTGGATGAATCCATGCTGAGCGGAGAGTCGATGCCCGTCAGCAAGGATGTGGGGGCACATGTCGCTGCCGGAACATTGAACGGCAGCGGCATGCTTGTAATCGAAGTGCAAGCAGCCATGCAGGATTCCGCCCTGTCCAAAATCATCCGTTTGGTGGAAGAGGCACAATCGTCCAAAGCTCCGATCCAGCGTATCTCGGACAGTATCGTGCCCTGGTTCGTGTTGGCCACGCTCATTTGCGCCAGTGTCACCTATTTCATCTGGGCGGGAAATTTTGAGGTCGCCCTGATGGCCGCGACATCAGTTTTGATTATCACTTGTCCGTGTGCGCTGGGCATGGCCACGCCGATGTCTATCGCCGTGGCATCAGGGCTGGGAGCTAAGCACGGGATTTTGGTGAAGAACGGAGAGGTGTTGGAGACGCTGTCTAAAGTCACGCATTTCGTGTTTGACAAGACCGGCACACTGACCGAAGGCAAGATGCGTTTGGCGCAGGTCATCGTCGCTGCAGGACAGCATGAGGAAGAGTTGCTGCGAGCCGCCGCTGCGGTTGAACGTTATTCCGAGCATAGTGTGGCGCATGCCATTGTCAGTGCTGCGGAGGAACGCCATCTGAACTATCGCAATGTCGTGGCGGGGCATTTTCTTGCGTTACCTGGCGCGGGGGTGCAGGCTGAAATTGAAGGGCAGCGTATTTTGCTGGGCACACTGGACTGGTTACGGCGCGAACAAGTGCAACTGAGTGATGAGCTGCAGGCACAGCTGGGTGAACTGGAAACGCAAGCGCAGACCTGCGTGCATTGCGCCATCGCGGGACGACATGTGGCGATGCTGGTACTGGCGGATACTTTGCGCAGCGACGCGCAAGGCCTGGTCGATGCCCTGCGCAGTGCAGGTATTCGCATGACTTTATTGAGCGGTGATCGCAAGCCTGTAGCTGAAGCGGTTGCGCGAAAATTGGGCGGCATGGAGGTGATTGCCGAGGTGCTGCCGCAAGATAAGGATCGCGTGATCCAGATGTTGCAGCAGAACGGGGAATGCGTGGCGATGGTGGGGGACGGCGTGAACGATGCGCCAGCGCTAATCCGTGCCAATGTAGGTATCGCCTTGGGGTCGGGCACCGATGTCTCGGTCGAGAGCGCGGACATCGTGCTTATGCAAAACGAATTGGACAAGGTGCGTTTGGCCACCCTGCTGTCGCGGCGCACGCTGCGTACCATCAAACAAAATATCGGACTGTCATTCGCGTATAACAGCATTATGGTTCCGCTGGCAATCATGGGGCATGTGACGCCATTGATGGCTGCTATCACTATGCCGATCAGCTCGCTGTTGGTGATAGCCAATGCAGCGCGCATTCGTAACTTGTTCAAGGAGTAGGGGCTATGGAAGTAATCTACAGCATGATTCCCGGCATGATGTTTTTCGGGCTGATATTCGTTGCCATTCTTATCTGGGCAGTAAAGAAGGGACAATATGAAGACATGGAGGGCAATGCCAGCCGGATCTTGCTGGACGACGATGAAGACGCGTTGCTGCGTGACGATGTTCCGTCCAAAAAGTCGAAAAAAGACAGCGAGCCACCGGTTCATCCGTGAGTTTGCACGGATGTGTTGAAAACGAATTCTGCAGGGATGCGAACCCATGAACAAAACTATGTTTGACAACGATTACTTCTCCGACCCGACCTTACTTAGTGTGGTCGCGGTGCTTGTGGCAGTCGTTGTTGTCAATCTCGTGGTGAGATTTGTTTTGCATCGTTTGGAGTTGGCTACAAAGTACACCGATACGCTGTGGGACGATGCGCTTATTCAGGCGGCGCGCCGTCCTTTGCCGGCATTGGCATGGGTGCTCGGTTTGGCTTATGCGGCGCATCTCATTCACAAAGACAAGGGGCTGGTCTTCCTGCAGCTCATCGCGCCGTTGCGCGATATATCAATCATCGCTTGCGGTGCTTGGTTTTTATTCCGGCTGATCCATAACGTTGCGCATAATGTGCTGAGTGCACGCGAGCAGGAAACGCAGACGGTAGATCGGACCACCGTTGATGCAGTGAGCAAGCTGAGCCGCTTTGCCGTGGTCATTGTCGCCGTCATCATGGCGATGCATGTGCTTGGATTCAGTGTCTCCGGGGTGTTGGCATTCGGCGGCCTTGGCGGTATTGCGGTGGGTTTTGCCGCCAGAGATATTTTGGCTAATTTTTTTGGCGGCTTGACCATCTATATGGACAGGCCCTTCGTGGTGGGAGATTTGATACGTTCGCCCGACAAAGCGATAGAGGGAACAGTGGAACATATCGGCTGGCGCTTGACCACGGTGCGCAGCCTGAACAAAAGCGCCATCTATGTGCCGAATGCGCTGTTTACCACCATCGTCGTGGAAAATGCTTCGCGTATCACCAAACGCCGAATCAGTGAGACGATAGGGCTGCGTTATGCCGATTTGGACGTGATGGCGGCTATCGTGAAGGATGTCAGAGCGATGCTGGCTGCCCATGCTGACATAGACCACTCAGAAAAGCTCGCTGTGAATTTCGATCGGTTTGCGGACTCTGCACTTAATTTTTCAATCAATGTCTTTGTCAGCACGACCGAGGCCGGACGTTTTCAGGAGATTAAACAGGAGCTGTTGTTCAGCGTCGCTGCAATCATCGCAGCACATGGCGCGGAAATCGCCTTCCCTTCGCATACCGTTTATATTGAAAAAAATTAGCCCAGTGTGCGAGTGCGGCGGTCGGGTGTTATTTGAGAAGCTCACCCTGGCTCAGCAGCGGCGCCCGTAGCAGCTCGAAATCACTGGGTGAAACATACTGGAACAAAGGTTTCTCCTCCCCGCCTAAAGTAATATCGAGACCGTGCTGCGGGTACAGCCAATGCACTGCACCACTTTTTGTCTCGCGTACCCGTTCTGCGGGAATCCCGAAGCGCTTGGTGAAAATAGCTTCTTCCAGTTTGGGCGTGGGCATGTAAGTGATGCTGGCAACAGGCGCTTTTCTCACGCGAAGTAAATCGTCGGCGGTGAGCGTGATACGTTTGCCGCTCGGCGTACTGTTCATGCGCAGGCCGCGGTTGAACATGCCGGTCAGTTCATCCTGTGGAATGGCTACAGTGAACACGAATTTGGCTTTTAGACCGTTAAGATTGAGTTCGTCAAAAAAGGCCTCGACCAGCATTTTCCCTTCACTGGTTTTAAACAGACTGATTTCAGTCTGTTCTTTGAATACCTTTTTTTCCGCTTCGTCCAGCGAGGTCTGTCCCAGCGTGATGCCGAAAACTCGGGAGCTCTCTGGAGTGGGGTGGGTGATGCGCCAAGGCAGCGTGTCGGGGCTGTCTGTCGGCGCGGATGGAATGAGCAGTAGAGCGGAGATCGATACAACAACCAGCGCAAATACGCCCAGAATTATTTTCTTATCCATGGATTATGTATTTTCTGAGGAAGGAGGGTAACTGGTGACGGCGCCGGCCGGAATTTTTCCGTCTTTGGCTTGATGTTCCGCGTCGAATTCAAGGACGACCAACCCTAATACGCAGACCATGAATATCAGACCCAGAATGCTGGTGAATGCCGTAATCGCCACGCCTTTAAAGCCCATGGCGTGCCCGCCGTAAAAAAACGCGATGCTGAGAATTCCCAATACCAGAAACAGAATGAGAAATAAGCGCGCGCGTTTTGCGGCCAGTTGCCAGTGGCAGCGCACGAACCAGACCGGCTCCTTGGTGAGTGATCGCTGTGCGCTGATCAGGATATAACCGAGTAGCGAAAGAGAGATGCCCGCCATCAGGATCATGGGAATGCTGCTCATCTTGATGAGAGTCAGCGCCATCAAGAACAGAAAGATATGATTGACTACCAGATTGAAGAGCAGCGCCGCATGCAAGTGACGTGCCCGTTTTCTTTCCGTGTCGCTGGTTTGAAGATCCGTCATGGATGTCCCCGGTTAAATTAGGATTGAAAAGATTAAGGCTGCGACACTAACACAGGGCGGATATGCCCGCCAACCTTAAAGTGGTGAATTGGGCTGCTGTCCGAGCAATGCAAGAAGGCGCGGCATATCGAGCAACTCGATGGATTTGTTATCGACCTCGAGCAGACGTTTTTCCTGAAAATATGACAATGTACGGCTGACGGTTTCCAGCTTCAATCCAAGATAGCTGCCGATCTCCTGCCGTGTCATGCGCAATCTGAAGGAGGATGGGGAATAGCCGCGCGCGGCAAAACGCTGCGACAGATTCAGCAGAAAGGCCGCCAGGCGCTCTTCCGCGCGCATTGAACCGAGCAACAGCATGATGCCTTGGTCGCGCACAATCTCGCGGCTCATAATCTTGTGCAGATGGCGCTGCAGGGTCGGCAATTGGCGGCTGAGTTCGGCCAGTTGTTCGAATGGCAGCTCGCATATCTCGCTGTCTTCAAGCGCGATGGCATCACAGGTGTGAATGTCGGTGCTGATTGCGTCGAGCCCGATGATTTCCCCGGGCATTTGAAATCCGGTGACTTGCTCGCGACCGTCTTCATGCAATATCTGGGTCTTGAAAAAGCCGGTGCGAATGGCGTACAGGGCCGCGAATCCCGCGCCGCTACGGTATAGATAGTCGCCGCGTTTGTAGGTACGTTTGATGCCGGTCAGTGTCTCCAGTTGCTGGAACTCTGCCGCAGAGAAGTCCGCAGGCAGGCAGAATTCGCGCAGATTACAACGCGAACAGGCAACTTGGCTGGAAGGGATAGTGACGGCTTTTTGCACGTTATAGTTATAGGGGTATTGCATCCTCGGAGTACAAATATGCCATGTATTTTGACCTATATCAAACCTAATTTCGCTTGTGCTGGCATAGTGTGAGGCTTCAAACATGCGGGTTAGGGCTATGAGCAAAAACACTGAAAATGCGGCATCACACTTGGAAGTCGATTTGGAGCTAATCCGGCGTTTGGATAAGAACGGGCCGCGCTATACCTCTTATCCCACGGCGGACCGTTTCGTCGAGGCGTTTAATGCCGAGACCTATGCCAACTGGCTGGGCAAGCGCGAGATCGGTGGCATCAGCCGGCCCTTGTCGCTTTACGTCCACATTCCGTTCTGCAACACGCTGTGTTTTTATTGCGCCTGCAATAAAGTCATCACCAAGGATTTCAGCAAGGCTGGTGAATATGTGCGTTATTTGACCAAGGAGCTGGAGATGCAGGCCGCGTTGCTGGGTGACGGGCGCCGTGTCGAGCAACTGCATTTCGGTGGGGGAACGCCGACGTTCCTGAGTAACGACGAGATCCGCGAACTGATGGGCGCGATACGCAAGAATTTTGAACTGATTGAAAACGGCGAATATTCCATCGAGATCGATCCACGTAAAGTCAGCGATGAAACCGTTGCGCTGCTGGGTGAGATGGGGTTCAACCGTATCAGTATTGGTGTGCAGGACTTCGATCCCGAGGTGCAAAAAGCGGTGAATCGTATCCAGAGCGAGGAAGAGACGCTGCAGGTTATCCGTGCCGCGCGCGCCAACGGTTTCCAGTCGGTAAGCATCGATTTGATTTACGGCCTTCCCAAGCAGAACCTGGCAGGCTTCAAGGCCACGCTGGACAAAGTCATTGCTGCGGGAGCGGATCGTTTGTCGATCTACAACTATGCACACATGCCGGCCCTGTTCAAACCGCAGCGGCGCATCCATGAGGAGGATATGCCGGCACCGCAACTCAAGCTCGATATTCTCAGTCTGGCGGTAAAGACCCTTACCGATGCAGGTTATGTTTATATCGGTATGGATCACTTTGCCAAGCCGGAAGACGAGCTTGCCGTTGCACAGCGTCAAGGTAGATTGCACCGGAATTTCCAGGGGTATTCCACGCACTCGGATTGTGATCTGGTGGCAATCGGTGTGAGTGCCATCGGCAAAATTGGCCCGACTTACAGTCAGAACTTCCGCGAGCTGGCGGATTATTACGACGCGCTGGATCGCGACACGCTTCCTATCATGCGCGGCATGGAATTGAATGCCGACGACTTGGTACGTCGCGCCATCATTCAGGCTTTGATGTGCCATTTCGAAATTTCGAAAGAGTCTTTTGATATCGCCTACCTTATCAATTTCGACCAATACTTCGCTGCGGAACTAAAAGAACTGGCCGAATATGAGCGCGAGGGTTTGCTGAAGATCTCGCCGCAATGGATCAGCGTGACACCCAAAGGGCGCATGTTAATCCGTAATATTTGCATGGTATTCGACAAATATCTGCGTACCAAACAGGAACACGCGCGCTATTCCAAGGTAATATAGCAACCTAAGTGTAACGAAGGACTGGTATGAAACGCGTGGATGATTTCCGCTTGCGCTTTGGTGAGCGAGAGCTGGTGCCTATTATGATAGGCGGGATGGGGGTGGATATATCCAGCGCCGAATTGGCGCTGGAGGCCGCTCGTCTCGGTGGTATCGGACATATTTCCGATGCCATGCTGCCCACAGTGACAGACCGCCGTTATGACACCGATTTCGTCAAAGCGAAATTGACGCAGTATAAATACAACCTCGAGAACGCGGATAAATCCGCCGTCAAGTTCGATTTAGGGCAGGTCGCGGAAGCGACGCGTTTGCACGTGAGCAAAACCATGGAAGCCAAGCGCGGTTCTGGGATGGTGTTCGTCAACGTCATGGAAAAACTCACCATGAACGCGCCGAAAGAGACGCTCAAGGTTCGTTTGGAAGAGGCGCTCTCCGCGGGTATCGACGGCATCACACTGGCGGCCGGTCTGCATCTCGGCTCGTTCGCGATGATAGAAAACCATCCGCGTTTTCGCGATGCAAAGCTCGGCATCATCGTTTCTTCATTGCGCGCATTGCAGTTGTTCTTGCGCAAGAACGCGCGCACCAACCGTCTGCCCGACTACGTCGTTGTCGAAGGCCCGTTGGCAGGGGGGCATCTGGGTTTTGGGATGGACTGGGCGCAGTATGATTTGCGCACCATCACGCTGGAGATCATGGCGTATCTGAAAGCGGAGAAGCTGGATATCAATGTCATTCCCGCTGGAGGTATTTTTACCGGTAGTGATGCAACCGGTTTCTTGGAGATGGGTGCAGCAGCCGTGCAAGTGGCGACGCGTTTCACGGTGGCGGAGGAGTGCGGTTTACCGGCTGACGTGCAACAGGAATACTTCCGCGCGAGCGAAGCGGATATCGAGGTTAACGGTGTCTCGCCTACCGGTTATCCCATGCGTATGTTGAAGAACAGTCCTGCTATCGGTTCCGGCATTCGTCCCGGTTGTGAGTCCTATGGTTACATCTTGGATGCCAGCGGAAAATGTTCCTATATCGACGCTTATAACCGCGAAGTGGCCGCGCATCCCGGCGAGAAGAAGATACAGGTGTTCGACAAAACGTGTCTGTGTACCCATATGCGCAATTTCAAGTTATGGACTTGCGGGCATTACACCTATCGTCTCAAGGACACTACGCGCAAAGCGGCGGACGGCAGTTATCAGATTCTTTCTGCCGAGCATGTGTTCAAAGATTACCAGTTCAGTACCGATAATAAGATCGCTTTGCCCGTTTAGCTGAATAGAGAGTCCGGTGCTTCGGTTTTTCTGAGTAGGGCAATCGGATAGAATGGCGGCTTACTTCTGCGTAGGCACATCATGGTTCCTCATCTCACTACCGCATTAAAAGGCCCGTTGCTGGACTTGGAGCAGCGTATCCTCACGGCACAGCCGACCATCGAGCATTGGTTTCGCACGCAATGGTTGGAGCACACGCCGCCGTTTTATTCTTCCGTCGATCTGCGCAATAGCGGTTTTAAACTTGCGCCCGTCGATACCAATTTGTTTCCCGGCGGCTTCAACAATCTCAATCCCGACTTTCTTCCGCTGTGCGTGCTGGCTATGCAGTCGGCTGTGGAGAAGGTGTGCCCTGAAGCGCGCGGGGTATTGCTGATTCCGGAGAATCACACGCGCAATCAGTTCTATCTGCAAAACGTGGCGCAGCTCGTTACCATCCTCAAACAGGCGGGCATGCGTGTGCGCGTCGGTTCTTTGCTGCCGGAGATCACACAGCCCACCACGCTGGAATTGACGAATGGCAACTCCTTGACGCTGGAACCGCTGGTGCGCACCGGTAACCGTTTGGGTCTTACGGATTTTGATCCCTGTGTCGTTGTGCTCAACAATGATCTCTCGGCGGGTGTGCCGGACATTTTGAAAAATCTGGAACAGACCGTTTTGCCTCCGTTGGAGGCTGGCTGGTATGCGCGGCGCAAGTCCAAACATTTCGCGGCGTATCACCAAGTGAGTAATCAATTTGCTGAGATGCTCGGCATTGACCCGTGGTTGATTGATCCGTACTTTGCCGTATGCAACCAGATTAATTTTCAGGAGCGTGTAGGTGAGGAATGCCTTGCTGCGCAAGTGGATAGCGTGTTGCAGCAGATACGGGTGAAGTACAACGAATACGGTGTGAAGCACGACCCCTTCGTGATTGTGAAGGCGGATGCGGGAACCTATGGCATGGGCATCATGACGGTGAAAGATGCCAGCGAGGTGCGCGACCTCAATCGCAAGCAGCGCAACAAAATGGCCGTGGTCAAAGAGGGGCTGCAAGTCTCCGATGTGTTGATTCAGGAAGGAGTTTACACCTTCGAAAATCTGGCGGATGCGGTGGCAGAACCGGTGGTGTACATGATAGACCGTCATGTGGTGGGCGGTTTTTATCGCGTCCACACCGAGCGCGGCATGGATGAAAACCTCAATGCGCCGGGGATGCGTTTTGAGCCGCTGGCATTCGAGCAGTGCTGTACTTTGCCCAATCCAAATTGCGAGCCGGACGATATGCCGAACCGTTTTTATGCCTACGGCGTGGTGGCGCGTCTCGCGATGTTGGCGGCTTCGCTGGAATTGGAAGAAATGATCGTCGCATGAGTTCAACACCTTTCACCACAGAGACAGTGCGTGTGTTGTTGGCGCTTCAGCGCCGTGCAACCACGGCCTACTCCTCGCGGGTGCAGAGACACAGAGAACACCGATTCAGATTTTTGTTTGTCTCTGTGTCTCTGTGTCTCTGTGGTGTAATTTTTTTTCTTTCCGGCTGTGGCAAAGAGCCGCTCTATCAGGAAGAAAGCTACGTCTTCGGTACTCGCGTCGAGGTCACTATTTATGGTGATGACGAGACGCACGCAAGGGCGGCGATTGCTTCGGTGATGCATGAGTTTCAGCGTTTGCACGATCTGCTGCATGCATGGAAACCCTCGGAGTTAAGCGCGCTGAATACAGCTATTGCCCAAGGCAAGGGCAGAGAGGTGTCGCCTGAAGTGGCTGCGATGTTGCAGGATGCGGCGCGTGTTTCGGCGCAATCTGGCGGCTTGTTTAACCCGGCAATCGGTGGTCTGATTCAGGCGTGGGGATTTCAGGCTGACGAGTTTAAGGCGGAGTTGCCGGATGCCAATAAAGTTTCGGCGCTGGTACAGGTGAATCCGCAGATGAGTGATCTCGTATTCAAGGGTTCCGAAGTGCGGAGTAAAAACAGGGCCGTGCAACTGGATTTGGGGGGGTATGCCAAAGGTTATGCCCTGGATCGTGCAGCAATCCTTCTGAAGCAACAGGGCATCCACAATGCACTGATCAACATCGGCGGCAATGTGCTGGCACTGGGACAGCACGGTTCGAGACCTTGGCGCGTGGGCATTCAGAATCCGCGCAAGCCGGGGCCGTTGGCAACGCTGGAACTGCGCGACGGCGAGGCCATTGGTACATCGGGCGATTATCAGCGATTTTTTGAATTCAACGGCAAGCGTTATTGTCACTTGATTGACCCGCGCAGCGGCTATCCCGCACAGGGGGTGCAAGCCGTCACTATCCTGACTCACGGTGAACATGCGGGCTTGTTGTCGGATGGGGCTTCCAAGCCGCTGTTCATTTTCGGCGCGGCTGGTTGGCTGGAGGCGGCGAACAGGATGCAGCTGACCGAGGCATTGTTGATCGACGCGGACGGTGTGGTTCACCTTACCGCTGCATTGCAGAAACGGCTAGAATTCACGGATAAGTCCACGGTTAGGAAAGTCGAGCCATGAGTACGCCGCAGGAAGATGCGCTACAGGAAAATATCCGCCGCACGGCAAGTGTGCATGCACTCAGGGAGATTCACGCCATCGTGGATGAAGAGCGCAAGACGGAAGCGTTGGTGGGGCGTGTGCTGCATGCGTTTTTGCTCTATGGTTGGTTGGTGCTGTTGTTGCTCGCGGGAATCATGGCGCATTTTATGGGAGTGATTTAATTGGTCGGTATTTTGTTGGTTACGCATAACGGTCTCGGCGATAGCCTGGTCGACTGTGTGCGCCATGTGATGGGCAGCGCGCCTTCGCATGTGAAAGTTTTATCCGTGCTGGGTAGCGATGACCCGCAGGCAAAAGAAGCGGAGGGGCGTGAGCTTGTCGCCCAGCTCGATACCGGCAAAGGCGTGCTGGTTTTGTGTGATGTGTTCGGCGCTACCCCCAGTAATATTGCCCGGAGACTGTACGAGCCCGGGCGCGTGGAGGGAGTGGCGGGAGTCAACCTGCCGATGTTGCTGCGTGTGGCAGTGTGTAGCCGTGATAGGCCGTTGGCCGAGATGGCGCAGCGTGCGCTGGATGGCGGCCGTGAATGTATCGTTCCGATGAACTCAGAATCTAAGGACTGTGATGTTGCAACAAGATGCGCTGATAATTAACAAACTGGGGCTGCATGCGCGTGCTTCCGCCAAACTTACCCAACTCGCCTCGCAGTTTCCCTGTGAGGTGTGGCTGTCGCGCAATGGTCGCCGTATTAACGCCAAAAGTATCATGGGCGTGATGATGCTGGCCGCGGCCAAGGGTTCTACCGTCGCGATTGAGATTAATGGCGAACGAGAGCAAGAGGCGATGGATGCGATTGTTGCGCTGATCAACGACTATTTCGGGGAGGGCGAATGAGTTTCGCTTTGCATGGTCTGCCGGTTTCGCGCGGTATCGCCATCGGATATGCGCATCTGGTGTCGCATGCGGCGCTGGAGGTTACGCACTATGTCCTGCCCAAACATTTGGTGCACGAGGAGCTTGCGCGTTTGGATGAGGCGCTGGAAACGACGCGCAAAGAATTGGCCGGATTGCGTGATTTTCGTCCGCAACAGGCGGCAGCAGAATTTGATGCTTTTCTAGATTTGCATTTGATGATTCTCCAGGACGAGCACATCAGCACTGCGGCGCGCGACATGGTCGCACGCGAACAGTGCAATGCGGAATGGGCGCTTAAAACGCAAATGGAAGCATTGGTCGCGCAATTTGAAGCATTTGAGGATGCCTATTTGCGCGAGCGGAAGACCGATGTGGTACAGGTCGTAGAGCGCATACTTAAAACCATGAGCGGCCAACCCGGCCATACGCCGCCGAGCGCGCAGCATGATTTGAACCTGATTCTGGTGGCGCACGATGTCAGTCCCGCCGACCTTATCCAGCTGAAGCCGCACCAGTTCTCCGCCATTCTCACGGACCTAGGCGGAGCCACCTCGCATACGGCCATCGTTGCGCGCGGTTTGAATACGCCTTGCGTGGTCGGTTTGCATCATGCGCGCGAGTTGATCAAAGACAATGACATGCTCATTGTGGACGGCGAGCACGGTGTGGTGTTGGTCAATCCCGACAAGCAGCTGCTCGCGGAGTACAAGCTGCGCCACAGCCAGTTGGAGTTGGAGCGGCAAAAGCTCAAGCGTCTGAAAACCGCGCATGCGACCACCATGGATGGTACCCATATCGAACTGCACGCCAACATCGAGATGCCTCACGATCTCGTTGATGTGAAGGAGAACGGCGCGACGGGGATCGGCTTATTCCGGAGCGAGTTTTTGTTTCTGAATCGCGATACCTTGCCGGACGAAGAAGAGCAATTCGAGGCTTATCGCGCCGTGGTTGAGGGCATGGATGGCTTGCCTGTCACCATACGCACTTTCGATTTGGGCGCGGACAAGCAGATCAAGGGGGCAGTGCGTGTTGCCAGCAATCCGGCCCTGGGTCTGCGCGCGATACGTTTGTGCTTGTCCGAACCGCTGCTGTTCCGCACCCAATTGCGCGCTCTGTTGCGCGCCTCGACCTACGGCAATCTAAAAATTCTGGTGCCGATGTTGTCCGGGGCCTCGGAGATCATGCAAACCCTGCAATTCATCGAGACAGTCAAGCATGACTTGGCTGCAGAGGGTATCGCATACAACCCGAAGTTGCCGATAGGCGGGATGATTGAAATCCCGGCTGCAGCGCTGGCGCTTAATGTGTTCGTGAAGAAGTTGGACTTCCTTTCCATTGGTACCAATGACTTGATTCAGTACACATTGGCCATCGACCGTACCGATGAAGAGGTGGCGCATCTGTATGACCCTCTGCATCCGGCGGTGTTGCACTTGTTGGCGCATGTGATCAGCGGTGCCAATAAAGCCGGTGTGCCGGTTTCGGTATGCGGCGAGATGGCCGGTGAACTTGCATATACGCGTTTGCTGTTGGGGCTTGGTTTGCGCCAGTTCTCCATGAATCCGGCACAACTGTTGGCCACTAAGCAGCGTGTGCTTACCACCAGTCTGCCGGAGATATTGCCGCTTACATTAAAGCTCTTGCGAGCGGAAGATCCGCTCAAGATACAAGATATGCTGCTGCGTCTGAATGCCTGACGTTGAGCGGCGCAGAGGGGCTTGCTATACTGCCCGAATAAATCAATGACAATGCTCCACGGGGGCAGGGGGATGAATAATATGGAACAAGCGCGCTTCAATATGGTTGAACAGCAAATCCGTCCTTGGGATGTGCTTGATGCGGATGTGCTCGATTTGTTGAAAAAGATAAAGCGCGAGCAGTTCGTGCCTGCAGAGCAGCGCAGTCTGACGTTTATGGATCTGGATGTTCCTTTGGGTCACGGCGCTAAAATGTGGCAGCCCAAGCTGGAAGCGCGCGCACTGCAAGCGTTGGATCTGCAGCACGGCGACCGTGTATTGGAGGTCGGCAGCGGCAGCGGTTATCTGACCGCATTGTTGTCCCATTTTGCTGCGCATGTGACGAGTGTGGAAATCGTCGCGGAACTGCACGCGATGGCCAAGCGCAATCTTGCCGCACAGCATATTGATAATGTCACGTTGGAGATCGGTGATGCCGCGACCACTTGGGGCGACGCTCAATATAATGCCATCGTGTTGACCGGGTCGGTGCCGCTGCAGCCGACAGCGCTTATGAATAGCCTCAAAGTGGGCGGACGCTTGTTTGCGGTGATCGGTGATGCTCCGGCGATGCATGCCTGTTTAATCACGCGTACGGGGCCAGATGCGTTTACGAGCAAGACGCTGTTTGAAACGAATGTCGAAGCATTGCGGAACGCACCACAGCCGCAGCGCTTTGTTTTTTGACGGCATCCCGTTAGTCTTGAAACAGGATTGTATTGCGAGTAATATTAGAAATATCTAATATTACTCCGCGCGGTATAAAAAATGAAACTGACCAGATCTGCATTGCTCGTATTGGCGGTGCTTTCCTCTACTCCGGTGTTCGCCTCGGATCTGCTTGACGCCTATCGTTCCGCATTGAGTCAGGATGCCGCTTTTGCAGCGGCACGTGCCGCGCAGCAGGGTGGGCGGGAAAAGAAGTCGCAAGGACTTGCTCTATTAATGCCGAATGTAAATCTGACGGCGAACTCCACTTACAACGATATTGATACGCAATACACCGGCGGCGCGCGCGCGCTGCAGTACAACAATTCAGGTTACGGTGTCAGTCTGGTGCAGCCGCTGTTCCGGCAGCAGGCGTGGATGTCTTATAGTGAATCTGAACTGCAAGTCGTCATTTCCGAGGCGCAATATAAAGCGGCGGAACATGACCTTATCTTGCGTGTGGCCCAAAGCTATTTTGAAGTGCTGATGGCGCAAGACAGTGTGCAACTGACCGAGGCGCAGAAAAAAGCCATCTCGGAACAGCTGGAACAGGCCAAGCGAAATTTCGAAGTGGGCACTTCCACAATCACCGATACTTATGAAGCGCAAGCACGCTACGATTTGGTGGTGGCGCAGGAGATCACCGCGCAGAGCAATCTTGAAATCAAGCAACGCAGCCTGCAACAGATTACCAACAGTGCATCTGTCGATTTGCGCCAGCTGGGCAAGGGGTTGAGTTTGGACGCACCGCAGCCAAGCGATGTGGAAAAATGGGTTGAGAATGCGCAGCAACACAATTTGCAGGTCGCAATCGCGGCAGCGGCAGCCGAGTTGGCGGACAAAGAAGTATCAAGAACCATGGGCGGGCATTTGCCGACACTGGATTTAGTGGCAAATTACACGAAGAATTCCTCAAATGGCGGTACGTTTACCGGGACTGGTTATGGTTCCGCCGAGACCACCAGCAAAGTCGTGGGTGTCCAGTTTAATTTGCCTCTGTTCCAAGGTGGGGCGACGCAGTCAAAGTATCGCGAAGCCGAAGCCGGACGGGATAAGGCCAGACAAGATCTGGAAAATACACGGCGTACGGTTGCGGTGCAAACGCGTCAGGCATATCTGGGGGTCGCCAACGGCATCGCGCAAGTGAAAGCTTTGCAGCAGGCATTGAAGTCGAGCGAGAGTTTGCTGGAGGCGAGCAAGCTGGGGCAGGGTGTAGGCGTGCGTACCAATCTGGATGTGCTCAATGCCCAGCAACAATTATTCTCGACGCGGCGTGATCTGTATCAGGCGGAGTACAACTATCTGCTGAGTCGTTTGCGTCTTAAGGCTGCAGTCGGCATGCTGGCCGAGGAAGATTTGGATAGCGTCAATCAAGCATTGCGTTAAGCGGTACTGATTGCCGCGTTCACCTGAGCCAGAGCCCGACTGGTTGCGCCCTGATTTTCCTGCACAAACCGCAAGCCCGCTGTGCTCATCTCGTGCATATATTCCCAATCGGAAAACAACTTCTCTAATGCGGGCGTAATGGCATTCGCATTTTCTACGCGCAGTGCCCCGCCGCTTGCGATAGCCCGTTCACTGGCTTGTTCGAAATTATAGGTGTGCGGGCCAATCAATACGGGTTTGCCGAGTGCGCAGGCTTCGATGAGATTCTGCCCGCCGAACGGCAGTAAGCTGCCGCCGATAAAAGCCACGTCGCAGGCCGCGTAGTAGGCAAACATTTCTCCCATGGAATCCCCCAGCACGACCTGAGTATCCGCGTGGACGGGTGTATTGTCACTGCGCTTTTGTTGAGTGAAGCCAGCATGGCCGATGATTTTTTCGACATCATTGAAACGTTGCGGATGTCTGGGCACGATGACAAGGAGCAAGTTGTCTAGCTTGGAATGGTGCAGAGCCTCAAGAAGCAGTAGCTCTTCGCCGTCACGTGTGCTTGCGGCAAGCAATATTTTGCGATTGTCTCCGAATAACATCCGCAGCTTCCGTCCAAGTTCCAGCTGGGCGGCAGGCGCTTCAATGTCGAATTTTAAATTGCCCATGACGCTGACGTGTTCTCCACCCAGTGTACTTAAGCGTTGCGCATCAGCTTCTGTTTGTGCCGCAATGCCGCGCAGCTCGCCTAATCCCATGTGCGTTAATTTGGGGAAGTACGCATAACGCCGGGCCGATCTTTCGGAGAGCCGGGCATTGAGCAACAGCAAGGGTATTTGCTGGCACTTGCAGGCATGGATGAGGTTGAACCAGATTTCCGTTTCCAGCAGGATGCCGACACAGGGTTTGAAGTGGCGTAAAAATCGGTCTACCGCAAAGGGATAGTCATAGGGGAGGTAGACGCGAATCACCTTGTCGCCATAGAGCTGTTCGCCTGCCGCGCGTCCGGTCGGTGTGGTGTGCGTGAGTAACAAGGTGTGGCTCGGGTAAGTTTGCGATAAACGCTGGATCAGCGATGCGGCCGCACGTGTTTCGCCGACCGATACGGTATGTAACCAGATGACAGGCCGGGCTGCGTTGATAGAATAAAAGCCGAAACGCTCCGGGACATGGTGCAGGTATTCCGGCTGTTTGCCTCCGCGCCACAATAAATGGAAGGGGGTGTATGGCAGTAGCAGCCACAACACAAAGGTATAGAAATAGCGCGGATAGGCGAAATATTTCATCGGCTCAGCAAGCGTGACAGTTGTTCTAATACATCCGCAATTTCGATGCAGCACATTGCATCGGGATGATGTACGCGGGTGTTCCATGCAACAAGCCGTGCATCTTTACCGAGGAAGCGGCTCACCGCTTCAGGATAACGATTCACAATAAATTCATTGTGCTGATATGGGCCGCTCAATAAAGGTGGCGCTACCGCATACAGACCGATTACCGGTGTATTCATGGCCCGCGCGAGATGAACGGCTGCGGTGTCCGGTGCAATAAGGGCATCCACCGTGCCTAGTAATGCTGTGAGCTGCTTGGGAGTGGTGAGTCCGCACAGATCTCGGCCTCGTTCGCCTGCAACGGCAGCCAGTTGCCGACATGTCTCCCGCTCATAAAGAGATGTGCCTCCGGTAAATATAAAACTGCATTGCCAATTTTCTGCTGCTACGCGGATAACCTCCGCCATTCTTTCCAATGGCCAATTTCGCTCTAATTTACTGGAGCAGGGATGGATGGCAATGAGCGGGCGCGGCAAGTCTTGAACTGCAGCTTGAGCCCATACAGTGTCATCTGCGGACAAAGGAAGATTCAATTCGACAGGTGCTGGAATGCATCCCAATAGTCGGTTGAAGGCGAGAAAACTATCCAGTAGATGTTCATTTTTAAACGGGATGGCATGGTTGAAGAACAGCCATTGTCCTTCGCGCGCACGGGTTCGATCAAACCCTATTTTGATGGGCGCGTGCAGTGCCGGATAGAGCAGATTGATGCGTAAATTTGCCTGCATCGCAAGGACAACATCGAATCTGCGATGTTTGAAGGCACGGTAAAAGGCACGGTAGTCTGCCAGTGAATCCGGCTTGTCAAAAACTTCGAACTGCACGCCTTCTATGCCGTGCAACAGCGCGTATCCCAGCGGGCTGGTAATCCAGGTGAGGGTGGCAGCGGGCAGGCAGCGCTGAAGTTGGCGAGCCGCAGCCGCGACCAACGCAAGATCCCCCAACGCTGAAAAGCGCACGATGGCAATCTGGGGGTGTGACCCCAATTGAATGGGGGATTTTAGTATCACGCGGGATGCACCAGATGCTCGGAGCGATTTGCTTGCTTGAGATACTCCACCGTATTTTTCACATTTTGCGACGCATCTTTGTGGGTGACTAAAATGGCATCGGCAGTTTCCACGATAACCAAATCCCTCACCCCGATTGCAGCAACCAAACGACTTTCGGAACGGATGTAACAGTTATTTGTTTCTGCGGAATACACATCGCCTCGCAAAGTGTTGCCATTTGTATCGTGAGCACCTGTGTCTGCCAGCGACGACCATGAGCCAATATCACTCCAGCCTATGTTCACTGTCACCATCGCGGCTGCAAGTGTATGCTCCATAACGGCATAGTCAATCGATTCTGACGGGCAATCCGCAAACGCAGCTTTATCCAAGCGACAGAAATCGGGGTCGCGCTGGCCAAGTTGCCAAGCTCGCTCGGAGGCCGCATAGATATCGGGACGATGATGCTTTAATTCGGCCAGATAAGCAGATGCCTTAAATACAAACATGCCGCTATTCCAGAAAAAATTACCCGAAGCGACAAATACTTTTGCATTTTGAAGACATGGTTTTTCTACAAAACGTGCCACTGTGTAGGCTTGGTCAGTCGTGCCTAAAGTCGCACCGCGCTCTATGTAACCAAACCCGGTCGCAGGTTCACTCGGTGTAATGCCGAAAGTAACCAATTTGTTTTGCTGTGCCAGCTTAAGGGCTGTCTGAATGGCGCGATGAAAGCTGTCTACGTCCTGAATCAAATGGTCTGCGGGTAAAACCAGCAGAATGGCTTCTGCATCATTTTCTTGTGCGGCTAATGCAGCAGCCGCGACGGCGGGTGCGGTATTGCGCCCGAAAGGTTCAAGTATTAACGCTAGGGGCGGCATATCAATTGCGCGTAATTGCTCAGCAGCAAAAAAACGATGTTCGTTGTTGCACACAACGATGGGTGCAGCTATGTGTTCCAGCCCATGGAGGCGATTCAGTGTTTCTTGAAACATGGTTTGTTCAGAAACCAGTGGTAAAAACTGCTTTGGCAATGCAGCGCGGGAAAGTGGCCACAAACGTGTTCCGGAGCCGCCGGAAAGAATGACGGGATAGAGCATGGGATATTATTTCCACGGTGAAGAACAGGGCTGAATTATAATGCGAGGTCTGTTGATGCTAGAAGTCTTTTCCGGTGGGGAAAAGGGTGATGAGGTGCAGAATTTAGTCTAAAGCCACCAGTGCAATCCCGCACATTGACTCCGGCACTGCTGTATAGGTTTCGGAAAATTAAGTATGGAAGTGATTGTTTTGGCAGATGCTGCTTGATTAGGTAAAAATGAAAATTTTCCAAGTAGGCCGTGAGAAATCAGCCTTCCATTTGCAAGTAACGTGAAAAACTCTCTATGAGTCTCAGTCGCAATCTATTGGCGGGATTAGCTAATTCAATCTGGTCGGCATTGATAGGATTTGCGGTCGTTCCGTTTTATCTCAAATATCTTGGAATAGAAGCCTATGGGCTGATTGGCTTCTTTGTGACAACCCAAGCCGTATTGAGTTTGTTGGATATGGGGCTGGCCCCAACAATTAACCGCGAGGTTGCGCGTTGTTCAGCATTGGGTAGCTTAAAAGAAGCGGGAAGGCTGCTGCATACCCTTGCAGTTGTCTATTGGGGCATGGCGGTACTGATTGCGTTATTGATCCTGATACTCGCGCCATGGATTGCGGAATACTGGCTGCAATCTAAACAACTTTCATCGCAAACCATCGCACACTCCGTAATGTTGATGGGGCTGGTGGTGGCTTGCCGCTGGCCAGTCGGTTTGTATCAGGGCGCCTTGATCGGGGCGCAACGCTTGACAGTATCAAGTGGCATTAACATGACCATGACCACGATCAGCAGTTTAGGGGCAGTCGCTGTGCTGGTGTTTGTCTCGCCGACGATTGAAGCTTTTTTCATTTGGCAGGCATGTGTTGGAATTGTTTATGCGATCTCCATGAGATTGGCCGCATGGCATGTCATAGGAGAAGCACAAAAAATCAGCTTTGATCTTGTAGGGCTTAAACGCGTATGGAGGTTTTCTGCCGGAATGAGCGGTGTTGCACTATCTGCTACGGTATTAACTCAGTTGGACAAGGTAATTTTAAGTAAATTACTTGGATTAGAAGAGTATGGGCAATATATGCTTGCGACCCTGATGGTTAGTGGCTTGTATGTTTTGATATTACCTGTTTTCAATGTCGTATATCCGCGTTTATCGGCACTTGTGGTCACAGGAGAAACTGAAAAACTGACTGATCTATATCGGATAGGTACGCGGATGCTGGGAACGGTTCTTTTTCCAATTGCAATGGCTTTTGCTGTGTTTGCCGAGGAGATATTGAGAGTTTGGACGGGCAATCCGGCTCTATCTTCCAGTGTTGCACCGGTAGTTGCATTTTTGGCAATGGGGGCCGCACTTCATGGGGTCATGTTTTTTCCATATGCGCTGCAATTGGCTTATGGAAAAACGCGGTTGCCGCTCAAAATAAATTTGATACTGATAATAGCTTTGGTTCCACTGATTATTATGTTTGCGATGACATATGGCGTGTTGGGCGGTGCAATGGCTTGGCTTGTCTTTCAAGTGTTATATTTGATGCTAGGGACGTGGTTAACACATCGTCAATTGCTTAAAGGTATAGGCTTAAAATGGTTGTTGCAGGATGTTGGCATCCCGCTTGGTTTGTCCCTGCTGGCCGGAATTTTTGGATATTTTGTAATTCGAAATGCCGGTTATTCATTTGGTGTGAAATTGATAAGTGGAAGCATGCTGACAATTGTAGTGGCGTTACTCTCCTTCGCGGTATTGCCAAAAGTAGTTAAGAATATTTTGTTGCATCAAGTAGGTTTGCGAAAAACCTGAGATCACTTTTGCCAGGCTTGAGGATTAAAATGAAAAATATAAATGTTGCTGAGACGTATTATTCCCAGTTTGGTGAGGATAGAATTTTGGCTGAAATATTCAACCAAAAGACCAGTGGGTTATGCGTCGAGGTCGGTGCAAATGACGGTGTTAATGACAGCAACACTATGTATTTCGAAAAAGCGGGATGGAATTGTATTTTGGTTGAGCCAAATCCCGTTTTATGCAAAATGATTCGAGCCTCACGAAGCTCGGTATTGTTTGAATTGGCAGCTTCTGATAAGGCGGGTGACGTTACGCTTTTTGTGGCAGAAGGCGCGGAAAGAGCCCATGGGGTATCAACCATTAATGCCGGGGAAGACGAGTTAAATAAAATTAAGTCATATGGCTTTACCTACAGAGAAGTGAAAGTTCAAACCAAAACGCTGGATGAAATATTAAGCGGCTTAAAGCCGGGCAGTGAAATTGATTTCATTTCTGTAGATGTAGAGGGGCATGAGCTGGAGGTGCTTAGCGGGTTTTCCTTGGAACGTTGGCGTCCGGCAGTTATTTTGGTTGAAGATAATTCAAATTTTGAAGATGCTGCGGTGAGCAATTATTTAAGCAGGTTCGGATATTTTTGCTTTAAGCGAACTGGCGTAAATGACTGGTATGCGCATGAGAGTAACGCAACGCTCGTGAATAGACTTAGCAGGTGCCGGTATAACTGGCTCGCCTTTAAAGGAAGAGTAAAAAATAAAATTAAAAAAATACCCGGCGTTGTAAAGGCGAGGAATTTTCTATTGAACCGCTCAGTGAAATGAAACGTCTCTCCATTTGTATCCCAACTTATAATTTCGGGAAATTTATTGGTGTAACACTGGATAGTATTTTGCCGCAACTTTCCGAGGGAGTTGAGGTGATAGTGTTAGATGGTGGGTCGACAGATGGAACGGCTATCGAGGTGGCGTCCAGACAGAGAAATTGTCCGCAGTTGCATTATATCCAGCAAGGTTTTCGTGGCGGAATTGACCGTGATATAGAGATGGTCGTGAGCTTGGCAACCGGAAAATACTGCTGGTTGTTTTCTGCTGATGACATCATGTTGTCAGGCGCAATTGAAAAAATACTGAAGGCGATTGAATCGGACTGTGATGTTTACCTCTGTGAGCATGTGTTGTGCAATTTAAAGATGGATCCTATTTGCGAATACCCGCCTTTAATGAATCAGCATGGTCCTTGCCTATTTAACTTGGGGGAGGCGCTTCAGAGAAGGGAATATTTTCGTTTGGCCAGAACCAGTGAGGCATTCTTCAGCTTCATGTCCAGCCCAATATTCAAGAAAGAAACTTGGGATGCCGCGACAGTGCCGGAATCATTTCGAGGCAGTTGCTGGATTGTTGCCGGACATTTGTTAAGCATGATTCCCAAAGGACTCACGGTATATTATCTGGCTGAAATATCGCTTCATAAGCGGGGCGAGAACGATTCATTTGCAGACCGAGGTATAGTCAATCGCTTTCGAATCGCAATTGAATCATTTCAACATGTTGCCAATATGGTGTTTGGCGAACGCTCAGAAGAGGCTTTTCACATTAGGCGGGTGCTACAGCAAGATATTCCGCTCCGGTATTTGATGTTGGCGAAATTGCGCGCTACGGAAAGTCCAGCATTTGAAGATATTCAAGTGCTTAATCGGATTGTTGGGATGCATTATGCGGATCCGGGTTTGGGCAATTGGATAAGGTATGCAATGTACAAAGTCGCACACCCTTTAATTCTTAAGCTGGTTCATCACCAGCAAAGATACTGGAGGAAGATGTGAAGCCCAAAAAGAAGAGGTCGGCAACATCGCGATTTAAGGAATATGGCGGTGGAGTATCTCATGAGCCAAGCTAACAATTTGAATGCTGTCCGGGACGTGCCAAAATTGTCCATTTGTATTGCGACCTACAATAGAGGGCCCTTTATTGCCGATACATTGGATTCGATTCTGGCTCAATTCGAACCTGGAGTTGAGCTTGTAGTTGTGGATGGCGCATCGCCCGATAATACTTCAGAGGTGATGGCGAAATATGTGTCTGGTCACCCTGAAATTCGTTATTACCGTGAGCAAGAAAATTCCGGCGTAGACCGCGATTACGACAAAGCGGTTGGTTATGCGAGAGGGGAATACTGCTGGTTGATGACGGATGATGACTTATTGTGCCCTGGGGCGGTTTCTCGTGTACTTGATGCAATAAAAGATAGCGTCGATCTGGTTGTGGTGAATTCCGAAGTCAGAAATGCAGACTTTACTAGAGTACTTCGGGCTCGCATTCTCAATTTTACAAACGATAGGGCATACACAGCGACAGATGGAGAGAAGTTTTTTTCGGAAGTGGCAAATTATCTATCGTTCATTGGCGGTGTTGTCATTAAACGTTGTGTATGGCTTGAGCGTGACAGGTTAAGTTATTTTGGAACATTGTTTATTCATGTGGGTGTGATTTTTCAACATCCCCCGATAAGCAAAGTTAAAGTAATCGCAGACCCGTTGATCATTATTCGTTATGGCAATGCGATGTGGACATCGCGTGGATTTGAAATTTGGATGTTCAAATGGCCCCAGTTGATTTGGTCATTTAGAGACTTCTCTGAGCTATCGAAGTCAGTTGTGTGTGCAAAAGAGCCTTGGCGCCAGATAAGTCAGCTCGTTTTGTATCGAGCTATAGGTGGCTATGGCATGAACGAATACAGTCAGTTACTGGCGGATAGAACCAACGGCTGGTATTGTGGAATGGCTATGACTATAGCCATGTTTCCCGCTGCTATGGTCAACGGATTTGCGGCTCTATATTGCGTTCTTGCAAAAAGGAATGCCAAATCAACTTTATATGACATAACGCGTAGCAGGCATGCTACTTGGGTAAGCCGGCTATTGGATAGATTGCTTGGATAAGCTTTAGATAGGCATAAATGAGTTGTTTTGGCAGTGTTATTGTCTGCCAAGGGTTTTGCCATCTTAGTGCCCGCTGTTAGAATGGTCAAAATGCGCAGGACTAGTCCAAGAGAATTGAAGAAAATGTGGGACGAACATGGAGAATAACGATGTACAAAAAAAATGAAAAATGCAAAATTTGTGGCAATACTCATCTGGAGTGTGTGCTGGATTTGGGTGAACAAATGTTGACAGGAGTATTTCCTCGCGAGAAGAATGCAAAGGTTACGAAAGGCCCGCTACGCCTAGTGAAGTGCACGGGAGAAGAGGGGGCTTCCTGCGGCCTGCTGCAGCTAGAGCATTCATATGATCTGGGTGAGATGTATGGTGAAAATTACGGCTATCGCTCCGGCCTAAATGCCAGCATGGTGGCGCATCTTCACAAAAAAGTGGAAAGAATCCTGGGGTTGGTCGAGCTGCAAAAAGGTGATCTGGTTATTGATATTGGTAGCAATGATAGTACTACGCTGCAGGCATATCCATCCTCAGGCCCTGTGTTGGTAGGTGTTGATCCGACCGGAGTTAAATTCCACAGTTATTACCCCCCTCATATTCAATTAATTCCGGATTTCTTTTCTGCTGCTTTGGTGAAAGCTCGTTTCCCGGAACAAAAAGCAAAGGTAATTACCTCGTTTTCTATGTTTTATGATTTGGAAGATCCGACGGGTTTTATGCGCCAGGTGTATGACGTTCTAGCAGATGACGGGGTTTGGGTGTTCGAGCAGAGCTACATGCCTACAATGCTTGAAACAAATTCTTATGACACGGTGTGTCATGAGCATTTGGAGTTTTATGCATTACGGCAGATCAAGTGGATGACGGATCGGGTAGGATTTAAGATACTCGACGTTGAATTCAATGATGTAAATGGTGGTAGCTTTTCAATAACGGTGGCTAAATCTTTAGGAAATTCGGAAGTGATCCCGTTGGTGCAGAAAATTCTGGAGGATGAGCGTGCCAAGGGGCTTGATACGCTTGCGCCATACCAAGCTTTTGCAAAGCGGGTTGCCGCTTCCAAGTATGAGTTATTGGAGTTTATTAAGGCAGCCAAAGCTGAAGGCAAGGTAGTAGGTGCGCTGGGGGCATCAACCAAAGGAAACGTGTTGCTGCAATATTGTGGATTAACCGAGAAGGAAGTTTCGTTCGTCGGCGAAGTGAATGCCGAAAAGTATGGCTGTTTTACCCCGGGCTCATGGATACCGATTGTCCCGGAAAATGACCTTCTTCTGAATGAGCCAGATTACCTGATTGTTCTTCCTTGGCATTTCAAAAAGTTTTTTGTGGCCAAGCGTAAATGGAAGCATGCAAAGCTGGTTTTCCCGTTACCTCATCTTGAGATTGTTTGACCTTGGATAACTTTCCGCTGCACGCAAATGGTGTCGTGCCAAGTGTTGGCATGGTTGGGTCACATTTGCTTAAAAACAACCGTAAGTATATATAAGGGCAGCCAGATTGACGCTCAACAATGTTTCAACGGCTCCTGTAGTGATCGCCAGTGTAACCCCTTCTGTTTCTGAGGTGGGGCGCGTAGTCGTAGTGATGGCTACGTATAACGGAGGATGTTTTATTGAAGAGCAAATTCGTAGCATTCAAACACAAAGCTATTCCGACTGGACGCTGTATGTGCGTGACGACGGGTCGAGTGATGATACTGTACAGAAAGTTTCGCAAATTGAATGCGCAGATAATCGCGTTAAGTTGATCAGAGATGATGTCGGCAATCAAGGGGCAATAGGTAATTTTTCAAGCTTGATGGGAGTGGCGCTTGAAAAAAATGCAAAATATGTTTTTTTTGCGGATCAGGATGATGTTTGGCATCCTGAAAAGATAGCAATGCAGCTTGCGGCAATGTTAGAAATGGAGCGAATATATGGTGTTCAAACCCCTTTGCTGGTACATAGTGATTTGACCGTAGTTAGTGAAGCGTTGGATCTTATTTCCGAGTCATTTGTAATGTTTTCCGGGTTGTCGCCAGCCACGTCTGATCTTGGGGTGTTGCTCTGTCAGAATCAGGTGACGGGATGTGCATGTGCCAGTAACCGAGCCTTGCTGGAGTTGGCTTGCCCAGTTCCATGTGAAGCGCGTATGCATGACTGGTGGTTAGCGTTGCTTGCATCATCTTGTGGGAAAGTAGGATATATTCCAAAGCCATTGGTGAAATATAGGCAGCATGGTAACAATGTTTTGGGCGCCATTTCGTTTAGTCAAAGACTAAAAAGATTATTATTTTCGCCTCAGCGGTGGAAAATACAAAAGGCTGCAATTGAACGCGGCACTGTACAGGCTGAAATGCTTGAGATGCGCATTAAAATACGAGGTATTGAATTGTCGCCGGTCATAATGGAGCAAGTTAATGTCTATGCACAAATCTTGCGTACACATTTTCTTTGTAGGGCAAACAAGCTACGCCAACAAAAAATAGGCATGCATGTAACTATAGCCCAATGGGGTTTTAACCTATTGCTTTCCTTCATGAAAAAGAAGGAGGTCAAACCTGTTGCCTAAGATCTCGATTTCAATTGTGAGTCATCGCCAAGTTCAACTGGTGCACTCTTTGCTGGATGATCTTCAGCAATACTGTACGGATACTCCGATTGAAGTCATATTGACTGTGAATGTAGAAGAGCCACTTTTATTTGGTATAAGTGATTATAGATTTCCAATTCAAATAATTCGCAATGCAGCGCCTAAAGGGTTTGGGGAAAATCACAATGCAGCATTCCTTCTTGCGACTGGTGAATATTTCTGTGTGCTTAATCCGGATATACGGCTTACCGAGACACCATTTCCTCCACTCATTAAAAATGCGCTAGAGGCTGATGTCGGATTAGTGGCTCCTCGTATTGTCAACGTTGAGGGTGGGCAGGAAGATAGTGCCCGGGAATTCCCCTCACGGCTCGAAATAGTAAAAAAAATATTTGGGGGGAAATCCGCTACGCATGCGGACTCATTGAATCTAATATCCAATCCGGATTGGGTCGCAGGGATGTTCATGTTTTTCCCCCGCCAAGTTTTCCAGAAAATCGGCGGTTTCGATGAGCGTTATTTTCTTTATTATGAAGATGTGGATTTATGCGCCAGATTAACTCTGGCTAATCTTCGAATTCTTATGTGCTCACAGGTTTCTGTGGTGCATGATGCACGTCGGAGCAGCCACAAAAATTTGCAATATATGCTTTTGCACCTGACAAGCATGTTTCGATTCTTTTCTTCTGACGTGTATCAGCAACTTCGACAAAGATCATCCCGTTGAACAATGGACATTTGTTAGTTACGGGTGCTTCAGGTTTCGTTGGTAATGTATTGTGTAGAGAATTGCTTGCGCGCGACTATTTCGTCAGTGCAGTTTTGCGGAGCAGTGCTGATTCGAATTTGCACGGCGCAAACATCGTCTTTATGCCGGAGATATCCGCTGATTCTGACTGGAAAAATTATTTTTGCGGAATATCTACGATTATTCATCTCGCTGCCCGTGTGCATGTTATGCGCGATGATGCGAAAGATCCTCTGGAAGAATTTCGTAAAGTAAATGTTGCTGGGACGGAACGCTTGGCGCGCGCTGCCGCCGCGAGTGGAGTCAAGCGACTGGTATACGTCAGTTCAATCAAGGTAAATGGCGAAGCGACCTATGCGGACCAAAAATTCACAGAAACAGATGTTCCTTCCCCGCAAGATCCTTACGGTATTTCAAAATGGGAAGCCGAGCAGTCGTTGCATCGCATTGCACAAGAAACTGGCCTGGAGGTGGTCATCGTGCGTACACCATTAGTCTATGGTGCCAGAGTAAGGGGTAATTTTGTGCAGATGTTGGATGCTTTAGTCAAAGGGATTCCTCTGCCATTGGCATGTGTGAATAACCGGCGCAGTCTGATGTACGTCGGGAACTTGGTGGATGCCTTGATTGCTTGCGCTACGCATTCTGCTGCGGTGGGAAAAACCTATTTGGTAAGCGACGGCGAAGATGTTTCTACTCCGGATTTATTGCGTAATCTGGGTGCGTCGATGGAATATCATGCGCGACTGTTTCCATGTCCTCTTGCTTTATTGAAATTGAGCGGACGCTTACTCGGAAAATCGAATCAAATCGAGCGGCTATTGGAGTCATTACGTGTCGACAGTGGTAAAATCCGCCGCGAACTTAATTGGACTCCCCCGTATACCCTGCAGCAGGGGCTTAAAGAAACTGCCGAGTGGTATCGAAACACCTATCTATGAGCCATTATTCTCCCGTTGTTGCTGCACTGGTAACCATGCTGTTGACCGCCATCATTCTGCATGGCAGATTTGCTCAGGGCGCACTGGACATTCCCAACGAACGCTCTTTGCATGAGAAGCCGATTCCGCGCATCGGTGGAGTCGCATTGATGTCGGGTTTGTTGTCAGGTTGGGCGCTAATGTTGCCGGTATTGGTGTGGTGGATTGTCTTGCCTTTGCTGGCGCTGTTTTTCATCTCATTGCTGGACGACATCTATCACCTGCCGGTAAAAAAACGCTTGTTGGTGCATATTGTTGCGGCGCTCATTCTGGTAACGGGAAGCGGTCTGTTTGCGCGACACGGAATGCTGCTGGCCTTATTGGTTTTATTGCTGACAGTGTGGATGACCAATCTGTATAACTTCATGGATGGTTCCGACGGCTTGGCCGGTGGCATGGCGCTATTCGGTTTTTCTTTCTACGGTTTCGCTGCACTGATCGCGCATGACGATACGCTGGCGATGCTGAACTTTACGATAGGCGCGGCGGCGCTGGGTTTCCTCTATAACAACTTTTATCCGGCCAAGATATTCATGGGGGATGCTGGATCCATCCCGCTTGGATTTCTGGCCGCCGGCATAGGATTGTGGGGCTGGCAAAGCGGTGCATGGGGGGCGTGGTTCCCCGTGCTGGTATTTTCCCCGTTCATCGTGGATGCAAGCGTGACGCTGGCAAGGCGCACACTGCGTGGCGCGCGCATCAGCGAGGCGCATCGCGAGCATTATTATCAACGTGCGATACAGCTAGGTTGGGGGCATCGTAATGTTGCCTTGTTTGAATACCTGCTGATGTTGGCGGCCGGGCTCTCCGCTTTGTTCGCGTTGGGAGATGGGCTGCCATGGAAATTGTTCCTGATGTGGTGTGGCGTTTATGCCGGACTCATGCTGGCGTTGGACATCCTCTGGAAAAAATCTGGGCGAGCGCATGATGCTTAAGTCATCCCGGATAAATACGGCGATTGCAATACTGCACGATCTTACGGCCGCCACCCTGGCGTGGTGGTTCGCCTATTTGTTGCGTTTTAATTTTGACCTGCCAGCCAATTTTCAAAGTGAGATGTGGCGTACTTTGATTTGGGTGATACCGCTTCAGGGGGCAGTCTTTTGGGGCTTTAACTTGTATCGCGGTATCTGGCGTTATGCCAGTGTGGCCGATCTGCGGCGTATCCTGTTTGCGGTTGTTGCGGCGACCGCGCTTGTTCCATTGGTGCTGGGTTTGTTCCGTGTGCAGGCCATTGTGCCACGTTCAGTGCTGATCATTGATCCCATCCTGCTGATTCTGTCTATGGGGGGAAGCCGCTTGTTGTATCGCTTGTGGAAGGAGAATTTGCTGTATGGCGATTTTCATTTGCGCGGCGAGCCGGTGTTGGTGCTGGGGGCGGGCAGTGCCGGTATTGGTCTATCCAAAGAACTTGCGCGCAGTCGAGAATGGCATCAGGTGGGTTTTCTGGATGATGACGAGGATAAGCAGGGACGTACACTCAACGGGATAAAAGTGCTGGGTAAGTTGGATAGCTTGCCCTATTGGGCAAAACGTCTCGGGGTGGAACAGATTATTGTGGCGATGCCGACTACGACGCATCAGGTGCGCAGGCATGTCATAGACTTGGCCAGTCACAGCGGGGTCAAGGCACAGATGGTGCCGGCCTTTGAAGATTTGTTAAGCGGCAGGGTCGCCATCTCGCAGTTGCGGGCGGTTGAATTGGATGACTTGCTCGGACGTGATCCGGTGCAACTGGACGATGCCGGCCTGCAAGAGCAATTGGGTGGCAAGGTGGTGCTTGTGACAGGTGCAGGAGGCTCGATAGGCTCCGAGCTATGCCGTCAGATTACGCGTTTTCAGCCCCGGCTATTGGTGTTGTACGAGGCCAGTGAATTTGCCTTGTACAATATGGAGCAGGAGTTGACGCATAAATTTCCGCAGATTGAGATTGTCTATCTGGCCGGTGATGTGCGCGATGCGGCGCGACTCGAACAGGCGTTTGCCGAATATTCGCCCAGCGTGGTGTTTCACGCCGCAGCCTATAAACATGTGCCATTGATGGAGCGCCACAATGCCTGGCAGGCTGTGCGAAATAATGTCTTTGGTACATGGCAGGTGGCGCAGTGCGCACAGCGCCACGGCGTAGAAAAATTCGTGCTGATCTCCACCGACAAAGCGGTCAATCCCACGAACATCATGGGAACAAGTAAGCGTATGGCCGAGATGGTTTGCCAGGGTTTGCAACAGACGGGTGGGACACGTTTCATCATCGTGCGTTTCGGAAATGTGCTGGGAAGCAACGGCAGCGTCATTCCGAAATTCCGCGAGCAAATCGCCCAAGGCGGTCCGGTCACGGTGACACATCCCGAGATAACGCGTTATTTCATGTCCATCCCCGAGGCCGCCCAGTTGGTGATGCAGGCCGGATGTATGGGGCGTGGCGGGGAGATATTTGTGTTGGATATGGGTGAGCCGGTGAAGATTGTCGATTTGGCGCGCGACCTCATTCGTCTTTCCGGCATGCGCGATGGAGATATCAAGATCGAGTTTACCGGCCTGCGTCCGGGCGAAAAATTATATGAAGAGTTGTTGGCGGATGATGAAAACACATTGCCGACACCGCACCCAAAATTGCGCATTGCTCAGGCCCGTATGGTGTCAGCAGACGAGTTGGCTACGATGCTGAGCTGGATCGCGATAGATGTTGCTGTCGCCGATGGCATGGTGCGCGAGCGTTTGTGCCAATGGGTGCCTGAATACACACCGGATACCCGCCAATGATAAAACCCATATTTGATCTGGCGCGTATGCGCCGTGCGCTCATCGCGCCTTTGCAATGGTGTGTCATTCTAATCGGCCTGTCGGTGCCTATTTCGGTCGCGTTCGATAACGTGTTGTTGGCGCTGATCCTGTTGGGCGCTTTATCCAGTCTCCCCGTTATTTCGCGTATCGTGCTGAGACATCCGGTGGCGCGTGCCGCCATGTTGTTGTTTGCGGTGTTGCTGGCGGCTGTGTTTTACGGCGACACGCCTGTCCGCGATGCTTTGATCATTCTGGAGAAATATGCCGATCTCGCATTTATTCCTGTATTCATATGGCTGCTTTCCGATGAAACGGTACGACGCAGGGCGCGTCGTGCGTTTGTCGCGGCGATGGGAATCACCTTACTGGCCTCGTATCTTATTGGCTTGAAAATCGTTCCCGTGCTGTCGTGGATGCATCCCTGGACTGCCCCGATCAATCCCGCTATTTTTCACAGTCATATCACGCAGAACAACATGATGGCATTCGCCGTGTTTTTGGCGCTGCTTGAATGGCGTGAGGCCGTTGTGTTTAAGCACAAGATCGCATGGTTGATGTTTGCCGTTCTGGCTATTGTGAATATGCTGTTCATGGTCGAAGGGCGAACCGGTTATCTGATTCTGTTCGTGCTGCTGGGTTGGTTCGCATGGGCGACTTTTGCGCGCGCCATGGCGCAGCGCGGCAGCAGTTGGGGCTGGCGGCAAAAGGCTGTGCTGGTCGCGGTGCTGCTGCTGGGGGCGCTTGCGGCGTATCAGGGTTCGGCGCGTTTGCACGATCGCGTGGCAAAGGCGGCGGCGGAGTATCAGGCATGGGTTCCGAATCACGGGGATAGTTCCATCGGGCAGCGTTTGGATTTTTATTCCAACACCCTGCATATCGTGGCCGAGAATCCTTTGTTGGGGGCAGGAACGGGCGGATTCCCTGCCGCCTATGAGCGCCGCATTCAAGGTACGGATGCAATCAAGACACGTAACCCGCACAACGAATACCTGATGATTTCGGCGCAAACCGGACTGCTCGGCCTGGTGCTGTTGCTGTATCTGTTTTATACACACTGGCGCAGTGCCCCGCTTTTGTCCTCAATGTTAGAGCGGGATGGGGCGCGCGGTTTGTTGCTCGCGTATCTGCTCAACTGTATGCTCAATTCGGCCTTGATGGACCATGCCGACGGTTTGTTCTTTGCGTTTATGAGTGCAGTGTTATTTGCCAATCTTAAATTAGGGGCTAAGCATGACTGAAATGACTTCTGTGACAATAGCTCCTAAACTCAGCGTGTACATCATCACCTACAACGAGGCGGACAAGATTGCTGCTGCTGTGCAAAGTGTATCTTGGGCGGATGAAGTGTTAGTGCTTGACTCCAACAGTACCGATGCTACGGCGCAAATCGCCACCGAGTTGGGCGCGACTGTTAAACAGCTTCCTTTTATCACCTTCGGAAAATTACGCAACGACGCAATTGCAGCTTGCACGCACGAATGGGTTTTCAGCCTCGATGCGGACGAGCGCTGCACGCCGTCGGCGCATGCCGAGATTGTTAACTTATTGGCGCAGCCCACTGCTGATGCGTACTATGTCCCTCGCCGCAACTGGTTCATGGGTCGCTGGATTAAGCATAGCGGTTGGTCGCCTGACTATCGCCAGCCGCAGTTGTTTCGCAAGGGCGCACTGATATTTGATGACCGCGAAGAAGTGCACGAGTCGTTTCAGGTGCACGGCAAGATTGGCTATTTCAACTCTTCCATCATCCAAGTGCCATTCCAAAATCTGGAACAACTGGTACACAAGATGCAGCGTTATTCGACGCTGGGTGCGCGCAAGCTGGAGCGCAAGGGTAAGCGAGTCGGTATGGGAACGGCTTTGCTCCATGGGATATGGGCATTCATCCGCATCTATATCATCAAGCGCGGCTTCCTTGATGGCTGGGCGGGATTTGTGCTGGCGCTGGGCAACTTTGAAGGTACTTTTTACCGTTACGCCAAAGCCTCCACTGCACAACTGAACTGGCGAAATCCTCCGGCAGATCATGATGAGCTGCGATAATTTTCGCATCGCGGTCATTGTCACCACCTATAACCGTCCCGATGCATTGGCTGCCGTGCTGGAAGGTTTACTTGCGCAGACCGACTGCAACTTTGAAGTTCTCGTGGCCGACGATGGCTCCACTGCAGATACGGCAGAAGTGGTGCAGCAGTTTCAGACGCGTGCCACTTTTCCTGTTCATCATATTTGGCAGGACGACGACGGTTTCCGTGCCGCCGCAATTCGCAATCGCGCACTCGTATCCACAAAGGCTGACTACATCATTTTCACCGATGGCGACTGTATCCCGCTTACCGATTTTGTTGCGCGGCACCGTCAGCTCAGTGAGTCGGGCTGCTTCCTTTCCGGCAACCGTTTGCTGCTATCGCAAAAATTTACCGCGCAAATTCTGCATAAAAAAATTCCTGTCCATCTTTGGTGTTTCAGTGCTTGGCTCAAAGCGCGGGTACAGGGGAAAATAAACCGCCTACTTCCCCTGCTGCGCCTGCCGGACGTGGCATGGCTACGCAAGCGTTCGCCGCAACGCTGGCAAGGCGCCAAGACCTGCAACCTTTCGGCATTCCGGGAAGATTTGTTGCACGTAAACGGACTGGATGAAAGCTACACGGGCTGGGGGCAGGAAGACTCTGATCTAGTCGTCCGCCTGATCCGAGCCGGACTCAGCAACAAGAGCGCGCGCTTTGCTGCGCCGGTGTTGCACCTGTGGCATAAAGAGAATGACCGCTCACATCTGGAAGAAAACCGTCGTCGATTGCAGCATGTGCTGAGTGCCACTCATATTCGCGCCTTTAAAGGCTTGGATCAATACCATAACCTAGAAAGCGCGATTGACTGCTCCACAAAGGCCTCAACCCAATGACTAGAAAAGAATTCCGTTATTTTTTCAACTGCGGTTTTAAGAATCCGCCATAATGACAGGTGATAGTGTGAATGAAAATTCCAAGATGATTTCGCTGGTTGCACCTTTCTATAACGAAGAATTGGTCGTCGATAAATTTTTCTCTCGAGTTATTCCGATTCTTGAAAAATTAGGGTGTCCATATGAAATTGTTTGCGTAAATGATGGGAGCGGGGATGCAACACTTGCTCTGTTGCTCAAATATGCTGATGAAAACTCTTCCATTAAGGTCGTTGATCTGTCGCGTAATTTCGGAAAAGAAGCTGCGCTTACGGCGGCATTGGATGCCGCTGTCGGTGATGCCGTCATTCCAATTGACTGTGACCTGCAGGATCCTCCCGAACTGATTCCACGTATGGTCGAACTCTGGGCTGCCGGCGCAGAAGTGGTTCTTGCTCGACGTGCAGATCGATCCTCAGATTCATGGCTGAAACGAACATCGGCAGCTCTGTTTTATAAAATTCACAATCAGGTTTCGGATTTTGCCATTCCCGAAAATGTAGGGGACTTTCGTTTGATGGATCGCGCTGTGGTCAATGTTATTCGTTCATTGCCTGAGACCCGCCGATTCATGAAAGGCATATTCGCTTGGGCCGGTTTTAAATCGGTCACCCTCGATTATGAAAGGGAGCAGCGAATTGCGGGAAGTAGTAAGTTCAATGGCTGGAAACTGTGGAATTTTGCGTTGGAAGGCATTACTTCATTTTCGACTGCGCCGTTAAAAATATTGCTCTATCTCGGCATAGTGGTTGCGTTGTTTTCCCTGTGCTACGCCGTTTTTATATTCGTAAAAACGCTTGTGCTGGGAATAGACGTGCCGGGCTATGCTTCCATTTTGACTTCCATCCTTTTCCTCGGCGGAATACAACTCATCGGTATCGGCATTCTCGGTGAATATATTGGGCGTATGTATATGGAAACCAAACGCAGGCCCGTCTACGTTGTTAGAAAAATCAATATGCAGCCCCCCGAGGTTAAGTAAGTGTTGAAGCTGCAGCTTGCCCGTTTTGCAGTAGTGGGCATTATTAATACGCTGACGCATTTGGGGGTGTTAATACTGGCTGTTGAGTGGTTGCATATATATCCGGTGATTGCATCCATACTTGGCTTTGCTGCAGCGGTGAGTATCTCGTACATACTCAATCACCGCTGGACTTTTGAATCCAGCCAAGAGCACAGCGTTACTCTGTGGCGATTTATTGTGGTTTCGCTTTTTGGTTTGGCTCTGAATACGGTGCTGATGCTGCTGCTGTTGCAGTATTTCCACTGGTGGTATTTTTGGGCGCAGCTGGGTGTTCTTCTGGTTGTTCCGTTGAGTAACTTTATACTTAATCGATACTGGACCTTTAATGTCCGGCAAGGCTTTAAAAAATGAATGCATCCAAACACATAAAACTTATGTCTTGGTATCTCTTTGCGGTTTTGTGTTTTGTACCTACTCTTTTTTTCTATTACGTAGGCGAGGAAGGCGTTTTTACCCTGAACTCCTTGGAGATGTGGCAGCGACAAGAGTTTATGAGCACGGTGATGTATGGTGCCATTGGCGGTGGCGGCGGGCGTCCGCCGTTGTTTAATTGGTTGATGATCCCGATTGCGAATTTCATCGGCTGGGAAAACGTACTAATCGCTTCACGTATTGTTACCGTTTCTGCAACGATAAGTACGAGCCTGATTATAGGCTGGCTAGCACATCAATTATGGCGCGACAAGTCGATTTCATGGCTTGCCGCTTTGCTGTATCTGGTGACAGCTGATGTCATGCTTGATCATGGGTGGCAGTCATATGCAGATCCTCTATTTTCGATGTTCGTTGTGCTCTCCATCGCACTAGCCTGGGGTGCTTGCTTGCGTAACAGTTATTGGTTGCTGGGTGCAGCAATGGTGGCAACTTTTGCGGCGTTTTTGACGAAAGCATTTACGGTGTATGTGTTTTTCGGTATTTCTCTGTTGATTTTGATAAGCATTGCGGATTTCCGTCGCTTTTTGCTGAATCCTAGAGCTTGGGGGATTTATGTGTTTGCCGTTCTGATGCCGCTTATCTGGTTAAAACTGGGTACTCATGATGCAGCTCAAGATACAAAAATGGCTAGTGATATTCTGGAAAAATTGGCTGTCCCGAACATTGCAGACTATTTGAAAAGACTGGTGATTTATCCTGCGGAAATGTTGATACGTCTAATGCCAGCCAGTTTTTTTATTGGTTATTTTATTTTTCGTCAGCGCGACATTGTTCTACAGCATCCGGCAGTTCGTATATCGTTGCTCATTGCGCTGTTTAACTTCTTGCCATACCTGCTTTCTCCACAGGGCGGGGTACGCTATGTTATTCCGGTTTTTGCCTTTGTTGTGCTTGCAGCAGCCTACCTCCTCATGCAAAAAAACAGCCCTTTTCAAATTAAAAAATGGCTTATCGTGATGCTCGCCATTGGGTTTGTTGCTCGGTTTTTGATTTTTCCTTACTACCAGAAAACAGTTCGCGGAGAAAACTATGCTCAGATGGCCAAAGAAATAGTGGCTAAATATGGACAGTATCCGCTTTATGCAACCAATGTCTCGTCAGTCGGCTTATCGGTAGTAGCGAATATTGACAGTATGCAATCAAATCGTCCGGCATTGATTTGGCCGCCCTCTGATTTCAAAGAAGGGATAGTCATTGCATATTCGCCCAATGATGTTCCCGGGCTGTTGCTAAGAACCCTTCACATCAACGGTGATTCAGTCAATTTAATTTGTCGGGGGGCGGCCTGCACTGCCGAAAAATAACATCGATTGGAATTTCGATGAAAATCGCAGCAGTATCCGCACGGTCTTCAGCTCGGAGAATATCTCCCGGCTACGCTGCTACGCCGTCGGCGTTATTTAGTTTATCTCCGATGGCAAATGCAGCGTTGCACAAAAACTGCATCAGTTGAGCTGAAGTACCCGTTTGGTCTTCAACTATTTGCGCATGACAAATAATTCAACTTGCGCGCAATTGACTTGATTTGCGAGGGAGAACAAATTTGCCCTGGACGATGTCGCCGATTACTTGAAGAATGTGACTCTTTACTTTATAAGCGGGTATGACAACGCTGATTTTGGCGGGTGCGGTGTTAGACATTCATTTTCCCTTGCTCACTCGGTAGGGTGAGCTGTCTTAATTAGACAGTTAATTTTTTTGAAATGTAACATGCGATGGCTATTTACGCGATAGGCGATATACAAGGCTGTTATAACGAGCTTCAGCTGCTGCTGGAGAAGATCCGTTTTGATGCGGCGCAAGACCGGCTTTGGCTGGTGGGGGATTTGGTCAATCGCGGGCCCGATTCTTTGCGTGTGCTGCGACTGGTCAAGTCGCTGGGCGACCGCGCAATCACCGTGCTGGGCAATCACGATTTGCACCTGTTGGCGGTGGCGGCGGGCGAGGCCGAGCTGCATCGCGGTGACACGCTGGACGAGGTGTTGAATGCCCCGGATCGCGATGAGCTGCTGGTATGGTTGCGCCATCAACGTTTGTTATATGCCGAAGCGGGTTATGTACTGGTTCATGCTGGATTGCTGCCGCAATGGAGTGTCACGCAAGCGCTCGGCTTGGGGCAAGAGGTGGAACAGGCATTGCGCGGCGATGACTATGCGGTTTTCTTTGAGCACATGTACGGAAATTCCCCGCACGGATGGCGTGATGATCACCGTGGCTATAAGCGTCTGCGTGTGATTGCTAATGCGCTAACACGTATGCGTATCTGCACGCCCCAGGGCGATATGGAATTCAAATTCAAAGGTGAAGTGGAAAAAGTACCGCATGGCTATTTGCCCTGGTTCGATTTGCCCGGACGCAAGAGTGCAGAGGTAACCGTTATATTTGGCCACTGGTCAGCCTTGGGCTTGCAGGTGCGGGGAGATGTCATCGCACTGGATACCGGTTGTCTATGGGGCGGGCCACTTACGGCGATTCGACTTGAAGATCGTCAGTTGTTTCAGGTGATGTGCAAAGATCCGGTGGCGCAGGACTGGTAAAAGTCCCGCGTCGTTTTTTTCGGAGCCTTGATTAATAGCGACGTTGTGGAGAAGGCGTGTAGCTGCCGCTGCGCACATCGAGATGGCGAAAGGTGATGCGCCCCTTGCTCAAATCGTAGGGTGAAAGTTCCAGCGAAACCTTATCGCCGGCGATGATCCGAATATGGTTCTTCTTCATCTTGCCCGCACTATAAGCAATGAGTTTGTGGCCATTCTCCAGCGTGACGCGGAAGCGCGAGTCCGGCAGTACTTCATCTACCAGACCGTTCATTTCGAGCAGCGCTTCCTTCGCCATTAGTCTGCGCCCTGAATGTTCGATGCTTGCTGGCCTTTGGGGCCGGCGGTAATGTCGAAACTTACGCGCTGACCTTCGGTCAGTGTCTTGAATCCTGCGCTCTGTATCGCGGAAAAATGCGCAAACAAATCGTCGCCGCCATTTTCAGGTGTGATGAAGCCAAAACCTTTTGCATCGTTGAACCATTTGACTGTGCCTAGTGCCATGTGAATCTCCTGAAAAATAAAGGGGCATGCCCCGAAAGGGCGAAGGTCAAGAGGACAAGCAGATGCAGGGAGGAATGCCGCGAAAACGGAGACTAACCAGACAACAACGAGAGGACTTGAAAATCGCTGGCGCGCACTGTGCGCGTTATCGGGAGGAATAGCAAACTAATCTTTGCTTTTTTATCCAAAGCTTGCGGGGCGATGCGCGGCACCACCCCGCATACGATTACAGCGTGATGGAAAAACCGAAATGCTTTTTAAACAGTTCGGCAATCTCAGCATGCGAGTGACGGTGATTTTGTCCGCCGCGGCTAGCAATTTTGAGCGAACCCATGAGCGAAGCCAGACGGCCTGTGGTTTCCCAATCCCAGCCGCGTTCGATTCCGTACAACAAACCGGCGCGATAGGCATCACCGCAACCTGTCGGATCGACGATGGCGGCGGGCTTGGGGGTGGGAATGGCGATCTGTTTGCCGCCGGTGTAAATCATAGAACCGTCCGCCCCGAGGGTGACGATAAGGGCGGTCACGCGCTGCGCGATGTCGGCCAATGTTTTGCCTGTCTTGTCCTGCAGCAATTGCGCCTCGTAATCGTTCACCGTCACATAGTTCGCTTGTTCGATGAATTCGAGCAACTCGGCACCGGAGAACATCGGCATGCCCTGACCCGGATCGAACACGAAGGGAATATTGGCGTCGGCGAATTCTTGCGCGTGTTTCAACATGCCATCGCGACCGTCGGGTGACACGATGCCAAGCGTAACTTCTTTGGCTGCATTCACATGGTTGAGATGCGACATCGACATCGCGCCGGGATGGAAAGCGGTAATCTGGTTGTCGTCCAGGTCGGTGGTAATGAATGCCTGTCCGGTGAAATTGCCGGCTACGGTGCGGATATGGGTCTGTGGCAAACCGAGTTTCTCCAAGCGTGTGGCATACGGTCCGAAGTCGTCTCCCACGGTTGCCATGAGCAGGGGGCGACCGCCCAACAGTTGTAGGTTGTACGCGATGTTGCCGGCGCAGCCGCCGTATTCGCGGCGCATCTCCGGGACCAGAAAGGAGACGTTGAGCATGTGAATCTGGTCGGGCAGTATGTGTTTTTTGAAATGGTCTTTAAACACCATGATGGTGTCGTATGCAACGGAACCGCAGATCAGAGTATTCATAGGGCTTAAGAGTATTGGTTAATGTATGAAAGGAAGGATTATAGCAGCGGTATTTAGGCTGTCAGCACGAGTACCCATATCGCCGCGGCATTGATAAGGCTGACTAGTACGGCGGCGCTGCCGATGTCTTTGGCGCGCTTCGCCAGATCGTGGTCTTCCAGCGAAATGCGGTCCACGGTGGCTTCGATGGCGGAGTTAATTAATTCGACGAGCAGTACCAGCAGGATGCTACCGATCATGAGTGCTTTGCCGATATGACCGACGGGTAGCCACAGTGCCAAGGGGATGGCGAGCGCGGCGGCCAGCAATTCCATACGGAACGCGTCTTCATTTTGATATGCGGCGCGGAAGCCCTCCATTGAGTAGCCCAGCGCATTCCATAAACGTGTCAGGCCGGTTTTTCCTTTGTAAGGACTTTGCATGTATACCTCGAAACAAGAGAGAAGCCGTTATTGTAGTGCAGCCAGTGCCGTTGTGTAATCGGGCTCGTGTGTGATGTCATCCACCAGTTCGGCGTGGATTATCCTGTTATTCTCGTCCAGCACCAATACGGCACGCGCGGTCACGCCGGACAGCGCGGTATCGGCAATCTTCACCCCGTAATTGCGCATGAAATCGCGACCGCGCATCAGCGACAGTGTCACCACGTTCTCCAATCCTTCGGCCACGCAGAAACGGCTCATGGCAAACGGCAGGTCGGCGGAGATTAGCAGTACCACTGTGTTGTACAGTTTTCCCGCAGCCTCGTTGAACTTGCGCGCGGAAGTGGCACATACGGCGGTGTCCAGACTTGGCACGATGTTCAGTACCTTGCGTTTCCCCGCGAAGCTTTGCAGCGCCACATCCTTCAGGTCTTTATCCACCAGCGTGAATGCCGGAGCAATTTGTCCGACGGCAGGAAATGTCCCGAACAGAGTGACGGGAGCGCCGCCCAGAGTGACAGCGGTTTTGTTGCTAGTGTCTTTGGCCATGATAGGTCTCCGCTTTGGTTGTGTAGGAGCGAGCTTGCTCGCGAAGGTATTAAAAATCTTCGCGGCTAAAGCCGCTCCTACAATGGGTTTGTTTACGACTTGACTGGTGGGCAAGTGCAAACCAGATGCTTATCGCCGTATACATTATCCACTCTTGCCACGGCAGGCCAGAACTTATTCTCGCGCACCCATGCAAGCGGATAGGCGGCCTGCTCGCGCGAGTAAGGACGTGCCCACTCGTTGGCACAAACCGATTTCGCGGTATGCGGTGCATGCTTGAGAATGTTGTCCTTCTTGTCCACTTTGCCGGAGACTACTTCTTCGATCTCCTTGCGGATGGCGATCATCGCGGCGCAGAAGCGATCCAGCTCGGCCTTGGATTCGCTCTCGGTCGGCTCGACCATAAGCGTATCCACTACGGGGAAAGAAGTCGTCGGTGCGTGGAAGCCGAAGTCCATCAGGCGTTTGGCGATGTCCCCCACTTCCACGCCTTCTTTCTTCCACTCGCGGCAATCGAGAATCATCTCGTGCGCGCAGCGGCCATTGCTGCCGCTGAACAGCGTGGCGTAATGATCCTTCAGCGATTCCTTGA
>JAGVIV010000045.1 GCA_020055845.1 Betaproteobacteria bacterium
CAGTTTCGCGACATCACCACCTTGCTCAAAGACCCAGAGGGTTTTCGCGCCACGGTAGATGAGCTGGTGCTTCGCTACAAAGATTTGGGGATAGACAAGATTGCCGGCATCGAATCGCGCGGCTTCATCCTCGGCGCACCATTGGCTTATGCATTAGGCAAAGGCTTCGTGCCTATTCGCAAGAAAGGCAAATTGCCCGCCGAGACCATCGGCCACGACTACGCCCTCGAGTACGGAACCGATCGCATCGAGATCCACACCGACGCCATCCAGAAAGGCGAAAAGGTCTTACTGGTGGACGACCTCATCGCGACAGGTGGCACCGCCGAAGCCGCCTGCATCCTCATCGAAAAGATGGGCGGCAACATCGTCGAGTGCTGTTTCATCATTGATCTGCCTGACATCGGTGGTCGTGCAAGGTTGGAGAAGCTGGGGCAGAAGGTGTTTGCCCTGTGCGAGTTCGAAGGCGATTAGTAAGCGAGGGCGCCATGGCTGACAACCTTAATCCTGATACTTCCGGCTGCTTATTTTCAATGGACTTGGTGGGACTTGAAAAATTTGTTTCAGAGAAAGAGGGGGCTCTGAATGTCATTGAGCAGCTTCGTGGGGGAGTTAAGGGGCGCTGGACATATGAACAAATTCGGAATTTCGTTTTTGCGCTAATAAAGCCTGAAGGAAACAGGGTTTTTCAAACTTATAAAATTCCAGAAATAAGCACACAAATTGCAACTGTGCCCGTGGTCTTTACTGTATTTCGTGCGAGGCGGTTGGAGAGTTCTGAGGAATGGTTCAAGAGTACGGATGATCTTGGCTCACGAGCAGCGGAAAAGACGAAAGACTTTGGTAGATGTCATAAGCCAGGAGCGCCAGTGTTTTACGGCTCTCTTTTTTCGGAGACAGTACTCTCTGAAATTGAAGTTGAACTTGGAGATCAGATTGTCATTTCTGAATTTCAGATTGAGCAAGATATTGTTGCTTTACCTGTGGGAGAACTTGATTATTTTCGACGTACAAAACAAACATACTTGGGGGCTGAAATCGAAGAGTCCTCAAAACCATTTGAGGATGCTCTAGAAGCAATTGACAGCAATGTAATTCCACTGTTGGTTGATGCTTTTCTCGCCGATGAGTTCATCGCTCCTGCAAAAAGTAATACTGACTACAAGATAACCAGTGCATTCGCGGACATTGTATTCAATGAATTTAAAGAGAATGCAGAAGTGGAGGCTATCGTTTATCCCAGTGTTGCTTTTCGTGGTGGTGTGAATTTCGCAATCAGTCCTGAGACTGAGAAAAAGAAAATGAAACTGAAACTGATTGATGCGCAGATCGTCGAGATTACCGAAGCGCTGGGTTATGGGATTTTCGGTCACCGAAAATTGGGAAGGTTGGAATCCATTGCCAATGGGCAGCTTGAATGGCGGAAAATTGATTGAATGAACTAAACGGGCTACTTAAATAAACATGAAAATCGAAACCCTACGCTGGTTCAACAATAGGTTGGAGATGGTGGATCAGCGCATCTTGCCTGCCGCCTTTGAATATCTGAGTTACTACACAGCAGCTTCGGTTGCCGAGGGCATTCGAAGCATGGTGGTGCGAGGTGCACCGGCGATTGGTGTGGCTGCGGCTTATGGGGTGGCGCTGGAGGCGTTGCGCTTGCAGGATAAAGCGACGGTCGAATTCAAGGGAGGCATGGAGGTGGGCTTCGCCGTGCTGGCAGCAAGCCGCCCGACGGCGGTGAATTTGTTCTGGGCGTTGCAGCGCATGCGCAAGGTTTGGGAGAGTGTCGCCGCGCAATCGTCGCAACAAATCGCGCAGCGTTTGTTGGCAGAAGCGCATGAGATTTTGGCCGAGGACATCCGCATCAACAAGGCGATGGGCGCGCATGGTGCGGCCTTGCTGAAAGATGGGGCGCGGGTGTTGACGCATTGCAATGCAGGTGCGCTGGCGACGGCGGGCTGGGGGACAGCGTTGGGAGTGTTTCGCTCGGCAGTGGAGGCGGGTAAGAAGATTTCGGTGATCGCTGATGAGACGCGACCTTTCTTGCAAGGTGCACGGCTGACGGCTTGGGAGATGGTGCAGGAGAACATCCCGGTGACGCTCATCACCGACAATATGGCGGGATACATGATGGCACAGGGCGAGGTGGATGCCGTGGTGGTGGGTACGGACC
>JAGVIV010000086.1 GCA_020055845.1 Betaproteobacteria bacterium
CCAGCTCGCACCATGCGCGACAACACCCTCAACTTGACGTGGATCAACCACCTCAATGCTTTCAGCAAAGAACTTGCCCATGAATCCTACGGTGACAAAAGATAGTGCCATGATTCCTGGCAAGGGCCCCAAGCCAACCGCCGACACAAAAACCAAAGCCCAAACAAGCTCTGGCAATGCACGCATCATCGTTCCCAGGTTGCGCGTAGCATGAAAGATTGCCGGATGTGGGCTGGCGTTTTTCGCTGCCATCACACCTAAAGGCAAACTAATAACCAAAGCGATGCTGGTTGCCAGAAAAGTCATCTCCATGGTTTGCAACATATTCACAGCCAGAGTTGGCAGATAGCCCCAATCCGGCATGACAAATAAATTTCCGGCAAAGTCGAACATGCGCGGAATCGCATTAAATAACCGCAGCACGCTAAGCTCGACCGAAGACGCGCTCATCACAAGTAAAAGAATGCTCACCGCCAAAACGGCGGTCGGCATCAATGCAGGCAAGCCGTTAGGCGTAGGCCAGCATAGTTTCGAGCTGCTCATCGACTTGATCTCCGTTGCGGTTATATATTTTGCTTAGGGTTGCGCGATCTAAACCGCTTGCAGGACCATCGTAGACAACTAGACCGTCATTCAGGCCGATGACTCGATCCGCAAAGCGTTTGGCTAATTCAACTTGATGAAGATTAACGACGACTGTAATTCCATCACGCGTGCAAATCTCACGAAGCAACCCCATGATTTCTTCACTAGTGACTGGGTCAAGGCTAGCTACGGGTTCGTCGGCAAGAATGACTCGCGGTTGTTGAGCTAATGCACGCGCTATACCGACACGCTGTTGTTGCCCGCCGGAAAGTTTATCCGCGCGATTCCATGCTTTATCTGTCAAGCCAACGCGGATGAGTGCATCGTGTGCCAGGTCGATATCTTCCCGACGAAATAAATACAACAAACTTCCCAACCATGAGCGGTGAGAAAGGCGTCCTGTCAGAACATTGGTCATGACCGATAAACGATCAACCAAATTAAAATGTTGGAACACCATGCCGACCTGCGAACGAACTTCGCGCAGCGTAGCTTGGTTAACCACTTGCCCACTGATTTGAATCGTGCCACCTGTTGCTGTTTCAAGCCCATTGATGGTGCGCAACAGGGTTGATTTGCCAGCACCTGAAGGGCCAAGAATGACTGTAAAGGAACCTGCGGCAATCTCTGCACTAACTCCCTTTAAAGCCTCAAAGCCATTTGGGTAGCGTTTACACACATTTTTAATATCTATCTGAGCCATACAACCTCCATAGAACAGCAGTCGATGCTTTAAACACCGACTGCTGACTTGAACTTCAACTTACTTCAACTGCTCTTTCTTCAGACCAAGGTCTTTCACCATGTCGCGAATCATCTGGTAGTCCTTTGGACCGATTGATACGTAGTGACTGATCTTGCCGTATCCGGTAACCTGGATTTCGTTGTGAGCATTCAGAACTGCATCACGAATATCAGCCTTCAACTTCTTAGGCAGGTCGCCGCGATAGACCAAAGGTGAGCCTGGGAGTGGAGTCGACTCGGCGATGATGCAATTGCTTTCCTTGGTAATCAGACCTTTGCCCAGCATCTTTTCGTAAGTGATGTCATTGTCCGCAGCTGCATCGACAGTTTTGTTCTTTACAGCCAATTCAGCAGCGTCATGCGAACCGGCGTAAGTGAATTTACCGAAGAATTCTTGAGGCATCTTTCCGGTTTCTTTCTTAACCATGTAGCTTGGCATCAGACCGCCAGATGTAGATGCTGGGTCAACGAATGCCACACTCTTGCCGGCCAGGTCTTTGATGCTCTTGATGCCGCTGTCACAAGGGGCAATGATCAGGCTCTTGTAAGTTGGGGAGTCGCTACCTTGACGAATGCCTACCGCAAACGCTTCAGCTCCCGCTTCTTGTTCAGCCAAGTAGTAAGACAGAGGACCAAACCAAGCGATATCCACGCGCTTCTTCTTCATCGCCTCAATCACGCCAGCATAGTCAGTAGCAGTGAATAACTTCACTTTTTGACCAAGCTTCTTTTCCATGTAAGCGCGCATTGGCTCAAAAGTCTTAATCATCTCCTCATTGTTTTCTGCGGGAATAAGACCCATTACTAATTCACGAGCACTTGCTGCACTCGCTGTGCCAATCAGCGAAAAGCCGACCAGCGTTGAAAGAATAAGTTTGTTAAATTTCATTTAGTAAGACTCCTATCAAGTTCAGTACGGGTTATGAATAATCAGGGGGTAATGCGCAGTTGGATCCGGTCTGCGCGGAACCGGGTAATGGCGTACTCGACCGGGGTGCCAATCCGATCAAGTACGTTCAAACTCTTTACACGAAGAACAGGTCGATTCTGGGTAATGCCAAGAAGCTTCGCGTCATCACCCTGGGGAAGCACCGCAGTGACCAAACTTTCAGTACGACGGAGCTTTCCACAGTTTGCCGACAACAAGTCATGCAAAGAACCGTCCTGATACTCATTAAGCAAAGCAGCGTATGGCGTTACGGGCAAGAAGTGCGAGATCACACAGAATGGAACACCATCGGCTAGACGTAACGTTTCTATCCAAAGTACGTGCTCATCAGGAGCAATTGATAAATTGCGCGCCACACCCGCAGAGGCAGGTGCAACCATTTTTCTGACCACCTTGGTATCTGTTGAAATCCCAATATCTGCCAGAGTTTGGGTGAAGCGGGTGTTTGTACCCACACGGTAATCAAGCAGTTGGTCTGTAATAAAAATGCCAACACCATGCTGGCGCTCAAGCAGGCCCGCCGTTATTAGCTCTTCAACTGCTCTGCGCAATGTATGGCGATTAACGCCAAAGCGAGCCGCCAACTCGCCTTCGGATGGCAATTTATCTCCGGCAGCACCCTGCCGCACGTAATCTCGCTCCAAAACTTCAGCGATTTGTGCATACAATGAAATACCGGTGTCGCGGTCTATTGCGTAGAGACTCATGAGTGCAGATGTCTAGATATGTAATGACGCACACTATGAACACCAACTATTTCAGCCTAGTGAATCGTTTGTTACGAATTGGTGAATTATTTATGCGCGGCCAACTGAAGAAGGCCAAGAACCTGCCGCCTCTAGTTATCGAGCAACTCTATATCACCCTCCAACCCTCTCCTTACAGATTGTTGCGAATAAGCGCCTTGTCGGGTTTGCTACAAGATGTCGGACTTTAAATCCCATTTAAATCAATCAGCTGTCCTTGGCACGGCATTTGCGAATACGAGGGTGTCATTACCTTTGAGCGAATGCCATGCAAGCCAAAGACATCGCCGAGTTACTCAACGAACCGGCGTGCACACATAACACCAAGTCGAAGTCGGGCTGCGCGCGACCCAAGCCGGGATCGACGGCGGGCGGCTGTTCTTTTGACGGTGCGCAGATCGCGCTGCTGCCCATCGCCGATGTGGCGCATATCGTGCACGGCCCGATTGCCTGTGCGGGCAGCTCGTGGGACAACCGCGGCACACGCTCCTCCGGCCCCACGCTGTATCGCATCGGCATGACCACCGACCTCACCGAACAGGATGTGATCATAGGGCGCAGCGAGAAGCGCCTGTTCCATGCCATCAAGCAAGCAGTCGATAGTTATTCCCCCAACGCGGTGTTCGTTTACAACACCTGTGTACCCGCGCTGACCGGCGACGACATCAGTGCCGTGTGTAAAGCGGCTGCGGAAAAATGCGGCGTGCCAGTCGTGCCGGTGGACTGTGCCGGTTTTTACGGCACCAAAAATCTGGGCAACCGTATCGCGGGCGAAGCCATGTTCAAATACGTTGTCGGCACGGCAGAGCCTTATCCTGTGCCTGCTTCAGCGCAGCGTCCCGGCATCACCGTGCACGACGTGAACCTCATCGGCGAATACAACATCGCGGGCGAATTCTGGAACGTGCTGCCGCTGTTCGACGAGCTCGGCCTGCGCATCTTGTGCACTCTGTCCGGCGATGCGCGCTTCCACGACGTGCAGACCATGCACCGCGCCGAGGCCGATATGGTGGTGTGCGCCAAGGCATTGCTCAACGTGGCGCGCAAGCTGGAAACCGATTACAAAATCCCGTTCTTTGAAGGCAGCTTCTATGGCGTGACCGACACTTCGCAAGCCTTTCGCGATTTCGCGCGTCTGCTCAAAGATCCGTCGCTCACCGAACGCACCGAAGCCCTGATCGTGCGCGAGGAAGCCAAAATTAATCTGGCGCTCGACCCGTGGCGCGAAAAGCTGCGCGGCAAGCGCGTGCTGCTTTACACCGGCGGCGTGAAGTCATGGTCGATTGTTTCCGCGCTACAAGATCTGGGCATGGAAGTGGTCGCCACCGGCACCAACAAATCCACCGAAGAAGACAAAGCGCGCATCCGCGAGATCATGGGCGAAGATGCCAAGATGATCACCGACGGCAGCCCCAAGGCACTGCTCGGCGCGGTAAAGGAATATCAGGCCGACATCCTCATCGCGGGCGGACGCAATATGTACACCGCGCTGAAAGCCAAGATCCCGTTCCTTGACATCAATCAGGAACGCGAATTCGGTTACGAGGGTTACAGCGGCATGGTGGAACTCGCGCGCCAACTTGCGCTCACTTTGCAGAGTCCGGTATGGACGGCGGTACGCAAACCTGCACCTTGGGCGAAGACCTCCGTGCCCGGTGTCGAATTGGGAGCATGACATGGCCGAGATACTGAAACGCAATAAAGCACTCTCGGTAAACCCGCTCAAGGCCAGCCAACCGATCGGGGCCTCGCTCGCCTTCCTTGGCATCAACAAAGCCATGCCGATGATGCACGGCTCGCAGGGCTGCACCGCATTCGGCAAAGTGTATTTCGTGCGCCATTTCCGCGAACCCGTTCCCCTGCAGACCACCGCCATGGATCAAGTGTCCACGGTGATGAATGCCGACGAGAATGTGATCGAGGGATTAAGGGCAGTGTGCGAAAAAAGCAAACCTGCTTTGGTCGGCTTGCCCACCACCGGACTTTCCGAAACGCAGGGCACGGACATCAAACGTCTGGTAAAAGATTTCTACGCCGCACATCCCGAGTTCGCGCATATTCCCGTAGTGCCGGTGAACACGCCAGACTTCAGCGGTTGTCTGGAAAGCGGTTATGCGCTGGCGGTCAAAGCCATGCTGGAAGTGCTGGTGCCGTCTAGCAACAGTGTCGGCAAACGCAAAAAACAAATCAATGTACTGGCGGGTTCTTTTCTGACGCCCGGAGACATCGAGCACATCAAAGAACTCATCGAGGCTTTCGGCTTGCGTCCTCTGGTGTTGCCGGACATCGCCGATTCGCTCGACGGCCATCTCACCGAACAGGAAAGCAGCCCGGTCACCACCGGCGGCACACCGGTGTCGGACATTCTCAGCATGGGTGAATCCGTTGCCACACTGGTGCTGGGTAATTCCCTGTACGAGGCGGCGGATTTCCTCAAACAGCAAACTGGTGTACCCGACTACCGCTTCGATTGCCTCATGGGTTTGGATGCGGTGGATGCTTTTGTTGCCGCACTCGCCGAAATCAGCGCCAAACCGGTGCCAGAAAAAATCGAGCGCCAGCGCGCGCAGTTGCAGGATGCCATCGTGGATTGCCACTTCATGCTGGGCTTTGCGCGTATCGCCATCGCTGCCGACCCCGACCTGCTTTACGGCTTTGCCCATCTGGCGAACAGCATGGGTTGCGAAGTGGTGGCGGCCGTCGCCCCGGCGCGCGCGCTCATTCTGCAAGACGTGAGCGCCGTCCAAGTCGCCATCGGCGATCTGGAAGACATGGAGATTGCGGCCAAGCACAATGGTGCGCAACTCATTATTAGCAACTCGCACGCGGCGGAAAGCGCGCGCCGGCTCGGCATCCCGCTACTGCGCGCAGGCTTTCCCCAGTTTGATCTGATCGGCGGTTACCAGCGCCTGTGGGTGGGCTATCGCGGCACGCGCCAAACACTGTTCGACCTGGCCAATATGCTGGTCGAGCACAGCCGGAATGAACCGGAACCCTACATTTCCATCTACGCCCAGCGGACAGGAGAAGGCCGTGCGACATCTGCGCCTGGTGGGCACTAAGGAGAAAGACATGACGGTAAAGATCGCTTTTGCCAGCAGCGACCGCCGCGCGGTCAACCAACACTTCGGTGCCGCCGAGGCGTTTGCCATCTACGAAGTGGATGAAGGCGCGACGCGCCTCATCGAGGTCGCCGAATTCATCGAGACGGCAATGGACGGACACGAGGGCAAGCTCGCCGCCAAAGTCGAGCTGCTGGGCGATTGTGCCGCGGTGTATTGCAACGCGGTGGGTGCTTCGGCCATTCAGCAACTGCTGATCAAAAGCATCCAGCCGATGCGCGTGGATGAAGGAACGCTCATCGACGAACTGCTGCTGGGCCTGCAAAAAAGTATGCTCAACGATCCGCCGGTATGGCTGGCGAAACACCTCAAAAAACAGTCGCACGCGGGGAGTTTCGCGGACGACGAAGAGTGGCAGGAATGATAGAAATCAGCGCACGCGTGGTCTCCGCACACGATGGCACGGTGCGGGTAGAACCGAATATCGAATCCGCCTGCGGCGGCTGCAAATCACGCAGCAGCTGCGGTGTATCGGGACTGGGGAAATATTTTTCCAACCAGCGTCAGGCCATCGAAGTGAAGTGCAATGCGAACGTGGGTGAAGAATTGCAATTAAGCATGAGCGAAAGCGACCTGCTTAAAGCCGGTCTGTTGGCCTATTTGTTACCTAGCGTACTCGCCTTAATCGGGGCAGGTCTTGCGGCATCGTTCGGTCTGGGCGATGTGGGTGCAGCACTGGGCGCGGGCGGCGGATTCGCCGCGGGCTTCTTGCTCGCGCGTCTGTCTGGCTGGGTGCCGCAGTTGTTCGCGCAACGCCAAAATGAAAATTTATCCAAAGGAGAAACACCATGACTCAAGCAGCAGAACAAGACCCGTTGTTATCTACCGATTTCGTCAAAGAAATGGTCAAACAGATGCGCGCCATCGACAGCTACGGCACTTATGACGGCTGGCCTGCGGACCGTATCCTTGCACCGTATATCGTCACCAAAGAACAGCGCCGCGCGATTCCGGTAATCGGCGACCCGGACGAAATTATGCTGTCGCGTATCCGCGCTTTTTACAATGCGATTTCCTCTCTCATTGAAAAAGAATGCGGCCTGATGGCGGTTCCCAGCATCAATATCACGCACGAGGGCTTCGGCCGCGCACTCATCACCGTGGGCAAGCTGGTGGTGATGGATCGCACGCTGCGCGATGTGCACCGTTACGGTTACGAGAGCCTGTCCAAGATGAAAGATGAAGGCGACAAACTGTTGTCCGTGGCGCTGGAAATCATCGGCAAACACCCGGACGTGGCTGGACTTTAATCAGGATAAAGGAACTGGGATTTAGGATTGAGCGAGAAACGGAGTTGCAGGTTTTCTCAATCCTCAATCCTGACAACTAAGGACTAATTATGACCGAAGAAGAATTGAAAGCTCTCGACAAAGATGTGAAACGTCTCAAGCGCATTTCCAGCGAATGGGCATCGCAGTTGCACGACCTGGTCGAAGACAAGTTGCCTGCCGGATACAAAGAAATTCCCGGCATCGCGCAATCCACCTACGACGCGTGTCAGGCATGGGCGGATGCAAACGCAAAATTGACCGCAGCACAAAAAGAAGCTCAAGGATAAACAAAGGAAAAATCATGGCCAACATCACCGGAGTCACCCGAGGCGGCACGCCTTACGAACCCACTTTTGTCACCGAACTGAATGCGGCGAACTGCATCGGTTGCGGTCGCTGTTACAAAGTCTGCCCGCGCAAAGTGTTCGAGTTAGTCGAGCGCAGCGAGGACGACGAGGCGTATGACGAGGACGAAGACAACTGCATGGTGATGATTCTCGCCGATGCGCAAGACTGTATCGGCTGCGGCTCGTGCAGCCGCGTCTGCCCCAAACAATGCCACACCCACAAGCCGCTCGCGGCAGGAGCATAAACCATGGCAAAACCCGAAAAGCACGTATTCGTCTGTTCCCAAAACCGTCCCGCCGGTCACCCGCGCGGATCTTGCGGGCAAAAGGGCTGCGCCGAAGTCGTGGATGAATTCATGAAGCAGTGGCAACAGCGCCAGCTGTTCGACAAGGTGCTGGTAACGCCCAGCGGCTGTATCGGCCCGTGCAACATGGGGCCGAATGTGCTGGTCTATCCCGAAGGCATCATGTACAACAACGTGAGCAAAGCCGATGTGAGTGCGATATTCGACGAGCATCTGGTGGGGGGCACACCGGTCGAGCGCCTGAAGGCTCCTGCCGAAATATGGTAGCAGCAACGCTTCCCGCCGAGCTGGAAGCGCTGGTCGGGCAGGCCGTGCTTGCCCTGCAACAGGAAGCCGAGCGCTTCACGGCGACGGGCAGCGCACCAAAAATAGAAGTTGCCGCCCTGCAGTTCACGCGCGTCATCGACCCCGGAAACCAACTGCCCGGCTACGAAGGCGTATGGCGCAACGCGCGTAATGCCCGCTGCGGCACGCTCACCATCAACAGCGACGGCAGCTGCTTTGCCGAATATGATTTGTTTTGCCCGCACCCGCGCGATCCGCGCTGGTTCGTCGAAATGGTCACCGCATGGGGTCGCGCGGATGCCTTGCGCTGTGAAGCTAAATTGATTCCGAGTCCGGGAGATGAATGATGAGTAGATTTCAAATGGGCGATATGGTCTTCGCCGCGCAAGACCTGTTCAACGAGGCTCTGGAAGAGGATGGCAGCAGCGCTATCCCCGGTGTCGCGCCCGATGCCTTGCTGGTCAGCGCGGGCGCACGCGGTGTCGTCGTCAACGTCGGTCATGCGCAAGAGATGCCGAATGAGGAGATCTATCTGGTGCGTTTCGAAACAGATGCGGAGGGAACATTGGCCGAACCCATCGGTTGCCTGAGCGAAGAGTTGAACGAAGCCGGACAGTGATGACCCGCCTCACCGCCGTGCTCGCGTATCACGCGCGCAGCAAACATACGTCGGAGCGTTATGCCGCCGGCCCGGGCACGCTGGATTGGGATACACAACCCGCGGCATTTCGCGAATGGGCGGGTACACACCAACAGGCGCTGCCGCGCGAAGTGCAGATGTCCCACATCACTTGGGGCGAGCTGGCCGCCCCGCGCGCGGCGGCACCGTTTAACACGGCCAATCTCGGCTCCCTGCTGCGTTTGTGCGCGGGGCTAACGGCATGGAAAGAGTATGCCGGCGCGCGCTGGTCTTTGCGCGCCCACCCCTCCTCCGGCAATCTGCACCCCACCGAAACATGGCTCATCGCCGCGAATATTCCCGGACTGGAAGGCGGTCTTTACCACTACCAAAATCTGCACCATGCATTGGAACGACGCGCATGGAACGATACGCAAGCAGCGCAGGGCGTATGGCTGGGATTCAGTTCCATCCACTGGCGCGAAGCCTGGAAATACGGCGAGCGCGCTTTTCGTTATTGCCAGCTCGACATGGGTCACGTGCTGGCCGCTGTCGCTTATGCCGCAGCATTGCACGGCTGGCGACCGCGTTTGTTAACGCTGGATTCCGCTAGCGTGGCCGGAACGCTGGGCGTGAATCGTGCAAATGATTTTATCGGAGTGGAGCATGAAGAAGCGGAAGTAATTCTTGCGCTGGATGCCTGCCCCGATGAGCCGCCACACAATTGGCAACACTGGGCCGGCAAACCCAATTTGCTGGATGCGCACCCCTTGTATCAATGGCCGGTGATAGAGGAAGTGGCCGAAGCGACACGCGGCACACTGCCTCTTGCGCACGGGACATCGCCAGCGTCCGCAACTTCAGCCGTGACAAACGACATCAGCGCAACACAAGTCATCTTGAAACGGCGCAGCGCACAGGCATTTGACGGTCTCTCGGTGATGCCACTTGCCGTGTTCCAAAAAATGCTCGCCAGCCTGTTACCCGGCGGCTCGCCGGTGTGGGATATGTGGCCGCATACGGCACGCGTGCATCCGCTGATGATGGTGCATCGCGTCGCGGGTATGGCACCCGGTTTGTATGTGCTGCCGCGAACTGCGACACAGGTGGACGCACTCAAAACTGCGATGCGCGAAACATTCACCTGGCAGCCCGTCGATACGCAGTTGCCGCTGTATCAGCTGATTGCGGCGCGCGCCGGCAAGACTGCACGTACCCTCTCCTGCCATCAGGACATCGCTACGCAGTGCGCCGTCACTTTTATGCTGGTGGCGGAATTCGCCGCGCCCGTCGCCGCCGATCCTGCCGCTTACCGGCATCTGCATTGGGAAGCCGGCATGCTGGGGCATGTGCTCACACTGGAAGCAGAAGCGGCTGGATGGCGCGGCACGGGAATCGGTTGTTTCTTCGACGATGCCGATCACGAAGTGCTGGGACTTAAAGACGATTGCTTCCAAGTGCTCTACCACTATGCCATCGGCATGGCAGTGGATGACCCGCGTATCTCCACCCTGCCGGCTTACCCGTAAAACATTTCAGCACAGGCCGACTTGCCACCCGAGGAATAATGATGAACGAGCACGCACTTAAAGGCTGGCTACAACAAGCGGGTTTCAAAACCGCCGATCCGCTGTCCGACAACATCGACAGCACTATCGCCAATGCCACTACGCCTCTGATGCACGCAGCACGCTTGGGCGAGCTCGACATCGTCAACGCGCTGTTGACACTGGGTGCCGATGCGACATTACTGAATGCGGACAACAACGGTGCACTGTGGTTCGCCTGTTTCTCCGACAGCGAAGCTTGTGCCGCCGCGCTGATCGATGCCGGTGCACCTCTCGACACCCAAAACATCAACGGGGCAACCGCCCTGATCTATTGCGCTTCGGCAGGCAAGACCCCGCTGGTTCAATTGCTTCTGACGGCGGGCGCAGATCCGCAGTTAATGACACTGGATGATTTCACCGCGCTGGAACTGGCCGCGAATCCGGGCTGCCTTAAATTACTCAAGAACGCACGGAATACCGCCCATGCATGAACAACAGCTCAGCATCCACAGCAGCCGCAATCGCATCCTCGGCAAACAAGTGCTTGTGCAATCCGGTGACACGATACTTTTACGGCTCACCCCGATAGAAGCCTCCAGCCTGTCTTTTGCCTTGGTCGCCGTACGCGACGGTGTCAGCCCGGAACGGGAGATCTATATGAGCCCCATCGCCAGCGATAACGCATTCGACGGCGCTGTGCATGATGCAGGGATGAATATCACCATCGGCGCGATGGTTTGGGAATTGGATTGGGTCGCACTCGGCATTTTGGCAACGGCATTGGCCAAGGCTGTCGATGCATAAAGAATTAAAGTTTCTCAAATAGCCACCGATAAAACCATAGTAGGCGTAGGCCTATAAAGATTTTTGCCGTAAATATCTGTCCCGGGAGGACAACATGTTAGATAAGTTCAGCCTCAAACAGCGCTTTGCCGTATTGATCACCGTTGTCGTCCTGGGCCTCACCGTACTGGGCGGCTGGCTGTTCGTAACACTGGAAGAGATGAAAGTCGGCGGGCCGGTGTATAGCCGCGTCGTACTGGGCAAGGATCTTGTGGCGGACATACTGCCGCCGCCCGAATACATACTGGAATCCTATCTGGTCGTGCTACAGATGGCGCACGGACGACCGGAAGAGATGAGCGCGCTGAGCGAGCGACTCAAAGCCCTGCATGCCGACTACAACACGCGCCATGAATTCTGGAAGCTACAAACACTGGATAACACCATCAAGCAAACCCTCACGGATACTGCGCATGTCCCTGCCGTGCGTTTTTACGAAATCGCGGAACAACGTTTTCTTCCCGCGGCGCTCTTGGGCAACCATGATGCTATGGCCGACGCCCTGAAACCCATGGTCAGCGCCTACGAAGAACACCGTGCTGCCATCGATACTGTAGTCAAGCTTACCAACGAGGACAATGCCCGTATCGAAGCCGGTGCCGCCGCCGCAATGCAGCGCGCAAACTGGGGCGTACTAGCGGTGTTTATTGCGACTCTCGGCCTATCCATCGCGGTCGCGATGCTAGTCGCCAACAGTGTTATGCAGCGGCTCGGCGGCGAGCCAACCTACGCCGCGGAAATTGCCGCGCGTATCGCCAAAGGCGATCTGAGCATGAACATCAAAGTCGACGCAAAAGACCAAGATAGTCTGATTGCGTCGCTTGCTTCCATGCAGACGCAATTGCGCAATATGATGACCGAGCTGCGCGATAGTTCACAAACCCTGTTCCGCTCTTCCGGCGAGCTCGCCACCACCATGAGCAATCTGTCCGACTCCGGCAAAGCACAGTCGGACTCGGCAACCAGCATGGCTGCCAGTGTGGAAGAGATGACCGTGAGTATCGGTCATATCAGCGAACGCGCCGAAGAGGCCCACCATATGTCTGAAGATGCCGGGGAAAAATCCAGCGCCTCCAGCCTCGTCGTGCAACAGTCCGCGGACGAGATGCGCCGCATCTCCGAATCCGTGACCGAGGCCGCACAGAAAATATCGGCATTGGAATCGGCTGCGACAGAAATCTCCACCATCGTCAAAGTCATTCACGAGATTGCCGACCAGACCAACTTGCTTGCGCTCAATGCGGCTATCGAGGCCGCGCGCGCGGGCGAACAGGGACGCGGCTTTGCCGTGGTGGCGGACGAGGTGCGCAAGCTGGCGGAACGCACCGGGCAATCGACACAAGAAATCGCCACGATGGTCGAACGTATACAGGGCATCACTCAGGAAGCGGTCAACGGCATGTCGATGAATGTCACCCAGGTGAATCAGAGCGCGGGACTCGCGCAACAAACCGGTTTGTCCATCAACGATATTCAGGAAGCCTCGCAACGCGTGCTCGTTGCCGTGAACGATATGGCCTCGGCGCTTTCGCAACAATCGGCGGCATCACAGGACATCGCGCGCGGAGTCGAACATATCGCGCAAATGACCGAATCTTCTTCCTCCGCCATGGTGCAGGCTTCCGCCCTGGCCGGCACGCTGGAACACTCGGCCCGCGAATTGGACGGCATCGTCGGACGCTTCAAACTTTAAGCTCGGACTGCCTGCCCCTCTGCGGGGCTTAGTTCTCCCAGGGGAAACGCGGCAGATTCTCCAGCGCCTGCACCAGCCCGTGATTCCATGCTTCTGAAAGCTGCTTCGCGAACGGGTCATTTTCGGTCATGGTGATGCGCTGGCCAAAATCCAGCCGGTCTTTCTCATAGATCAAAAGATCAATTGGCGGACCGACGGTGAGATTACTGCGCGTGGTCGAATTCATGGACACCAGCGCGCAACGGGCGGCGTGTGCCAGCGGCGTGTTGCGTTTGATGATGCGGTCGAGAATCGGTTTCCCGTATTTGACTTCGCCGATTTGCAGAAAGGGATGTTCGTCCGATTCGTGGATGTAATTGCCTTGCGGATAGATGAGCAAGGTCTCGGGACGTGCGCCTGCCACTTGTCCGCCGAGTATAAACGTGGCCTCAAAATTGGTATTCGCCGTATCGCGGCTGCTGTGCTGCCTCTGCACATTGGCGCTGATATTGGCGATGTAGTCGGAGGCCATGAGCATATTCGGCACGTTGCGCAAATTGACCGGCGCATCACTCTCGATGTCACTCCACAGGCGCTTGATCACCGACTGGGTGGTGGCCAGGTTCCCCGCGGACAGCAACACAAAACTGCGCTCACCCGGCCACACGAAAGAATGCATCTTGGAGTAAATCGAAATATTGTCGAATCCTGCATTGGTGCGGGAGTCGGAACAAAAGACCAGTCCCTGATCGGTATTGATGGCAACGCAATAAGTCATGTTGGTTAGTACGGTGAGTTATGTTGGAAAGTCGTATTCGTTTGACACTAACACGCCGTCAGTCACTGGGCAAACGCAAATTCACTTTGGTCGGTCTTAATTCCCGCTCCGTCGCCATGCCACGCATGAAAATAATTTTGTGTCACGGCGCTGTGTACCTCAGCCAGATCGGCTTGCAGCACATCCAAATATTCGTGCATCGCAAGCGTACCGAGATCCTCCGTATTGCGCTGCGCAATCTTGATGCGCAAGTGCGCGACGAGCTGCTGCAATTGCCGCGACCGGGGCAAAAGCTTGATACAGGATTCGATTTCGGACAGACAGTGCACGACGCTACGCGGAAAACGCATGTCCCCCAGCAGGAAATTGAATACCGCGTTACCGCTCACGTTCATGCTAATGAGGCGGCGATAGTTCTGGTAGGCAGATAGCGAGTTCAGCGTGCTCATCCACACGCGCTCCATCAGCGGCTCATGCAGCACGCTGTCTTCGGGGAATTGCACCGCAGAGTTAAGGTCGAGAATACGCGTAGTCATATCGGCGCGCTCGATGTTGCGCCCCAGTTTGATGACTTGGTAGGCGAAGTCGAGCGCCATCGTGCCTGACACCAATCCCACGATGGCATGCCGCTGCTCGATGATGTTGTTGAGCACCATGTAACGGTCGCGGCGGCTGCGGCAGGCGAGCCCGGCGTTGTCGCGCACGTACAAATACAGGCTGTTGATACGTTCCCACATTTCGGCGGGCAGCACTTCACGCAGCGTGCGGGTGTTCTCGCGGGCATATTGCACACACGACAGGATAGAGCTCGGGTTGCGGATGTCCTCGATCAGAAAACGCATGATGGACTCTTCGTTCGCCTCGGGATAATTTTGCTGAAAATGGTTTTCCAGCCCGGCGATTTCGATCAGATTGTTCCAGCCGAAGGTCGCGCCCAGCGGCAGGTCGAGCAGCACGTGGGTGGTGCTGTTGATGAGGCGGGCGGTGTTTTCGGCGCGCTCCAGATAGCGCGCCATCCAGTACAGATTTTCCGCGGCGCGGGCTAGCATGATTGTTCTCCTTCTTCGACGATCCAGGTATCTTTGCTGCCGCCGCCCTGCGATGAGTTCACCACCAGCGAACCTTTACGCAAGGCCACGCGCGTCAGCCCGCCTGTGGTGGCGTAGAGCTTGTCCGCTTGCAGCACGAAGGGACGCAGATCAAGGTGGCGCGGTGCCAGTTGCCCGTCCACCAGCGTAGGGGCGGTGGAAATATCCAGCGTCGGTTGCGCCATGTAGTTGCGTGGGTTGGCGCGGATCAGTTCGGCGAATTGCGCGCGCTCTTCCGGCGTGGCGCGCGGGCCGATCAACATGCCGTAACCGCCCGATTCGTTGGCCGGTTTGACCACCAGTTTGTCCAGATTGGCGAGCACATATTCGCGCTGGTCATCGTACATGCAAAGATAGCTGGGCACGTTGGCAAGAATGGGGTCTTCGTTCAGGTAGTAGCGAATGATCTCGGGCACGAAGGCGTACACCACCTTGTCGTCCGCCACGCCCGCACCGGGTGCGTTGGCGATTCCCACCTTGCCGCTGCGCCAGGCACGCATCAGGCCGCGCACGCCTAGCGTTGAATCGGGGTTGAACACTTCAGGATCAAGGAAGGCATCGTCGATGCGGCGGTAGATCACGTCCACGCGCTGCAATCCCGAGATACTTTTCAGATACACCACGTCATCATCACCCACCAACAAGTCCGAGCCCTCCACCAGATACGCGCCCATCTGCTGCGCCAGATAGCTGTGCTCGAAATAGGCCGAGTTGTAGATGCCGGGGGTGAGCACGGCGATCACCGGCTGCTCGCCCGCACGCGGCGACAAGGCAGCCAGCATCTGATAAAGCTGTGTGGGGTAATCGTCGATAGGCAGGATATTCGTGGTGCGAAACACTTCCGGGAAGATACGCTTCATGATCTGGCGGTTTTCCAGCATGTAAGACACACCGGAGGGAACGCGCAGATTGTCTTCCAGCACATACACCGTGCCGTCGCTGTCGCGCACCAGATCAGTGCCGCAAATGTGTGCCCACACGCCAAAGCGGGGCGTGATGCCGATGCACTGCGGGCGGAAATTGCCCGACCCCGCAAGCACTTCGACCGGAAACACGCCGTCTTTGACGATGCGCTGCTCGTTATACAAATCGTTGATGAACAGATTCAAGGCTTTCAGGCGCTGCTTAAGCCCAGCCTGTATACGCTCCCACTCCTTGCGTCCCATCACGCGCGGGATAGGATCGAACGGCCAGGCGCGGTCGATGTTGCCGGAGTCGCTATAGATGGTGAAGGTGATGCCCATCGCCATAATCGTGGTATCCACCGCCTCACAGCGCGCAGTCAGCTCGGCCTTGTCCAACGAATTCAGATAATCAAATAAGGGCTGCGCTGCCGCACGCGGCTGCAGCGTGTTATCCAGCAATTCATCGAAAGCGGTATTCAGGGCATATTCCGAAGCGGAGAGTTCCATAGTGTGCTTTTGTAGTTTTTCCTACACAACACTAAGCGAATACTGTGCCACATCAGGACATCGAAGCAGGGAGCCTTAATTTCGGAGCACATACAGGCTTGCTTAGGGCCTGCTAACAGCATTCTTCTTCAAGCAAGAACAACAACGCAAGCGCCTCTTCATTGCCGATCGCTTCAAATAATTCGCGTATCTGGTTAATGTGGCTATGTACCAAAAAAAGATCATCCGGCACCGGTCCACTACGCGGAGTCCGTTTGTTTATGAAATATTTCCAGAATGGTTCGTCCTGTCCGCACTCGGTCAGATATTTCTCGATCAGCGCCATCACACGACGGGCATTCCCGTTGCAATCAATACCACTGAAGCTGACATAGCGGTCGGCCTCTTTGCTGCAACCACAATTTGCATCCCGCTTCGTGTCCATTTATTGCTTCTGCAGCTATCAAAGCACCAGCCCGAAATCCGGTGCGATCAACTTAAGCCAAGCCTCTACCCGCGCGTCGGTCAATATCTTCTGGTTCTCCTGATCCAGCACCAGACCTACAAACTCATCCTCTACCAATGCTTTTGAGGCGATGAATTCATAATCATCCGCCGGCCACTGGCCGATTACCCTGGCACCACGCGCAAGCACAAAATGGTAAATCTCGCCCATCGCATCGACGAACTCATCCGGATATTTATCCTGATTACCCAAGCCGAAGATGGCAACGGTTTTGCCACTAAAATCCACGTCTTTAAGTTGCGGCAAGAACTCTTCCCATCCGCCGCCCATACAATCGGTGGAAAGTCCCGGCAACTGCCCCCCGCCCAAAGTCGAGGTTCCAAAAATAAGATAAGAATATCCGGCCAATAACTCGGGAGTCGCTTTATTGACGTTGAGTGCGTCGGCCATCGTGTCATCGTCGAAACGCTTTTTGATCATCTTGGCGATGCGCCGGGTATTGCCGGTGCTACTGGCGAAGAACAAGCCGATACGTGACATGTGTGCACTCCGAATATATTTCGATTGTTGCGAACACTACAAAAACATCAAACAGGCACAGCGGCTGCCGTGCCTGTAACCCGCCACTTAAACCGGGCCGCGACCCGCACGTTTGAGTTCCACCGTACGCGTAAGCGCATCGGCAAACGACACCTTGTCACCCTTGGGCTTGTAATCAGACAACGCTTTGTACACAGTAATAATCTTTTCCGTAGCGGCCTGCCCCTTGAAGTCGCCCTTGTCCAGCGCCGCAATGTCGATTAACTCGTTCCAGATCAAACCTTCCTGCATACCGATAGCGGCGATGCTCAAGACCTCAATCTCAATGATCATTGGCTTGTTAATATTCACTACAAACATGATGATGCGAACATCCGCCGCAAAATCCGCCTTGTAATAGTCCAGCACTTTAGGCAATAACGCGAGCTCATCCAGACTGCCGACATAGAGTTTAATTTTGTCTTTTTCTGCCAGTACAATCGTGTTTTTGATTGTGTATACGGGCGGCTTGAGATGGCCGTGAGCATCGCCGACTTCACCCAACTCCAAAACCAAATCACCGCGATACGCGGCGAAGTTCGCTTCGGATTCCTTGAAGTTCATATTGAACAGCAGACCTTTTTGTTCGTAAGCGTCAAATAACATATGGCACCTTGTCGTAAATGAATGATGGAGCCCTATGCTCAGCAATATCCATACCAGCAACCCTGACAAGCTGCGTCTACTCGATTACGCCGGCCTTTCGCCCGATACGCGCTTGGCTTACCATGTCATATCAATCGCCACTCCCGTGTAAAACATGCCACAACAACACTACCCCGCCGCCATCGCGGCTTTTGACCAGGCGAATGCCGAGGATCCAAACACCGTGCTGTTTGCCGGTGTCGCATATCCCAAAGAGTTGCTCTACGCGCAGCGCATGAGCGCGATGCAGGAGCGTTATGCGCCGGAGGCTTCCGAAGCGGTAAAACTCGCGGTACGCGCCCAGCACATCCAGCGCTGGAAAAGTCCGCGCAGCGACTATCCCATGGATCGCCCCGGCTATCTGCAGTGGCGCACCGGTCTTTACAAGTTCCATGCCGAAACGGCGGGAAAATTAATGCGACAAGCCGGCTATGACGACGCGATGATCGAGCGCGTGCAAATCATCATCAGCAAAAAGGGACTCAAGACCAATGCCGAGACACAGTTGATGGAAGACATCGTCGGCCTGGTTTTCATCGAGCATTATCTGGTCGGCTTCGCCGCCGGCCATCCCGAATACAACGAGGAAAAATGGCTGCAGATCATTCGCAAAACTTGGCTAAAGATGTCGTCGCGCGCGCACGAATTCACTCTTGCCGGTCATATCTCCCTGCCGCAAACCTTATTGCCGCTGATTCTGAAAGCCGTTCAGTAGCATGGACTTCCTGCCGATCTTTCTAAGCCTCAAGGACAAACACTGCCTCATCGTGGGCGGCGGCGCGGTAGCTGCGCGCAAAGCCGGAGTATTGCTGGATGCGGGCGCGCGCGTGCACGTGGTGGCACCGGAAATCGAACCCGCATTGGCAACACGCTCCGGCATTGAAACCGTTATTTCACGTTTTGAAGCTCACCATCTCGACGGCATGACACTGGTCATCGCCGCAAGCAGCGACCGTGCTACAAACCGGCAAGTCTCGGAACTGGCCCGTGCTCGCAACATTCCGGTAAACGTAGTGGACGACCCGGCCTTGTGCAGCTTCATCATGCCCGCCATCCTTGACCGCAGCCCCCTCATGGTGGCGTTCTCCAGCGGCGGTACATCACCGGTACTGGCACGTATGCTGCGCGCCAAATTGGAAACGCTCATTCCGCACAATTACGGTCGGCTGGCAATCTTCGCCGAACGCTTACGCGAGCAAGTCAAAACGCACGTCAGTGATCCTGTGCAACGCCGCATACTCTGGGAAGACACTCTCGACGGCGTGGTCGCCGAAAAAGTCCTCGCCGGAGACGAAGACGGCGCTGAAACACTGTTTCAGCAAATGCTGGAGGATACTGACAGCGTCAGTCACGGCGAAGTCTATCTGGTCGGGGCCGGTCCCGGCGATCCTGATCTGCTGACTTTCCGCGCCCTGCGCCTCATGCAAAAAGCCGATGTAGTGGTGTACGACAATCTGGTCTCCAAACCCATCCTCGAAATGGTCAGACGCGATGCGCAGCGCATCTATGTCGGCAAAAAACGCGACGACCACACCCTGCCCCAGGAACAGATTAACGACCTGCTGGTTCGGCTGGCCAAAGAAGGCAAGCGCGTGTTGCGCCTCAAAGGCGGGGACCCGTTCATCTTCGGGCGCGGAGGGGAAGAGATTGAGACCCTCGCGCAGGAAGGCATCCCGTTCCAAGTGGTCCCCGGCATTACGGCCGCATCCGGCGTGGCATCTTACGCAGGCATTCCGCTCACGCATCGCGACCATGCGCAATCCTGCATCTTCGTCACCGGCCATCTTAAAGATGGCAGCATGGATTTGGACTGGGATGCGCTCGCGCGCCCCAAACAAACCATCGTGGTCTACATGGGACTGCACGGCCTGCCCCTGTTATGCGCCCGCCTCATTGAGCACGGCTTGCCGGCAAACACTCCGGCCGCCATCGTGCAACAGGGCACAACGCCGCAGCAACGCGTGTTCAGCGGCACACTAGCGAGCCTGCCCCAGATTGCCGCTGACGAAAAGCCGCAAGCACCGACACTTATTATCGTCGGTGGCGTAGTCACCCTCAGGGAAAAGCTGACATGGTTCTATCCGCAAATCGGCTAAACCCATCCATGCGAGGACTATGGCAAACGTACAGCAGAACGAAAATTGTCTACATCCATGCCTTGCGTTTACAATAGCGCCATGTCCCAACTCGACCTCAGCCACCACTTCCTAATCGCCATGCCGGCGATGACCGACCCGTATTTCGCCAAGTCGCTCACCTATGTATGCGAGCATAACGAACAGGGTGCAATGGGTATCGTGGTGAATCGCCCGATCAGCCTCACCCTGAGCGAGCTGTTCGCACAGATCAATATGCCGCTTAAACCGGCGGAACTGGAAGACGTACTGGTGCACTTCGGCGGGCCGGTACAAACCGATCGCGGCTTCGTCCTGCACGAACCGAACGGTACTTGGCAATCCACGCTGCATATCAACGACAAGGTCGGCCTCACCACATCCAAAGACATCCTGCAGGCGTTGGGAGAGGGACAAGGCCCGCGCCACATGCTGGTGTCACTGGGTTACGCCGGATGGTCGGAAGGGCAACTGGAACAGGAGTTGTCGCAAAACGCCTGGCTCAGCGTGCCCGCCGACGAGCGCATCATGTTCGACCTGCCCGCGGAAGAGCGCCTTCCTGCCGCGATGGCACTACTGGGAATCGACTTTGCCACGCTTTCCGAGGAAGCCGGACATGCCTGATGAGGCAGGATTGAGGATTGAGGAATTAGGATTGAGTCAAACACCAAGCAACGCCGCCCCCACTTCCCCCCTCAATCCTCACCCCCCAATCCTAACAGGCACTTTCCTCGCTTTCGATTTCGGCACCAAACGCATCGGCATCGCGATCGGGAATACCGTCTCCGCTACCGCACGCCCGCTTACAACCATCAACGACGAGAAGAACGAAATTCGCTTCTCTGTCATCGCCGCACTCATCAAAGAATGGCAGCCGCAAGCACTGATCGTCGGCCTGCCCTGCAACGACGACGGCACGCCGCACGAGATGACCGCCCTCAGCCGGCGCTTCGCCAACCGCCTCAAAGGACGCTTCGATTTGCCCACTTTGCTGGTGGATGAGCGGTATACTTCCGCCGCCGCGAGCTCGGTGCTGGACGAGGAAGGAATCCACGGCAGAAAGCAAAAATCCCTCATCGACCAATATGCCGCGCAGCAGATACTGCAAGCGTATTTCGATGAACCCAGCTTCGCGAAAGTCGTATGAAAAACAAATTTCACCACAGAGACACAGAGAACACAGAGGAGAGTCTGCGGATGTCTGCCAGCCACAATAAGTACCAAGCTAACACCCCCAAATATTTTTGCCTTTCTCTGTGTCTCAGTACCTCTGTGGTGAAAGGTTTGAAATGAACAATCCCCAACTGAATAAAAACGGCGAACTGCAGCATCTGCTTTCCACCGAAGGTCTTCCCGCGCGCATTCTGCGCAACATTCTCGACACAGCATCCGAGTTCGTGAATGTCGCCGAAGGGCGCGAGATCAAGAAAGTACCGCTGCTGCACGGCAAGTCGGTGTTCAATATTTTCTTCGAGAACAGCACACGCACGCGCACCACCTTCGAAATCGCCGCCAAGAAACTCTCGGCGGACGTGGTCAACCTCAACATCGGTTCGTCTTCCACCAGCAAAGGCGAGACGTTGCTGGATACGGTGGACAACCTGTGCGCGATGCACGCCGATATGTTTGTGGTGCGCCATTCCACTAGCGGCGCGGCGCACCTGATTGCCGCGCATGTCGCGCCCGACATTCATGTTATCAATGCGGGCGATGGCCGCCATGCGCACCCCACGCAGGCGCTGCTCGACATGTTCACCATCCGCCACTACAAAAAAGAATTTCACAACCTGCGTGTCGCCATCGTCGGCGATGTGTTGCACTCGCGCGTGGCACGTTCGCAGATTCATGCATTGACTACTCTCGGTGTTCCGGAAGTGCGTGTGGTTGCGCCGAAAACACTATTGCCGACGATGGTCGAAAAGCTGGGCGTGCAGGTGTATCACGACATGGAGCAGGGCTTGAAGGACGTGGATGTAGTGATGATGCTGCGCCTGCAAAACGAGCGCATGCAGGGCGCGCTGCTGCCCTCGGCGCAGGAATATTTTAAATACTACGGCCTGACACAGGAGCGGCTGGCGCAGGCCAAGAGCGATGCCATCGTGATGCACCCCGGCCCGATGAATCGCGGCGTGGAGATCGACTCCAGCGTGGCCGACGGCGCGCAGTCGGTCATCCTGCCGCAGGTCACTTTTGGTATCGCGGTGCGCATGGCGGTGATGAGTACGCTGGCGGGAGGCAAACAATGAATATCCATATCAAAAACGGTCGCCTGATCGACCCCAGCAACAAGATCGACGCGAAGCAAGACGTCTACATTGTCGGGCAGCGCATCGCCGCGATCGGCCAAGCGCCGCAGGGCTTTGTGGCGGAACGCGTGATTGATGCCAACGGCATGATCGTGATGCCGGGCTTGGTGGATGCCGCTGCGCGGCTGCGTGAGCCGGGTTACGAATACCGCGCCACGCTGGAATCGGAAATGGATGCGGCGATGGCGGGCGGAGTGACTTCGCTGTCTTGCCCGCCCGACACCGACCCGCCGCTGGATGAGCCGGGCTTGGTCGAAATGCTCAAGCACCGTGCGCGCTTGCTGAACAAAGCGCGCGTGTTTCCGGTCGGCGCACTGACCTACGGCTTGAAGGGCGCGGAACTGACCGAGATGGCCGAATTGACCGATGCCGGATGCAAGGCATTCAGTCAGGCCGATGCGCCGCTCACCGACACCCGCGTGCTGATGCGTGCCATGCAATACGCGGCAACGTTCGGCTACCGCGTATGGTTGCGTCCGCAAGACAGCTTCCTTGCCAAGAACGGCGTGGCACATGACGGCGAAGTTGCGACCCGTTTGGGATTGCCCGCGATTCCGGTGGTGGCAGAAACCATCGCGCTCTCCACCATGCTGCAACTGGCACGCGAAACGGGTGTGAAACTGCACATCTGCCGCATCTCCAGCGCAGAAGGGGTGGAGATGGTGCGCGCCGCCAAGCGTCAGGGTTTGCCGGTAACCTGCGATGTGTCGATGAACCACGTGCATTTGTGCGAAATAGACATCGGCTTCTTCGATTCCAACTGCCACCTGATTCCGCCCTTGCGCAGCCAGCGCGACCGTACCGCACTGCGCGCCGGTCTGCTCGACGGCACTATTGATGCAATCTGCTCCAACCACTCTCCGGTGGATGAAGATGCCAAACAAATGCCGTTCGCCGAAGCCGAAGCGGGCGCGACCGGCATGGAGTTGCTGTTGCCGCTGGTGTTGAAATGGGCACAGGAAGACAAAGTATCGCTGCCGGATGCGCTGGCGCGTGTCACCATCAATCCCGCGCAGTTGCTGGGCGTGAAGACCGGACACTTGTCGATAGGCGCGCATGCCGACGTGTGCGTGTTCGATCCGTCCGCCACGTGGAAGGTCGAACCCGCCGCGCTGAAAAGTCAGGGCAAGAACACGCCGTTCAACGGCTACACCGTACAAGGCCGGGTACACCATACTATCGTCGAAGGTCACATCGCATATTCAATCTAGGTCGCCGTAAATGAATCCATTATTAGATTTCTCAGCACTCCCCCGCTTCGCGGAGATCAAAACCGAACATATCACTTCCGCCGTTGATGAATTGATCACACGCAATCGCGCGTTGACCGAAAAACTGCTGGCCGATACCACCCCGCCAACCTGGCAGAATTTCGTGCAGCCATTTGAGGATGCACACGAGCATCTGTCGCGCGCATGGGGACAGGTCGGACATCTGAACATGGTGATGAATTCGCCGGAACTGCGCGAGGTGTACAACGCCAACTTGCCCAAGGTAACGCAGTACTACGCCGAGTTGTCGCAAAATCTTGCACTGTTCCAGAAATACAAATCGATCCGCAACAGTGCGAACTACGTCGCTTTAAGTGTGGCGCAGAAAAAAATCATCGGAAATGAGTTGCGCGACTTTCGTCTGGGCGGGGCTGAGTTGCCGGAAGATAAAAAGGCGCGCTTCATGGCGATACAGGAAGAGTTATCCGAACTGACTTCGAAATTCTCCGACAATCTGCTAGATGCGACCAACGCCTACACCTGCGTCATCAGCGAAGAAAAAGACCTCGCGGGCATCCCTGCGGACGAGCGCCAAGTCGCTGCAGAGGCGGCACAGGAAGCCGGAAAACAAGGCTGGCTATTCACCCTAAAAGCTCCGTCCTATGGTCCGGTGATGCAATACGCCGACAACCGCGCTTTGCGTGAACAGTTGTACCGCGCCTACACCAGCCGCGCCAGCGAACAGCTTTCCGAGGGCAGCAAAGCCGAGTGGGATAACACGCCACTCATGACCCGTATCCTGCAATTGCGCAAAGAAGAAGCGCGCATGTTGGACTTTGCCGATTTCGCCGAACTCTCACTCGCCAGCAAAATGGCCGATACACCGCTGCAAGTTGAGAGCTTCCTGCTGGAACTGGCACAGCGCGCCAAATCTTTCGCGCAAAATGATCTGCAAGAACTGCGTACCTTCGCCTCGGCACAAATGGGATTGCAAGACCTGCAAGCATGGGACATCCCGTATGCGAGCGAAAAATTGCGCCAGCAGCGTTATGCCTTCTCCGAACAGGAAATAAAACAATACTTCCCCGAAGATGCCGTGTTGTCTGGCCTGTTCGGTCTGGTCACCGCGTTGTTCGGCCTCACGGTCAAGCTTTCCTCCGCGCCGGTCTGGCATGCCTCCGTGCGCTTCTTCGACATTCGCGACGAAAAAGACCAACTGATTGGCCAGTTCTATCTCGACCTGTACGCGCGCGCCAGCAAGCGCGGCGGAGCGTGGATGGACGATGCCATCACGCGCCGCCGCACTGCGGCGGGTATTCAGACACCGGTGGCCTATCTCAACTGCAACTTTGCCTCGCCGCTAGGCGGCAAACCCGCACTGTTCACCCATGATGAAGTCATCACCCTGTTCCACGAATTCGGCCACGGCCTGCATCACCTGCTCACGCAAGTGGAAGAACTGAGCGTATCCGGCATCAACGGCGTGGAGTGGGATGCGGTCGAACTGCCCAGCCAGTTCATGGAAAATTTTTGCTGGGAATGGGAAGTGTTGCAGGGCATGACACGGCACGCGGATTCCGGCGCAAAACTTCCGCGCGCACTCTACGACAAAATGATCGCCGCAAAGAATTTCCAAAGCGGCCTGCAGATGCTGCGCCAGATCGAGTTCTCACTCTTCGACCTGCGTTTGCACGGGGCTTATGATGCCGGCTCCGACCAGAGCGTGCAGCAATTGATCGATACCGTGCGCCAGGAAGTCGCGGTTCTTATTCCGCCGCCGTTCAACCGTTTCCAAAACAGCTTCTCGCACATCTTCGCGGGCGGTTATGCCGCGGGCTATTACAGCTATAAATGGGCCGAAGTGTTGTCGGCCGATGCCTATAGCCTGTTCGAGGAGAACGGCGTGTTGGATGCGGCCAGCGGCAGCCATTTCCGCCAGGAAATTCTGGCTGTCGGCGGCAGTCGTAATGCCATGGACTCGTTCATCGCCTTCCGCGGACGCGAACCCAAGATCGATGCATTACTGCGCCACAACGGTTTGGCGGAAAGCAACTGAGCCACGGAAAATATTATGAACAAATATCTCCTGTGTATCGCTCTGGCACTACTGGCTGAAAATATCCACGCCGAAGATTACTACCGCTCGCTGGACGGCAACGGCAAAATCGTCTACGGCGACAAACCGCTGGACGATGCCGCCGACATCTCAAAATTCAAACCGCAAGCCGAACCCATACCCGAGGAGAATTTGTCGTTCGAAACGCGGCGCGCCAAAGAACGTTTTCCTGTCACGCTCTACATTGCCGAAAACTGCGGTAAGGGCTGCACCTTGGCACGCGATTATCTGAACAAACGCGGCATTCCTTTCACGGAAAAAAATCTGTCCACGTCCGAAGAAATCGAAGCCTTTAAAAAGGCCTCTGCCGGCGACGTAATTCCAACCCTGAATATCGGCACGCACTGGTTGAAGAAATTCAACCTGCCGCTGTGGGCCAAAGAACTGGATGATGCCACTTATCCCAAAGTGGCACCCTATGGCTCGCGCCCGTCCGCCAATCCGGCTCCCGCATTAAACGCGCCCGGCAAAGAATGAAACTCGCCACCTGGAATGTGAACTCGCTGAAAGTGCGTCTGCCGCATCTGCTGCAATGGCTGGCGACAAGTACACCGGATGTGGTGTGTCTGCAGGAAACCAAACAACAGGATGCGGACTTCCCCCATGCCGAACTGCTGGCCGCCGGTTATCACAGCGTGTTTAGCGGCCAGAAGACCTACAACGGTGTCGCCATCCTGAGTCGCACACCCATCAGTGATGTACGTTATGGCATTCCAAACTTCGAGGACGAACAGAAACGCGTCATCGCGGCGACGATCGACGGTGTGCGTATTGTGTGTGTGTATATCCCCAACGGGCAGGAAGTCGGCTCGGACAAATATGAATACAAACTCAGATGGCTGACCGCACTACACAGCTGGCTTAAAGACGAATTATCGGCATATCCCAAGCTGGCGCTGCTGGGTGATTACAACATCGCCCCCGACGATCGCGACGTGCATGACCCGCTCGCCTGGATAGGCAACATTCTGGTCAGTCCGCTTGAACGCGCGGCTTTTCAAAACCTGTTGCAACTGGGACTCCGCGACACCTTCCGCCTGTTCGAACAGGCGGAAAAATCTTTTTCATGATGGGATTACCGCATGATGGCGTTTCGCCGCAACATGGGCGTGCGCATAGATCATATCCTGATCAGTACCGCGCTTAGCTGCACGTCCTGCCTGATCGACAAGGCTCCGCGCAAGCTGGAACGTCCTTCCGACCATACACCCGTACTGGCCGAAATACCCAACTGACGCTTTATACCCCGACATGAAAAAGCCCTGCCGCTCCCACGGCAGGGCTCATCTGCGTATTGTGTCAGATTAGAAATTCATACCGAAACGCAAAGATGCACCGAGCTCCTTGGTGGTCGCATCCGTATTGCCTGCGACAGCCAGATCGAAGTGCGGTTTAAAGTACGGGAAACGCGGCGAGATACCCAATCCCAACGAAGCCACATTACGCGCGGCATTAACCATGTCCGCACGATAACCCGCACGCAACTGGGCCCAGCCCAAGGCGCTCAACTCGCCGCCCAGCGCCACATACTGTGACTGATTCTCCATTCCGGCAGGATCATTCTTCGTCAGATCAACATCCAAGCCCACCGTAGACCATGCGTTCTCATGCGACAGGCCGGCGCGCACTTGCGGATTTAGACTAAGCGTTCCGGTAACCGATTGCGCGGAGCCGCTTGTCGCTCCGGCGCCGATACTCTTAAAATCAAAAGTCTGCGGCACTACGTTTTTTACCACCAGACCAGAACGCCAGCCATTCTCAAAATCCCTCACCGCACCCATATCAAAGTTCAACGTGCTGTATTTGGCTAAATAGTCACTACCCGTTACATTGCTCGTTGAGCTGCCGTTATTGGCCGCGAGATACGCGTCAAACAACTGCAATTGCATAATCTTTGGGGTTACGCCTATCGACCAAGCCTGATCATGGAAAATCAAGCCATGCGAAAGTGCAAGACCCGCTTCACTTATTGCAACACCGCGCAGATGAATCTGCGATGCAATTTGAGTATTGGTATTAAAGTTAACCGCTCCTTTGGCATTCACTAAACTAGCATTAATTGCAGTTGCGGCCGCAAGACAAGTTGATACATCCGTAGCCGTACCAGTGCCGTTCTGCACGCTAGTACAGGCTGCTGCAGCGCTACCTGTTGTAGAAGACAACGCGGTTGATGCCGCACTTACGGAAGTTGAAAGATTGGATAAAGTTGTCGCGTCCTTATACAGAAGCGTGCCGCCTACCGCGCCATACGCGTTTGTATAAAAACCCACCCCCCAATTTTTACCGGGCACACCGACAACCATTGCTGCACCAAATTCACCTTGTAAAGGCTGATTATTTAATGTTTGAAGGGATGAGTTAACCTTATTTATGTTGCTGGATACCGTTGCCATATTGCTTGGCAATTGTTGTAGTTGAGTTGCAGTTGCGCCTGTGGCTGAATTTGCATTTACCAACGTAATCGAACTATTCAGCGCAGTGACGTTATCACTTAGTGTTGTCAGTTCATTGCGCAGATTACCCGGATCGTACAAACGGCCGCCGATGATAGGCAATTCCAGCGCGAACTTTTTCGACGGATCGGAAGCAGAAAGCAAGGCCGGGTTAAAGAGCGGCGCAGTCGACGGATCGCCCACGGCCACACCCATGCCGCCCATCGCCATCGAGCGCGGATCAAAAGAATTAAACGGCAGGGCCTGCACTGCACCGCTGCTCAACATAAGCACCGTGACTGACGCTGCCCCTAAATATTTTTGACGCATGCTTTTTCTCCCTGAAAGTTATTGGCTGCCCCTGATACAAGGTGTAATCATACTACAAGTTAAAAAATGTAAAGAAAGCCAAATCGCCCCAAAGCAACTCAGCCTTCTTCCAGCCCCAGCTCCTGTATCTTGCGCGTGAGTGTGTTGCGCCCCATGCCCAACAAGGTGGCGGCCTCGATACGACGGCCACCGGTATGTAGCAACGCTTGGGTAATCAGCGTGCGTTCGAACTGCTTGGTCAGCGTATCGAGAATATTCGGCTCGCCACGTTGCAATGCCAATGTGGCTTGCTGGGCGAGCCCACCGCGCCAGTCCTGGCTGGGAACGCTGCTGACGTTGTTGTCGCGCCATTCGGCGGGCAGGTCGGCCATTTCCACTTGTTGCGTGGGTGTCATCACCGTGAGCCAATGGCACAGGTTTTCCAATTGCCGCACATTTCCGGGAATATCTTGCGCGGCCAGATAATTCAGCGCGGCCTCACTCAGGGTTTTTTGCTCGGCCCCCAGTTCGCGCGCGCTTTTTTGCAGAAAATATTTCGCCAGCAGCGGAATGTCCTCGCGGCGTTCGCGCAAAGGCGGCAGACGCAAGCGGATAACATTGAGACGATGGAATAAATCCTCGCGGAACAGACCCTGCTTCACGCGCTCGTCCAGATTCTGGTGTGTGGCGGCGATGATGCGCACATTGGCTTTGATGGGCTGATGTCCGCCTACGCGGTAGAAGTTTCCATCCGACAACACGCGCAACAAACGCGTCTGCAGTTCGGCAGGCATATCACCGATCTCATCCAGAAACAGCGTGCCGCCTTCGGCCTGCTCGAAGCGCCCGATACGCGTGGTGGTTGCCCCGGTGAACGCACCGCGCTCATGACCAAACAGCTCCGACTCCAACAGGTCTTTGGGTATGGCGGCCGTATTGATCGCCACAAACGGTTTGTCGGCACGCGCACTGTGCCGGTGTAACGCCTGCGCAACCAGCTCCTTGCCGGTTCCCGATTCGCCGTTGATGAGCACGGTCGCATTGGATTGCGCCAAACGTCCGATGGCACGGAACACTTCCTGCATGGCCGGAGCATGTCCCAGAATGTCGGGAGCAGATTGCGCGTCCTCCGCCTGCGGATTCTTGCGCTGGCTCTGCTCCAGCGCACGCCGGATCAATTCGACGGCATGATTCACATCAAAGGGCTTGGGCAGATATTCAAACGCGCCGCCCTGAAACGCCGATACAGCACTTTCCAAATCGGAATAAGCCGTCATGATGATGACCGGCAAATTAGGGAAATCGTTGCGCAGACGCTGCAGCATATCCAGACCCGAACTGCCGGGCATACGGATGTCGCTGATAACCATTTGCGGTAAATTGCCGGGTAGCTCCGCCAATGCCTCGTCGGCAGAGGCAAAACTCTTGAACTCGATCTGTTCGCGTGCCAGTGCTTTTTCCAGCACCCAGCGAATAGAACGGTCGTCGTCGATGATCCAGACTGGCTTTGCCATGTTTATTTTCCTAAATGGGGAAGCGGAAGTATGACGGTGAAACAGGTACGTCCCGGTTCGCTTTCAAATTCGATACTGCCCTGATGCTGGCTCACGAAATCCTGCGCCAGCGTAAGGCCAAGCCCGTGGCCGTCCGCACGCCCGGAGACCAGCGGGTAGAAGACTTTATCGCGCAGATGGACGGGAATGCCGGGGCCGTTATCAATGATCTGTACCGTCACCGCCAAGCGGTGCAAGCGCTTCATCAGCGTAACCTGGCGTGTGATGCGCGTGCGCAGCACAATCTGTCCTTTGCCTTGCATGGCCTGAGCGGCATTGCGCACGATGTTGAGCACCACCTGGATGAGCTGCTCTTTGTCCCCGTGCAACTCCGGTAAGCTCAAATCATAATCGCGCTGCACTTGCAGGCCTTCGGGTAATTCGGCCAGAACGACGCTGCGCACACGCTCTAATACCTCGTGGATATTGAGCGCACTAAAATGGGGCGCATGTTGCGGGGTAAGCAGTTTTTCCATCAGCGAGCGCAAACGGTCCGCTTCCTGAATCACGACCTGAGTGTATTCACGCAAGCCGGGTTTATCCAATTCCTGCTCCAGCAACTGGGCCGCTCCGCGTATCCCGCCCAAGGGATTCTTAATCTCATGCGCCAGATTGCGCAATAGCAAACGATTGGCCTGAGTCTGATCCAGCATCTGTTCTTCGCGTGCCAGCTTCAACGGACGCTCTATCGTGTGGAACTCCAACAACAATGCATCTCGCCCAAGATGCAGCAGAGGCGTAGCGGTACAACTCAGATGCAATTTATAACCCAGCGCGAGCGTACCCAACGTCATCTCATGTTCGATATGACTCGCACGGCTGGCGAGCGCCGACTGAATCGTGCCGAACAATTGCTCGGTATGCGTAAACGAGTGCTGCAGGGGATGACCAATCAGATTGCTATTGCTCAAACCGAACAGATGTTCCGCCGCAGGATTGAGATAGGCGACACGCGACTCTTCATCCAAAAGAATGACCGCAGTCGAGAGATGCTCCAGGGTTGGCAGGGAAGGATTTAACATGGTTAGCTCTAAGCAGAAAACATGCCAAATATTTTGGGTTTATTTATTGAGCTTGGTGAGTTCGATTCTAAGTGCTTCGATATTTTTTTCGTGTGTCTGCACCTGTGATGCCTCGCTACCCTGTGCAGCTTTGCTCCCTCTGGTCCCGGGATTTTCCGCGCTCTCCTGTAGATTGGTGCGCGCCTCTGCCAATGCCTTTTCTTCGGCGGCAAGCTCATCTTCCAATATCTGGCGACGGGTGTTGTCCCTATCTTTCTGGGTGGCGGCATCCACACGCGGAAAATCATCCGCCTCCGTACGACGCACGCGCGGTGGCGCTAACGTCGGCAACGGTGCCAGATGCAGCTTTTTCGAACCTTTGAGCGGAGTGCTGGAATAAGTCACATGACCATCGGCATCGACACGTTTATATATCTCGGCTTGCGCCGCACAGACATAACACAGACTGCATAGGGCAAAAAGGTATCGCGGCAACATGATCATATCCAAACAGGCGGGAGGAAAGTATAGGTTAAGGCTCTCGCCGTGACAAATGTCCGGCGGATTCCAGGCATAAAAAAACGGAGCCACTAAGGCTCCGTTTAATCGTCTCGCTACGGCTTAGAGACTGTAGTACATATCAAACTCAACCGGGTGGGTCGTCATGCGGATACGGTTGACTTCTTCCATCTTCAAATCGATGTAGGCATCGATGAAGTCGCTGGAGAATACACCGCCGCGGGTCAGGAACTCACGGTCTTTATCCAATGCGGCCAAAGCCTCATCCAAAGATGCGCATACGGTTGGAATCTTGGCATCTTCTTCCGGTGGCAAATCGTACAGATTCTTGTCTGCTGGATCGCCAGGATGAATCTTGTTCTGGATACCATCCAGACCGGCCATCATCAGTGCGGCGAAACACAAGTACGGGTTTGCGGAAGGATCGGGGAAACGTGTCTCGATACGGCGCGCCTTGTCGCTGTTGACGTGCGGAATACGAATCGAAGCGGAACGATTCTTGGCCGAGTACGCCAACTTTACCGGCGCTTCGTAGTGAGGAACGAGACGCTTGTAAGAGTTGGTGCCAGGATTGGTAATCGCGTTCAATGCCTTGGCGTGCTTGATGATACCGCCAATGTAGAACAGTGCTGTCTCGGACAGACCGGCATAACCATTGCCTGCGAACAAATTCTTGCCGCCCTTCCAAATGGACTGGTGCACGTGCATACCGGAACCATTGTCGCCAACGATAGGCTTGGGCATAAAGGTAGCCGTCTTGCCGTATTGGTGGGCAACGTTCTGTACCACATATTTCAAAGTTTGGGTCCAGTCAGCGCGCTTTACCAGAGTGCTGAATTGGGTACCGATTTCGCATTGTCCGGCAGTCGCCACTTCATGGTGATGCACTTCAACAGGAATGCCGATCTCTTCCAGTGCGATAACCATCGCTGCGCGGATGTCGTTCAGGCTGTCAACCGGAGGCACTGGGAAATAACCACCCTTCACCGAAGGACGGTGACCGGTATTGCCGCCGTCAAACTCATGACCACTGGACCATGCTCCTTCTTCGGAATTGATCTTGACCGAGCAACCGGACATATCGATGTTCCATTGCACGGAATCAAAAATGAAGAATTCTGGCTCGGGACCGAAATAGGCAGTATCACCGATACCGGAAGATTTCAGATAAGCCTCGGCACGTTTGGCGATAGAGCGCGGATCGCGGTCATAACCTTTGCCGTCAGTCGGCTCGATTACATCACAGGCCAATACAATGGTGGGTTCGTCAAAGAAAGGATCGACATACACGGAGTCGGGATCCGGCAGCAGCAACATATCGGAAGCTTGGATACCCTTCCATCCGGCGATAGAAGAACCGTCAAAAGCGTGACCGCTTTCAAATTTATCCGCATCAAAGTGGGAGATTGGCACGCCTACGTGCTGCTCTTTACCCTTTGTGTCGGTGAAGCGTAGATCGACGAACTTGATACCCTGTTCTTTAATCAGTTTCAGAACGTCGGCTGCTGACTTAGACATACTCGAATCTCCCAAGAAAAATAATTAAGACGAAGCTATTTTATAAAACGAAACGCAATTACAAAACGTGTTCAACAGAGCAGAAACCATGCCATCGTCTCAAACCCTGTAAGAAGCGCATTGTGCCATATTTGCCCAAACGGGGGGGCAGACAATGCGCGCCCACTAATGGGGCGACACGCCCGCCCACGCACTAGTTTGGGGCGCGACCTTGGTAGGGGCGGACACTGCGGAAATATATATCGTCTGCCTCGATATTCGCGCAAACGCGAGACCATGTCGCCATATCGACCGCCTCATCGAATATCAGCTCCGCATCCACTTTACCACTCAGATAATGCAGCACGATACGCGTAGCAGCTGGCAATTCCATTCCAAGGCGATTCGTCAGATGCGCCAACAGTAGATGGCGCTGGGGCAGATGAGCATTGGGCCTAGCCTGTACATCGTCTTCGGAATCGATATGCACCATCACATCCATGACATGATGACCTTTGAGTACGGCGCTACGGGCGGCCTCGGCGATGTAATGCCCCTCGGAAACGCTGATTTTGGGGTCGACAATAATGTGAGCATCCACCAAAGCACTATCCGCCATTTTGCGGGTACGCAATTCATGCAGACCGATCACTCCCGGAATGGATTTAAGCGTGTTGCGGATGGCGCGCACCTCCTCCTCATCGAGGCCGGTATCCACCAGCTCCGCCAAAGCATCACCCGCGAACTGAATACCCATATACGCAATCATCACGCCCACCACAGCGGAAGCGACAAGGTCGAGAAACGTATATCCCAGCAGATTACCCGCGATACCGACGATAACCACCAGCGACGAGGCCGCATCGGAACGCGCATGCCAGGCATTCGCCACCA
>JAGVIV010000054.1 GCA_020055845.1 Betaproteobacteria bacterium
CGCTGGCAGCGCGACCTGACCGACTCCACCGTGCTGCGCAACATGGGCGTGGCCTTCGGCTACACCCTGCTGGCTTACGAGTCTTGCCTGAAAGGACTGAACAAACTGGAAGCCAACCCGCAACGGCTGGCCGACGATTTGGACAACAGCTGGGAAGTGCTGGCGGAACCGATCCAAACCGTGATGCGCCGCTACAACATCGAGAACGCCTACGACAAGCTCAAGGAACTCACACGCGGCAAAGACGGTATCAACCGTGCATCACTACAGACCTTCATTGCGGCACTGGATATTCCCGAGTCCGAAAGGCAGCGTCTGATGCAACTTTCCCCAGACACGTATATCGGCAAAGCCGCGCTGCTCGCCCGCCGGATATAAGCTGCGTACCGAAGGCCCCCGGTTTTCGGCTTAAGGTTTTGCTAGGGCGAGCAATGCCTGATCCGCATCTTTGCGCAAAGGACTGTCGGGATAATTCTTGATGAACTCGGAAAACGCGGCGCTCGCTTGTTTACCCTCGCCGGCGGCAGCGAGGTCGGTGGCCTTTTTGAACGCGAGCAGCTCCGCCTCATCGATGCTCTCTTTGCCTGCCTCACTTTTCCAATAGATGTCGTTCGCATCTCCGGGGGCACCGCGCACACCACCGACCGCATTACTTGCCCCGATTTTTTTCTGCGGCGTAAAGGTTTCTATTTTTTTCCGCAGGTTTTCCCACAGACTCGGAGACGGCTTGCCGTTGTCAGCGGCAAACATCGTCGCGGGGAAAAAAACACTAGCAGCCACAAACAACACGATGATCTTTTTCATAAGCCTCTCCTTGCTTGATTAAACAACACAACCTTACAGCGTGTTCGACAGCTCCAGCCAAAGCGCCTTGTATTTCTTTTCAATACCGGGATCCAAACGCTGCGCTTTCAAAAATGCAGCTTTGGCTTCCTTGCTCTCGTTCAACGCTTGATGCGCTTTGACCAGATTGATCCAAACATACGGATCATCTGGACTTGCCCGGGAGGCATCCAGATAAGCGTTTTTCGCCTCGGCATAACGTTCGTCAATCATGAACAGATTGCCGCGATTATTCAGCGCAGCGGCATTATTGGGCTGTAGCACAAGTGCCTTGTCAAAATATTTCATAGCCTCCTGGCGATCACCCAATTTTGCCATGATGATGCCGACCTGCTGGTGCGCGTCTATATCAGCGGGGTTCTTTTCAATCTGCCGCATATAGTGCCGTGTCTTGGGTTGCGAGATCAGCTTGAGCATCGAAGCCTGCTCGTTCGGAAATTTCTTGTCGATACTCTCGCGGGTGATCTGGCTCGCCTGCCACTTGGATTCCGCCAAAGTTGCCGGCTTGTACTTTTGCCATGCCTGCTGCGTATCCAACACCGTGAGACCTTTATCCTTCCACTTGTAATAGTTCTCCGCACCCAGAGTCCATGCTTTGACAAAAGAACTCCCCACCACCGTGGTCTCCACCGGTATCCACAACTTATCCTCGTAAATGACATACATGTCGGACATGGTGTACGCATCGTCTTCCACCGCCATACCGGTAGAGAACATCATGAACATATGCCCGGGGACTTCCACCACCCGTGTGGTGATACCCATGCTCTCCAGCGCGGAGGTGTAGAACGCCACGAGGTCGTCGCAATCACCCGACTTGTTCACCAATGTCTCGCGCGGAAACTGGATGTAATCCACCACGTCCGTCTTGCCGGAGATTTCCTGGTACGGATTCTTCGGATCCGGGATGTAAGTCATGCCATACACACCAAGGGCATTGAACAATACCGCCGCCAGCTGCGCCTCATCTTTGCTTTCCTTGTACTGCGTCACGATGGCGCGCACAAAAGACATCAGCGGAGGATCTTTGGGGGTGATGAAAGAGGCGTAACGCTCCCGCTCATCCCATAACAATTTGTGTTTTTCATACACATTGATAGTTGAACTCTTGCTATAAGACTCGCGCTTTCCGTTGTCGAAATAACTCGCCTCCAGCAGGGCTTGCACAGCGGAGTCCTCGGTTACATTGAGGATATTGTTATTGAATACCGCCTTCAGTTTGATCTCCGCACTCTTACCCGGCAACAGCTTATCCAGCTTGCTCTCGGTGGGAAAATCCATGAACTCATTGACCTTGAAAGAGAAGGTCACTCCCTCCATCACTTTGTTCGTATTGTTGGTGAGCTTTGCGGTACCCACTCCGTCCTCCTGATACAACTTGTAGGTATTGGCGAAGATAGGGCGCAACTTCAATACTTCTATCTCAAGCGGGGCCTGACTGAAAGCCGCAGTCGTCGCCGTGACCTCAAATTTCTCCGCATCCGTTCCGTCTGAACTATGCGCGGCAATATAGAAAGTGTACGGGGTGCTGGGATTGAGTCCCTCCTTCGCGAACTCCGGCGTAAGGACTTCCGCGATCTTGACGAAAATCCCGCCTTCTTTTTGGTAGATGAAATAAGAACTCACGAATTCAGATTCGATTGCTTTCCAGCTCATCTTGATCTGCCAAGCGCTGACCTCAACATGAACCCCCGCCAACACCGGGGGAGTATATTTTTTCGAGATTGCGCTGACCGCCACACTGCTTGCCCCCTCGTATCTCGAGCGCGTCACGGCCGCAACGCGATAAAAATATTTTCCGTCCGCTTCCAAACCGCGATCTATAAAGCGATTCGTGTCCGCCTTTTCCACGCGGCTGAAACCGCCGCGCTCATCTTTGGAACGATAGATGTGGTATTGCGAAATATACGGCAAGGTCGAAGCATCCCAGCCCAAAGTGATGCTATGCAGACCGCCTTCCGCCGCCAGATGCTGCGGTGCACGCGGCTTATATTGCGTCACGAAAGTCTGTATGCGTTTATTGCCGGCCTCGGCGATGAAAAAAGTGACGGCGTCCTTTTGCGCAATCGCGACCGGCTCATCCAATTCTCCCAGATTGCTTCCTCTGGCCCCGAATGTACGCAGGAACTCGCCCTTATGGCTATAGACCTTGACCGCGTCGCCATCAAGCACCATGACCTCCTCATCCGTCAGCATCAGTGCCACGGGCTTCACTAGACTCCCCGTGCGGGCATCTTTGTCATTGCCAAAAGTGCTGCGCAACACGCCTTGAGCAGAGTACACCGCGACACTATTACCCCCTTTGCCCAACACGTAGAGATTCTCCTGGGCATCGACGGCGATGGACCATGGATTATCCAGATTGCGTACCGCACTCAGGAATTTTCCTGTTGCATCGAACACCTGCACCGAATCGTTTCCTTTATCCGCCACATACAACTTGCCCGATGGCGAAATCACCAAATCGGTCGGATCTTTGAACTGCCCGTCACCCGAACCTTCGCTGCCGAAACTGAATTTATCGGCATCCAGTTTGAGTACCCGGTATTTCTTATCAAGCACCCAGGCATCCCCTTTTTGATCGAAAGCCACCGCGACAGGAACCACATCTTTGATACGCACCAGCCCCTCTAGTTTGCCGTTACGAATAGAGACCAGCGCTTTCTGTTCGGCATCCACCGCGTAGATCGTATCCTTCCCGTTCCATGCCAACTTATTCACAACGGCAGCCGTCTCGCCCTTGCTTTGCACAAAGACACGAGATGCCGCCCGGGGGATTTCCTCAAGAGGCACGCCTGCATCCGCAGTGAAATAAGCCACGACTCCTTTAGCCGTATCGGCAACAACAAACTGACGGTCTTTGAGCAGCGCCATGCCGGACAGCGACTTGATTTGGCCGCGCGCTTCGCCGCTGCCGCCGAAGCGGTACAGCGGCTTATCGTTAAAATCATATTTCTGAATACTGAAATCGTTTTTCTTCGCGACATACACGCCGTCTTCCGCCACCGTAAAAGCGAGCAATGCCCCGTCCTCCGGCAGCGCCCGCAGATACTCCCCCTCCGCGCTGTAGACTTTGATCAGATGATCGCCACCGTCCAACACATAGATCCGTCCCTGACTGTCCACCTTGATGTCCAGCGGCGTATCCAATTTATACGCATTGGCCGAACCTTTGATCTGCTTTCCCGGTGCAGGCGGCCTGAGATCCAACACCCCCAGAAACACACCCGTGTTGCCAAACAACAATATCCGCTTAGAACCGCCGTCCAGCACATGCACTACACCCTCGTAGACGGCAACACTGCGCGGATTACTCAGCGTGTGCACGGAACTGCCGGTGCCAAACAGCCCGCCTTTTTTACCGCCGAAACGCCCTATATATTTACCCTCGGTCGAAAACATGAGGATCTGATTCAACTCACTGTCCGTCACATAAACCGTCCCGGCCGCGACCGCCACAGACTCGGGGCGCTTCAGCGTCACCTCGTTGCTGTCTTTGTCAGGCAGGGTATACAACAGCTTGCCCGCGCTATCCGTGACCGCGACCGTGGCATCCTTGGTCGCGAAAAACAGTTGATCGGCACTGCTGCCGAGCAGTTTTTTAGCCCCTCTGGTCAGCGTCACTTCCTTGGAAAACTCGGCCTTTGACAAGCCCTCGGCAAGCGTAGCCTCAGCCGCAAAAATATTCGCTGACACGCACACCGCCAGCAAGCTAAAAACAATTGTAAACATCCGCATCATGCACACCATTAATTTAAATAATCCCAATAAATCCGTCATCCATTTGCCGTCGATAGCCTCACACACTCGCGGCAAAAGCCCTCATTTTTCACGCCGGTTATAAACGCCGTCCCAATCGTCCCCCGGCGGTTTTTTAATAAAGAATTCGCAGCGCTCAATGTATATTCTGCACGGCTTGTCTTCCGGCAAACGGGCCGAGAGCGCAATGAAACGCTCCAAAGCCTCCGGCCACTTGCGCTCGCGGTAACAATGCAATGCGGCGTTAAATTCATCGACTGTTGCGCCATCCATATCCGGAGAAAATCCTGCCGGTTCATAGATTCTCACGGGAAGATGCTTGCCGACCACGCGTATCCGATCCAGTTCGCGATAGCGGTAGAAGGAGGACGTCTTTGCATAAGTCGCCTCCCCCACCAGAAAACCCACGCCATAATATTTGGCCGAGCTTTCAAATCGGGCCGCCTGATTCACCGTATCCCCGATCACAGTGTATTCCATCTTCTTGCCCTCAAAGCCCACATTCCCCGCCACCACATCCCCGGACTGCAGGCCGCCGCGGATATACAGCAGCTCCACTCCTTCATCGGCCCACTTGGCACGCAGTTCGTTCATTTTCTCGCGCATCGCGCAGATACAGGCCAGCGCCAACTGCGCATGGTCGGGCTGGGCCAACGGAGCCCCCCAGTAGATCATGATGCCGTCGCCGATGAACTTATCCACCGTGCCGTCAAAACGCTCGACCACCTGCACCATCGCACCAAAATATTCGTTCAGTCTCGCCACCACTTCCTGCGGCGTATGCGCCTCGCTGTACGAAGTGAAACCGCTGATGTCGGTAAACAATACCGTCACCTCTTTGCTGTCGCCGCCCAGTTTCGCAATCTCGGGATTGAGTTCCAGACGCGCAACCAGTTTGTCCGAGAGATAGCTGGAAAATATCGCGCGCATCTTTCTCGCACTGCGCTCCAGCACCAAGAAACGAAAACTCTCACCCACCAGCAACGCGCTAAAAGCCGCAATCGGCGGATAAATCATACTGACCCAATGACCTTGCAGGAACAGCGCGTAACTCAGCCAGATATACGCGATAGAAAGCAGCACGGTCACCGGCAGCGCGGTATACAAACGCAAGCGCGTGGTCAGGAAATAGGCCATCGCGCCCAGCACAATGATTGCGACAATATCAAACAAAGCCTCCAGTCCGGTCTGGCGCACGAAGCGTCCGCTGATGATGTTGTCGGCAATGGTCGCGTGCACCTCGACCCCCGGCGTATTGCCGTCGAAGGGTGTGACGCGCATATCGTAAATACCCATAGCTGTCGCGCCGACGAACAGCACTTTCCCCCTGAGCAAACCGGGAGCGATGCGCCCCCGCAGCACATCGACAAAAGAATAATGCGGATACACGCCGGGGGCACCTGTGAAATTGATCCACATCGAATAGTTGCCGCTCACCGGGATATGCCGCGTGCCTACCGCGATGTCAAAATCTCCCGCCGCGAATTCTTTTTCGCCCAGCGCCGCCATCGCCCCCGCCAATCCCAGCGACGGGGTCAATTTATCGCCATCCCGGATCAGCAACATACTGCGGCGATTGGTGCCGTCGTTCTCGGGGAGAAAATTGATATGTCCAAGACTGCTGACCGAGTCTTCTATTTCGCGGATAGAGTGCAGCTGACCGGTCACATTGAACGCCGGATCAAAACGGAATGAAGTCGCCAGCACCACATTGCCCGCACGTCGTGCGGCGGAGGCAAAAGCCAAATCGGCTTGAGCACTTTCATGCTCAGGGAAAAATGCATCGAACAACACCGCCTTCGCGCCCGCATCGGACAGCCTGTCGATCAGATGGGCATATTCGGTACGCGTCCACGGAAAACGCCCCAGCTCCGCGATGCTCTTGTCGTCGATGGCGATGATGGCGATGTCCGCATGGGGTGTCAGCGGGCCGCGCAGGGCTTTGAAGCGCAAGTCATACGTCTTGGCTTCAAACGCTTCAAGGAAAGGATTTTGTGTGAAGTACAGCAGCGTCACCGCAAAGATCGACGCAAAGGCCAAAAACAGCGAGATGACCAACATCCCCCGCCAAAATGCTATTTTTTTCAGGATCGCAGAGATCATAGAACGCTTGCTTAGCCCCGTGTTTAAGCCTGCATTCTACCTCCCCGCAACGGGGGACAAACAGGGAAAATTAGGCCGCCTGCACCGGAATTTGATTGCGTTGCGCGATGATACAGTTCTGCGCATCCACATAAACCAGTTGCGGATGAAACTGCTGCAACTCCGCTTCGCTATAGAGGGAATATGCCGCGATGATCAAAATATCACCGGGTGCCGCCTTGTGCGCTGCCGCACCATTCACCGAAATAGTATGGGAAGCACGTTGTGCACGGATGGCATAGGTGGTGAAACGCTCACCGTTGGTGACGTTGTAGATATCGATCTGCTGATATTCCCTGATACCGGAAGCATCCAGCAAATCCTCATCAATGGCGCACGAACCCTCGTAATGCAACTCCGATTGCGTCACGCGCACGCGGTGCAGCTTCGCTTGTAGCATGGTTCGTAGCATCTCTACCTCCGGTAATTTCAGCCCTTTGACCCCAGGCTTTCAAATGTGGGCGCGCATTATAAGTCGCTTACGCAGAAAGACAAACCGCTACGCGATATCGACCTCCAGATTGTCGATTAAGCGCGTGGCCCCCAAACGTGCCGCCGCCAACACCACAAACGACTTATCGGCGGGCTGAGGCAAGGTCAAGGTGGCGCGCTCACGCACCGTCACATAGTCCACCTGCCACCCCCTCTCGGCCAGTGCTGCAACGGCTCCGGCCTCAATGTCCGGGTATGCCCGCACGCCGCGCACCACATCCTGTGCAACGTTGGACAAGACTTGCCGCAGAAAAGTTGCCTCGCTCCGCTCCGTAGCCGTCAGATATTGATTCCGCGAACTCAGCGCGAGCCCGTCCGCCGCACGCACCGTCTCACCGCCGATGATGCGTATCGGCAGATTCAGCTGCGCCACCATCTCGCGGATGATATGCAACTGCTGGTAGTCCTTCTTGCCGAACAGTGCCACCTGCGTCTGCACAATGTTCAACAGCTTCAACACCACCGTCGCCATGCCGCGAAAATGTCCCGGACGCGCCGCACCGCACAACTCCTCGGCAATCGGCGGCGGTGCTACGAACACGCTCTGCCGCTGCGGATACATCTCACTCACCGTCGGCGCAAACACCACATCGGCCAAGCCTTCCAGCTTGGTGCAATCCTCCGCCAACGTACGCGGGTATTTGTCGAAATCCTCATTCGGCCCGAACTGTAAAGGATTGACGAAGATACTCACCACCACACAGTCTGCATGGGCGCGCGCCTGACGCACCAGATCCAGATGCCCTTCATGCAAATTGCCCATGGTCGGCACGAATGCGACCGTCCCCATCCCGGACAACCGGACATGCAACGCCTCTACACCATTAATCACATGCATCACGACTCCTCTGTATCCATCCTGCATCAACCTAATATCTCATCACGCTGACAGACAGCAGCAGTCAGCCTCAGTCATATTCCAACACGACCGTATCCATCACCCCACCTCAATGATGATTGTGCGGCACAGGGTTTGCATGAACGAGGATTGAAGGTTGATTTGACGCGCTAATGTAGCCGAATGCGCCCTTAAACGGAAGTGCGATACCCGATCCACCTCAAGCACCAGCCCGCTTTGTGCCCTGCTTCAGTGTGAGAGCACATCTGTAAACACGTCCACGCCCCCTCAATTTTGCTTATTCAAATTTTAGCTAAGCAATGCACAAATACTCATTTTTCCTGCGCTGCGGGTGACTATAGACTGCATGCCTGATGAATTCAAAGGAGTATTCGATGGCGCAATTCCGTGCCCACAGTGTTTTGCCCGGCTTCAATCTAGCACTGGGCTTTACGCTGCTTTATCTCTCGCTGATTGTGCTCATCCCGCTGTCCGCGCTGTTCTTCAAAACGGCCACATTGGGACTCGGCGGTTTTTGGGAGGTGGTCAGCAGCGACCGCGTGGTGGCTTCGCTGCGCGTGACCTTCGTGACTTCGTTCGCCGCCGCTCTAATCAACGCCTTCTTCGGTCTGGTCGTGGCATGGGTGCTGGTGCGTTACCGCTTCCCCGGCAAGCGCATCATCGATGCCTTGGTGGATTTGCCTTTCGCCTTGCCAACGGCGGTGGCTGGCATCACGCTCGCCGCCTTATACGCACCCAACGGCTGGATGGGGCAATACTTCGCCGCGCACGACATCAAGGTGGCGTACACCCCGCTGGGTATTGTGGTGGCTTTGACGTTCATCGGCCTGCCCTTCGTGGTGCGTACGGTACAGCCGGTACTGGCCGATGTCGAAGCCGAAGTCGAGGAAGCCGCGGCCAGTCTGGGCGCAGGACGCTGGGATGTGTTCCGCCGCGTGGTCTTCCCCGCCATCTATCCCGCGCTGCTCACCGGCTTTGCACTGGCTTTCGCGCGCGCCATCGGC
>JAGVIV010000136.1 GCA_020055845.1 Betaproteobacteria bacterium
GAGGTTCTCTTGCAAGACTTTGTTCTTCTCCACACAGGCGATGACATCGCCAGTGGGAGAACGCCAGATGATCTGCTTGCTTTTGCTCATTTCGAATTCAAAATCAAATTAGCCACAGAGGACACAGAGACCACAGAGAAAACCTTGTTCATTTATATATTCCTTCTCTGTGTGCTCTGTGATCTCTGTGGCAAAAAAGTTTTTTATATCTTTGGCAGGGTGACACCGACCTGGCCTTGATACTTGCCACCACGGTCTTTGTAGGAGGTCTCGCACACTTCGTCGCTCTCGAAGAACAACACTTGCGCCACGCCTTCGTTGGCGTATATCTTCGCGGGCAACGGTGTGGTGTTGGAGAACTCCAGCGTCACATAGCCTTCCCACTCGGGCTCGAACGGGGTGACGTTGACGATGATGCCGCAACGCGCGTAAGTGGATTTGCCCAAGCACACGGTCAGTACGCTGCGCGGGATACGGAAGTATTCGACCGTACGCGCCAACGCGAAGGAGTTGGGCGGGATGATGCAGTAGTCAGCTTCGACGTTCACGAAGGAACTCGGATCGAAGTTCTTGGGGTCAACGATGGTGCTGTTGATGTTGGTGAACAGCTTGAATTCGCGCGAGCAGCGGATGTCGTAGCCATAGCTCGACGTGCCGTAAGAAACGATCTTTTGACCGTTCACTTCCTTCACTTGGTTCGGCTCGAACGGCTCGATCATGCCGTGCTGTTCGCACATGCGACGTATCCACTTGTCTGACTTGATGCTCATCCTGATTCCTTGAGGGGTTTGTGCGGGCGCGATTTTACCCAAAATCCTCGGCGGTGCGTGGGTTTTGCTACAATCGCGCCCTCATCGAATTTATGTATAAAAGCGAGCGAGGCGGATGCAATGCAAGGCGCACGGCGCGCAGGAACCGGAATGCACACCTAGTCTGTGCTTCGTACCCCGGATTCCCGAGCACCGCGCAACACCACAGTGCTCCGTCGCAGCCGCTTTTAAAGGGAACACGCAATATGTCCAGAAAAATACTCGTTACTTCCGCCCTGCCCTACGCCAACGGCAGCATCCACTTAGGCCATCTGGTCGAATACATCCAGAGCGACATCTGGGTACGCTTCCAGAAGATGCGCGGCAATGAATGCCACTACGTCTGCGCCGACGACACCCACGGCACCCCCATCATGCTGCGCGCCGAAGCAGAAGGCATCACACCGGAGCAATTGATCAACCGCGTGTGGCAGGAACACTACGACGATTTCACCGCATTCCACGTGGCCTTCGACCACTACGGCTCGACCAACTCGACCGAGACCAAGGAACTTGCACAGGGTATCTACCGCAAGCTCAAGGCGGAGAATCTGATTGAAGTGCGCTCCATCGAGCAGTTCTATGACCCGGTAAAAAATATGTTTTTACCGGATCGTTTCATCAAAGGCGAATGCCCCAAGTGCCACGCCAAAGACCAATACGGCGACAACTGCGAAGTATGCGGCGCGGCTTATGCACCGACTGATTTGATCGAACCGTTCTCTGCCGTATCAGGCGCAAAACCGGAACTGCGCAACTCCGACCACTATTTCTTCAAACTCTCCGCCGATACCTGCCAGCAGTTCCTGCGCGAGTGGACACGCAGCGGCTCACTGCAACCGGAAGCATCCAACAAGATGCAGGAATGGCTGGGCGCGGAAGGCGAAAACAAACTCACCGACTGGGACATCTCGCGCGACGCGCCGTATTTCGGTTTCGAGATTCCCGATGCGCCGGGCAAATATTTTTACGTGTGGCTGGATGCGCCCGTGGGCTACATGGGCAGCTTCAAGCAACTATGCGCCAAGAGCGGCATAGCCTTCGACGATTACTGGAAACAAGACTCCGATGCCGAGCTGTACCACTTCATCGGCAAGGACATTCTCTACTTCCATGCGCTGTTCTGGCCTGCCATGTTGCAACACGCGGGTTACCGCACGCCGACCAAACTGTTTGCGCACGGCTTCCTCACCGTCAACGGCGAGAAGATGAGCAAATCGCGCGGCACCTTCATCACCGCGCGCAGCTATATCGACCACATCAAGAACACCGAGTACCTGCGCTACTACTACGCCGCCAAATTGAACGGCAGCATGGAAGACCTCGACCTCAACCTTGAGGATTTCGTAGCCAAGGTGAATAGCGATCTGATCGGCAAGTACATCAACATCGCCAGCCGATGCGCAGGCTTCATCAGCAAACGTTTTGACGGCAAGCTCGGCGACACCAATTCCGTGGCGACTGCAGAATTCCAAGCCACATTTAACAACGGCGAAATCGCACACTGCTACGAGCAACGCGACTTCAGCCGCGCCCTGCGTGAAATCATGCGTCTCGCCGACGTGGCGAACCAATACATCGCGGAAAGAAAACCGTGGGACTTGGCCAAACAGGAAGGCAAAGATGCCGAACTGCACGAAGCCTGCTCGACCGCGCTGACGCTATTCCGCGACCTCACGCTATACCTGAAACCCGTGCTCCCCGAACTCGCCAAGCAAGTTGAAGCATTTCTCAACATTCCGCCGTTAACGTGGGATAGCAACTGGAGAGCTTTGCCTGCGGGACATCGCATCAACACCTATCAACACCTGGCGGTTCGCATCGACCCCAAGCTCATCGAAGCGATGGTCGCTGCCAATCAGGAAAGTTTAAAACCGACAGCACCCGTACAATCCGAGCAGCGTCATGCGGCTCATCAACAAAACGAATCGAAAAAAGAAATGACAGAAGCCAATAAAGAATTTGAATCCTTCATCTCCATCGACGACTTCATGAAGGTCGATTTGCGCGTGGCCAAGATTGTAAATGCCGAGCATGTGGAAGGCGCGGAGAAGCTGTTGAAACTGACACTGGACATCGGCGAAGAAAAGCCGCGTACCGTGTTCGCGGGAATCAAATCGGCTTACGATCCCGAAAAACTGAAAGGCCGACTGACGGTGATGGTCGCCAATCTCGCGCCGCGCAAAATGAAATTCGGCATGTCCGAAGGCATGGTACTGGCGGCTTCGGGCGAAACTCCTGGGCTGTTCGTCCTGTCGCCGGACGAAGGCGCGCAATCAGGTATGCGCATCAAGTAAACATACTCCGTCACACCGGCGCATAAGCAGCGACTTGCCTGGCGTAGTTTGCCAGCTTAGTCGAATGGCTAGTAGTTCCATCAGGCCGGTGTCCAGCGGTTTTATCAAAAGTGCTGTAGGTTTCGTCCTTGCTTCGCAAGGGATGTTTAATTCAACTGGATTCCGGCCTGCGCCGGAATGACGGCAACAAGGAGGTGCTGACACAGCCCGTATGGACAATTCGTTTCTGGTGAGTGTTTCAAAGTATTTTCGCCCGCGTCTGATCGACGCTATGCGCGGCTATAACAAAGCGCGCTTCTCCACCGATGTCACCGCCGGCATCACGGTCGGCATCGTCGCCCTGCCCCTGGCCATCGCCTTCGCCATCGCCTCCGGCGCCAAACCCGAAGCGGGCATCTTCACCGCAATCATCGCCGGTTTCATCATCTCCGCACTCGGTGGGTCGCGCGTTCAGATTGGCGGGCCGACCGGCGCGTTCATTGTGATTGTGTTCGGCATCATCGCGCAGTATGGCTACGCCAATCTACTCATCTGCACCATCATGGCGGGCGTGATGCTCATTCTGATGGGGGCGTTCAAGCTCGGCAATCTGCTCAAATATTTCCCGCGTCCGCTCATCATCGGCTTCACCAACGGCATCGCGGTACTGATTGCACTGAGCGAGATAAAAGATTTTCTGGGACTGAAGACGGAAGCCCTGCCCGCCGAGTTCTTTCACAAACTCACGGTCCTGTGGCATGCGCTGCCGAGCTTCGATTTGCTCACCTTTGCCATGGCGAGTTTCAGCGCGCTGCTCATCTGGTTCTACCCCAAAGCATGGAGTGCGCGCTTCCCCTCACCCATCGTGGCATTGGTGCTGGGCACCAGCATCGTTGCACTGTTCAACCTGCCACTGGAAACCATAGGCACACGCTTCGGCGGCATTCCGCAAGGCTTGCCCGACTTCACCATGCCGGAATTTTCCATTGGTGCGATCCGCCATCTCATCATGCCGGCCTTCACCATTGCCCTGCTCGGCGCGATTGAGTCGATACTTTCCGCTGCCGTAGCGGACGGCATGATAGACGACAAACACGATCCGAATCAGGAACTCATGGCACAGGGTATCGCCAACATCGTCACACCGTTCTTCGGCGGCATCCCCGCCACCGGTGCCATCGCGCGTACCGCCACCAATGTGCGCTCCGGTGCGAGCAGCCCAATCTCCGGCATCGTGCATGCGTTCACCCTGTTACTCATTGTGCTCATCGCCGCACCGCTGGCGCAATATATCCCGCTGGCTTCGCTCGCCGCCATCCTGCTTATCGTCTCGATCAACATGGGCGAATGGGAGGTGTTCAAACGCCTCAAGGGCTACCCGCGCCACGATGCCGTGGTGCTGCTCGTCACCTTCCTGTTCACGGTGATTTTTGACCTCACGGTGGCAGTGGAAGTCGGCCTGCTGCTCGCCGCAATCTTCTTCATCCGCAACATGACCGAGTTGTCGCATGTACAACTCTCCGAAGAACATACCGCGATGCCAAACGACGGCGAAGCGACGTTGGCACGCAAGATGGCACCACCCGGCGTGCTCATCTATCGCCTGTACGGAGCCTTGTTTTTTGGAGTGGCAGACAAACTGGAAAGCGTGCTGCAGCAGCAACATGCCGAGCCGGAAGTGCTGGTGCTGAACATGAGTGAAGTCATCAGCATGGATGCCAGCGCGCTGCATGTGCTGGAGGACTTGTATAACAAGCTGAAGAAACGCGGCAAACACCTAATTCTGTGCGGGCCGCATACCCAGCCGTATTTCCTGATGCATCAGGCGGGATTGTTCGAGAAGATAGGCAAAGAAAATGTCGTGGCAAATCTGGATGACGCGCTGAAACGCGCGCGCGTCGTGTTAGGCCAGTAGACGGCTATTGCACCCGCTGCCTGGCGATCTCGGAAATGAGATCGTCTTGCGCCTTGCCTGCATTGAGTTGCTGCCACAACCCGGGATCATTCATCATACTGGACTTAATCGCCACTTCACTGACCCGCTGAACCGCGGCTTCATCCAATCCCACCAGCACATACATCGAACCATTTTGAGCAATACGGCTTTTGTATATCCGGGTTCCAATCAGCGTCTCATTGGTGATCTGCTTGGTCACCGAACTCCTGATGCGATCCAAAATTTCCTGACTCGCAGCACCTCGCGCCCCTAGGTATTGCTGCAGCATATTGGTCACTTGCACCTTCATACGCTGGGCGAGCTGAACGCGTGCCGACGTGGCAGCCATTTGCTTCATGAACGCTTCGCCGGCAGCCGTTTTTTCGGCCGTGCCAACGGCGCTCACTTCTACCCCTTCAACAGGCTCATCGCATATCCATCCCGGTGCAGCCTCATTGCTGTTCGGGAACACACAATCCGCGTTGCCCTGCTGCCGCCTTCTGGCATTCGCCGCCTGCTGTTCTTGCAGCTCGCGATCTTGTTGTGCACGCACCTGCTGTTCGCGCTCACGCTGTTCCGCCTGCAGCTTTCTGATTTTGACCTGCGCCAGACCGGTAAAGCTGCCCTGCGGATAGTCGCTCAGGTAACGCTGATAATCCGCCTCTCTGCCGGACTGCTCTACCGCCGCCCACACTTGCTGCTCTTTACGGGCATCCTCGTTCGCTGCGGCTTCTTTGATTTTGGCTATCCGGCTGTTGGCGAGCGCCACATATTTGCCTTTGGGATATTGCGCAAGATAAGTCTGGTAATCATCGAGCAGATTGGTGGACTTCACTTCGTTCCACAATGCACTCTCCGGGTCGCTGGTATTGCGGGCAGAAGCGGGCGCATCGGCGATTACGGGTGCTGCGGCAACAGTCGCCCCGCTGAGCTCTTTGAGTTTCTCCACCACCTGAAAAGCGTCGCAGCCTTTGCAGCCCAGCGATTTTGAATACACATCTTTGTTGTCGTAAAGATTGCGGATGCTCAAGGCCAGAAAATATCCGCCATCCTGTTTCGTGACATTGGCCGTGGCCAGCAGCTCGGACTGGAAGGACTCTGCGATGCCCTGCAGACAGCGCGTCTCATCGCATTCTTTATGGGAGGTGTTACGCGATTCCTTCATGAATATTTCGCGCGCCTTGCGCGCGACCTGTTCACCGGAAAACACTTCGTACTTCTGCTGCAAGCCTTCGACCAGCGCCGTCTCCATCGCACCCTGCAAATTCCTGTCCTCGTCCCCCATACGCAAAGGCATGAGAACGAGTTTTTCTTTGCTCGGAAGGGAAGATTTGGCGGGCTTTACGGGCTTCGCCGCCTGAGCGGGCTGCAGCAGTCCGCTCAGGCAAAGGAAGACAACGATGAATCTGGATATTTTGTACATTTACAGCTTCCGGCCGGTTGATAAGAGACTCACACGCGGCCGTGATTATCCCCTGAATTACTGGATGTCCACCACGCGTGTCGGTTTGTATTTTGCATACGAGGGCATCGCCATACCGACGGAGGCACCGATATAGGTGGGGTCAGCGATAACAAAACGTTTGCCTTCATGCTGGATGGTGGCGAATTTATCGCTCACTTGCTTGAGCTCAACGGCGGTGGTCATGTGCTTGGGATACAGCAGGCCGACGACCTTGATGCCCACCAGCTCATGCACCAGCCATGCGAACAGCACTGCACGGTCTTCGCAATCGTTGTAGGCAAAATGCAGCGACTCCTCGACGAAGAAATATTTCTCGTAACCGAACTGCTCTTCATCCGTCTTGTAGGCAAAGGCTTTCTGCACAAAGGTGAGCAGGAAATTCACGGCCTCTTCCTCCCCCATCGTCGCGGTATATTTTTTCAGCTCGCCAAGCAAAGCCCCGCGCAACAGGGAGCTGCCGTCGGTGTCAAAATACAGTTCGAATTCGGACTGGGGAAACGTGCCCATATATTCGACCAAACGGCGGTCATAGGGCACCGTAAATTTGACTGCCTTACCCTTATAGTCGAAAGACAGCGTGCGCTGCGCGGGCACCGTTTTGGTAAAGTTGGTGGCCGCAGACTTGATGTCCAGCGCGGCAAGTTTGACCGGATAATCCGAACGGTAGGAATAAAAAGCGTGGATACCGTTGCCCCGGTCACTCGCCAGCGCCGCGTAGTAGGTCTGGTTATTCACCTTGGTATATTTGGTCGAATACACGGGCTGTTTGATCGCCTCGAACAGGAACACATCCGACTCGTAATATCCGACACGCACGTCATATCCCGACTTGACCAGGAAGAACCAGAGCAGCAAATTCTGCTCAGTCTTGCGCTCCGGCTGCAACGCACTCACCACGTCGCGCCACAGCGTGACATAGCCCCAGTCATCCAGCTTCAGTTCCTTACGCGCGGCGTTGACAGATTGAATAGTCGCATCGTATTTGCTGCCGCTCATCAGCGTCCAAAAATCGCTGATGGTTTCGGGCTTGGCACCACCGGTCAAACGGTAAGATTTCCATAGCGGATCAAAAGCGAACTTCACCGCATTGCCGTAAAACATCAGACCGACCTCATCGGCACCCACAATCACTGGCTTGACTTGCGGCGGGGCCGGAGGCGGAGTCACCGGCAACGGGACGGGGACAGGGGCCACCACTACCGGCACAGAGCCGGGTTTCACCTCGGGCGGAACGACGGGCACCTGTTTGGGCTTGGGTTCTTTGATACGCACCTTGCCTTGGGAGGTTTGGAACTCGTCCCACTGGCTTTTAAGGAAACCCGCGAACTCGCGATCTTGCTGTTCCTTGTAGACATGGAATTCCGTCTTTGCCTGTTGCGCACCCTGGGCTTGCTGACGCCGATACGCCTCAAAGTCATCTTGGGCAAAGACTGAACCAAGCGGCAGACATCCCAGACCTGCCACAGCGATCAACTTCATCACTTCATGCCTACGCTTCGCACTCATGTTCTACTCCTCTTTAATTTCCGGGGACTAGCCAGACCCACAACACATCCGCATCTTCATCGCGCCACTTGGCTTTGACAAGCGCTTTAACATCGGTCTGCTGGGTACGCTCCTGCGAAACCAGATCACCCGTGGAAACCGAATGTCCGTTCGCGATATTCTTTGAATAGATTCCAACCGCCTCTATAGACACACCGAAACGCTTGGCATACTCCACTCTGGCGCGCGAGATCGCAAGCTCTTCCTGTGCAACCCTGCCGCGCGCATGTGTACCGGCGGAGGCCGAGACACCCTCGCCGGGATTGTCTATCCATGCGGGCTTTGCTTCATAACTGACAGATGGCGTGCTCGCACATGCCGACAACAGAACACTCAAACACAGCACGACATACATACAAAAATGCTTCATCAACCTTCCCCTTTTTTAATCTTTAACCTTATTGATCCATACTCCGGCGTAGCTTTCCAAGCTCTCCAGATCATTTTTTGTTGTGTCATCCAGCGGCTGCTCGTCTGCACGCTTACCATCAAACGACAACATGCGGTCCGCGCCCAGCTGCAACTCGCGTTTATATTCGACAAAATCCTGCTGCACATTTTCCTTATAGGTTTCAAATGCTGCCCGCTCTTTGTCCATCGCGGCTTGCGCCTCTTCTTTCATGGCCGCGACACCCTCCGCGGCTGTGCTTGTGTGTATCTCGAAACCCTTCTCGTCCAAACTGCTCACGCTGACCGTGCCTTTGCGCATGCCAATCACATTGCGCTCGGGCATATCCGTGACCAAAAAGCGCGTGCCGCGAATACCGATGGTGGCGGTCTTAACCTTGACCTCGAGTAGACGATCTTTGCCGTTGAGCGTGTTCACCGCGTAATAGATCATGCCGGTCAGATGCCGAAACAAAGTGGCATGATCTTTACTCGTATCCATCTCGACTTTGCTGTTTTTTTCCAGCACCAAGTATCCCCTGCTCCCCACGCGCACCACTGCACGCCCATCCGCTCCGGTCGACAATACATTGACTACCGGCAAACGGCTGCGGGTGGCGACCGACTTGGACTTTCCCTCCGCCGACTTGCTGACCGTCACGGCACCTTCCGACTTGACGATATCAATGCTCTCTGCGGCCAAACAACTCTGCGTCAGAAACAGGGCAAGCGAAGCAATCATCCATTGGATAGCGCGCATCATCACTGCCTCATTGCTTCTTTATTTCGGACGACAACTCGCCTTTGGCTCTATCCGCATGGGCACGCTGCTCATCCGGGCTGTTACCTTTGTCTGGTGAGCCGGAACAGGCGACAAGCACAGCACCGATCGACAGCATAGAAAATATCGAAATCAGCTTCTTCATGTGACTCTCCTTTAAAGGACATCCTGCAAATAAAAAGCCTATGCCAAAACTGGCATAGGCTTTTTTACATCATCACTTCATCTGAAATTCGCTTCAGTGTAACGATTACTCGATTTTTTGCTTGGCGATTTCAGCAGCCATTTCGTCCTTGCTGTTCTTCGCCTTGAATTGCTGCCACAGCGCTTGGTCGTTGTTCATGCTGGTCTTCACTGCTGTTTCGGCGGCTTTCTGAACTTGCTTAGAATCCATACCGACCAATACATACATCGTGCCATCAGGAGCCGTTTTGCTCTTGATCAAGCGGCTGCCTTCCAAAGTTGCATCGGTGATCTGACGGGTAACTGACTCATTCACTTTATCCATCGTTGCGCTGGAACCTGCACCGGTCGTACCAACATACTTGGTGACCATAGCCTGTACTCGGGTCTTCATCGCGGCAGCAAGTTTCTGACGTGCGGAAGCCATAGCAAAGGTCTGTGCTGCATCAACTTCACCCTGAACGATACGCTCAGAACCCTGGGCGCTCACTTCCACACCTTCGACACTTCCGGTACAGACCCAGTCCGGTGCAGCCACGTCAGGAGAGCTTGGGTATGTGCAATCGGCGACTTTCTTAGGCGCTTCTTTTGGCGGATTCGATTCACAGGCAACAAGCCCGAATGCCACAACGGACAACAACAACGCTTTGGTGATATTTGACATTTTCAGCACTCCCAATACAAGTTAATAAAATTGACACCCCGATATTATGAATCTTGATTTCCGCTCCATGCTCGGCGGACGCATCGAAGACGCAATCTACCTCACACCCAAAATATTGACAAGTTTCCCCCTAATCAAACATCTGGGCATCGAATCGATGCTGCAACTATACCTGCAGCCCACGGTGCTTGCCATCCCCCAAATAGGGTATGCATTGGCGACGAGTTTGTGCCAGAGTACCTCTCCCTGCTATGCCCCCCTATTTTCAAACCGCTTCACAATTGTCCGCATATGCGAAATCCTCTTATAGTCGTTATTGCAACAACCATCATGCTAGCGATTTCGGCCGACACAAGCGCCAGTGAATCTTTTTATGGCGGAATTGGCTTGGGGGGCACTTTCGCAACACGAAGCACGGATACTTACCTACCGGGGAATTCCTATGTTGGCGTATTAGGATTTCAGCCGAATAAACATATCGCGCTGGAAACGAATGTTGCTTATACCGACTGGAAAATCTATTCCGACAACAATGGCTCTAGAAATATCCAAATTTCAAAAGCCTCCCTGCTCAGCACCAGCCTGTCCGCGATTGGATATATTCCCAGCGGAGAATCGTGGGGAATGTTTGGAAAAGTCGGTGTCGCCAATGGACTTTACACTTTGATCTCCTGCTCAACCTGCACCAGTGGGGAAAGTTACGCGACTTCCAATTCCTTAATCTGGGGAGGTGGCATATCATTCCACACTGCGGAGACCAATCAACCTATCATTCGCCTAGGATTTGAGCGTTATGGCGTTGATACACAGTTAAGCCCAAAGTTATCGGTTGATCATGTCTATATTTTATTATCGCTAGGCATATAAACTTTTTTCAACTACCGATACCGAACACCACAAAAGTGAAACTAAAACCTCTCGCCTTTATCCGAATACGTCTAGCCATAGCAAATGTCACCCATTTGCTGGCACAGAAATGGAAGCGCAATTTCTACGTATATCTGGCTGTGGCGTTTACGCTACTGGCACTGCTGGACACGGGCTTTTTACACATCACCAGCGACATTCGCACAGCCGCATTCGATTTGATGGTGCGTTACCGACTGGCACCGCCCCAACCCGACCCCGATATTGTCATTGTCGATATAGACGAAACCAGCCTCACGGCGATGTCCAAGACATACGGGCGCTGGCCATGGCCGCGTTCTGTGATCGGCGATTTTGTAACGCTGCTTGAAAGCGACCATCCGCAGGCGGTTGTTTTCGATGTGCTGTTCAGCGATGCCGATGTGTTCAATCCCAAGAGTGATGCGGCATTTGATGCCAGCATCGCAAAAACCAACAACACCTTTTTCCCGATGCTGTTTTTGGATTCTTCCAGCGAGACCCTGAGAAACATCAAAATTTCTCAAATCCCGGGAGCAATCCCCAGCCCTGATGAAACCGCCGAAGAAGATGCGAGCATCAACATGGTTCTGCCCTACTTCCAATCGGCCTTGGCCGGAGGGCGGCTGGGCACTCAGAATGTAATTCTCGACTCGGACGGCGTGCTGCGCAGCTATCCCGTTTACTTTGAGGGATACGGCTGGAGATTGCCCTCTATGGCGGCGCGAATCGCGCGCGAATTTAAGTGGCCCGAACCGGCGACCGAACACATCCTGTTAAATTGGCGCGGCAAGCCCTTTAGTTACCCGCATATCAGTTTTGCGGATGCCTATGCGAATTTGCTCGGTAAAAACGGCTCCCGCACCAAAGACGAATTCAAAAACAAAATCGTCATCATCGGTTCAACTGCCGCCAATTTGTACGATGCCAGCGCCACTCCGATGGCAAAGACATTCCCCGGCGTCGAGATACTGGCCACGGCCATAGACAATCTCAAGCACGGCGACTCCTTGCGTTTCCCGGAAGGCAGAATCTGGTTCCTGCTGTTGTCACTTTCCATCATCTGGCTCACCGCGTGGGCGTTCTATCGCGACAAGGGGCGCGACAAGATTGACGGCATGTTCGGGCTATCGCAAACCATCCTGATTGTTTTTTCATTCGCCAGCATCAACTTCACCAATACCTACATCAACCTGGCCGGCCCGGTGATGCTGGGCATCGCCTATTTTTCCCTGGCACGGCTTTATGCCGCATCAACCGCAAAAGTGCTGGAGCAGAACGTGGTGCAATCCTCGTTATTACGCAACGATGAGATGCTCGTGACGCTGTTACTGATTCGCTTCGACAGCAGGCAAAACCTCATCTCCAACGACATGCTCGGGGGCTTGTGCGCCAAACTCAAAAAAACCGGATCAATCCCCAAGAGTGTGGAAATGATGAGCGGGGATCAAAAAGGAATCTGGGGATTATTTGACACAACGATAGCGATTTCATGGATCTCCGAAGCGGAGACCTTGAGCCCGAAAGAGATCGATCAGATCGTCGATGAAACCCGAACCTGGCTGCATCGCTCACTCATTAAAAACAGCGGCACGGTCAATTATGTGACGCACCAGACCACAATACACAGCGGAGAACTCGCCGCAGAAGAATGGCAACGCCTATTCGCGGAGGCCCTGTTGCAGGACAAGAAAAACATAATCGTATAAACCTTGCTTCACCCGCCCCCTCTGCAAAAGACGGGATTGCTGGTAATCTTTTACTACACGCCAATCTCAAACATAGTCGATGAGCGACTCAACAGACAAAACACTCCAGTTAGTCGGCATGATTTACGATGCCGCACTCGACGAAAACCGATGGACTCCATTCCTAGAGCGTTTCGCTTCCGCAATTGGTGGCTCATCAGCCTTGATCCGCGATGTCGATCTACAAACCCACAATGCAGGATTTGTTGCCAGCACTGGATACGATCCCGCATGGCAAGCTGCTTATTGCAATCATTTTGTGAAAATCGACTACCTGACCACCGGCCTGGCTCGATTTGAAGAGGGAGCGATAAAAACCAGCGATCAGGTTTTTCAACTAAGCAAACAATGCAAAACCGAGTACTACAACGATTATGCAGTACCCCAAGACAAGCCCCATGCCATAGGCACTTTCTTAGTCAAAAACGGAAACGAAACACTGATGTTTGCCGCCCAACGCGGCAAACATGCCGGGGCATTTGGAGAAAACGAATCTCAGTTGATGAGCGCCCTTGCGCCTCACGTTAAACGTGCCGTCCAAATACATCGCAAGATCCATACCGTCACTGCCGAAAAAGCGCAGGCGCATACCGTGTTAGACCAAATGCGCATGGGCGTGATCCTGACGAACCGATCCGGCATACCGCTCTACCTGAACCGCGCGGCTGAACTGATGATGACGCAGGATGTAGGATTGGGGATTTTTCACAAAAATCTGGCCACCTACAGCCCAGCCGAAACAGCACATTTGCATCAATTAATCTGGAATACCTCGCTCGGCATGGGCGGCGATATGCGCATCTCGATGCCCGACAAGACCGATTTTTTGCATTGCGTCGTCACCCCGGTTTCACCGGAGCTGGCGTTCATATTCGACTCCGCGAATAGCTCGGATTGTGTTGCCATCTTCTTATCCAGACCTGGCGGTTTACAGTTGTCTCCGAAGCGACTGGTTACACTCTACAAAATCACCCCGGCAGAAGCGCGACTTGCCGCCAGACTGGCCGCACTCCGAACACTGGAAGAAGCATCAGACGATTTGGGCATCTCGATCTCGACTGCGCGAACGCAGCTCAAATCCATCTTTGGCAAGATTGGAACAAACAGTCAATCCGAATTATTAATGCTGTTAGCGACAGGAACATTGGCTCACATCAATGCTGAGTAAATCCAGCATATTGTCCGGCACGAATGAAGTGACACGTCATTCCGGCGAAGGCCGGAATCCAGCGCCTTTATTTAACTGGGTTCCCGCTTTGCGAGCATCCGCTACGCGGCTTGCCTGCTTACCCCTCTGCGCGGGAACGACGAATAAGACTTAATCTTCCTTAGAATTGATAATGGGTCACATAAAACATCCCTATTCAATCAACTAGACACCGGCCTTCGCCGGTGTGACAAATTAATCAGACTTCTCCTAGCTTACACACCTCAAGATTTCATCCCAGTGCGTGTACAAAATATAATGCCCCTCATCTTGTAGTTGGTGAACCTGGCTGCGGGGCAGTCGCGCTGCGAAAGATTCTGTCATGGCTGGCGGCGTGTTTTGGTCCGCAGTGCCGGTAAACAAGTGAACCTCGGCAGCAATTTTATCCACGGGGAAGCCTTGGTCAGCAGCAAGCAACAGATAATCCGAAGCCACCCCTTCAATGCCACCCTGCAATGCCCGTGCATATTCCGACTCAAAACCTGAAGCCCGGTCATGCAATATTTTCCTGTCTACTTCCGCGACATTGGACGACACAACATCAAACAATGCGGCTGCCGAGGGCGCAACGGCGGAAAAGGTTTTTCTCAATTCATCGGGATTGGTTTGAGCCAGCGTATAAAGCCCGCAAACCAGCGGCGGCATGCCCTGAGTGACACTGGGAACAAGCGCCCCGACCAAGCCGACCTGTTTGACTCTATCCGGGAAACCATATGCACAGGCAAGTGCATACGGCGTTCCCGCCGAAAACCCGATGATAGAAAACCGGGCAATGCCCAGCGCAGCCGTGAACGCGGCAACATCATCTGCCCAACTTAAAAAGCTGCCCCCCGGATGCGCCTCTGACACCCCATATCCGGGCCGATCCACCCCAATGAGCCGCACCCCGCGTTGCGCCGCAATCTCCGTCAAATCAGCATGAATATAAGCAGAACCCGGCGCACCATGAAAAAACAGCACGGGACTGCCATCCGCCACACCGTATTCTGAATACCCCAAACGCCGACCATCCGGCAGCCGAACCGAAAGGCTCCCTGCTGATACTTTCAATTGACTCACATCGCCCCCTTAAGCTTGAAAATTCCGTAACACTCTGCTGGTGTCTGCCGGACAAATTGCGGCGGAATCATAGCCCAATTCAGTAATGAATTTCTAGAGTATCCCCCATTTGGGGGATACGAATATGTCATGGAAGGTCTGATCCAATTGTCATTGGAAGATACTTCGATTTTTAGACCTGCTAATGTAAGATGTACTCCAATAAGCGTTTAGCAAGAGAAGGGCATAAAAAAATGCACGCGATAGAATTTGAAACAATTCCCCATCAGCACATCATTCGCTTGCCCGACAACATTCCTGATGGTGTGTCTCTGCGCGTATTGCTACTCTCGCAAGCACCGCTATCTACGCCATCCAACCGCAATCTCAAAACGCTGCTGGCCTCCGTTGTTGAAGGCATGACTGATGCGAATATTGCACGCAATCTGCGGAAAATGTCGCATTGCCGTTGAATTAAATTGAGGAGAAAACCATGAACACAGAAACACTTGAACGCACCGTGCTGCATCTGCCCTTGCAACAGCGTGCAGAGCTTGCGCATAAGCTGTTGTTGAGTTTGGAAGAGCAAAGCGAGGATGAAATTGCCGAGGCATGGCGCACCGAGGCACTGCGCCGCTCGAATGAAATTGACAGCGGATTGGTTGATACCATTTCCTCTGAAGAAGTCAGTGCTGCCGCCCGTGCTCTGTTGAAATGAAGTATCGGTTTCACCGTGCTGTAACTGGTGAACACTTCGATAACATCGTTTTTTACGAAAATCGCTTACCCGGCTTGGGCGCAGATTATTTGAACGAGTTCGAAACGGTTATGGCACATATCTGTTCTGCGCCCAATTTTTATCCTACGATAGCCGCCCCTGATATTCACAAAGCGGGAATGAAGCGCTTTCCCTTTCATATCATCTACCGCGTAATGCCCGCGCAAATTTTCGTGCTTGCTGTGGCGCACCAACGTCGTCGCCCGGCTTATTGGATGGGTCGGTCAACGTAGGATAGACAGGATTTATCTGCCCACGCGGGCACTCCAGTTAACAGCATCACTTCGTCACCCCGCCTTGCCCCCGCCGAAATAAAATATAGCGCGCCCCACTTGCAAATCGTCACTCGCACATTTCACTTCATAGAGGGAGGAAGGCGCACCGCGAATTCCCCGGAGTACAGCGGAAGGGTGGCGGCAGAGCCGCCGGGACACACCGGAGCACCCCTTGCGGGTGTGACTGGCGCAAGCGCTTTGACCCCGAGAATCGCCAGTTGTATCACTGGGGGAATCACATGCACAGCCATCTCGCACTAAGCGAATTATCTCAGCCTGAAAAAATACGGCTGCATACCCCATTTGGGGGATGCAGACAAACCAAGGCTTAAATAAACTGCGTGTCGCCAGTTTTGACAGCCCGGACTGAAATCCATTACCGTTACTGGAGGGTACAGGCAAGCATCGCCGACTGTACAACTTATTCTAAGGAGAATGACATGAGCAGCAGGGCACGGCGCAGATTTAAATTACTCATTTCAATAAGCGCCCTGAATGGGAATTCATTTTCAAATTCGTACTCTCAACACCAAATACGTCGTATCTCAGCCCGCATCGCACTGATTGGCTGCACCTCATTGCCATTCTGGTTATCATCTTCACTGGCACATGCCGACAAAATCACCATACCTTATGCAGACTCTGTTAGAGCACAAAGCGTAGAACTGTGGAAAAAATGCTCACTTGATTCTGCTGATAATTTGCCTGTTTGCAAAATCATAAACAAAGGTGAATTTCCCACAACATCGGCTGATTTTATTCTTGTGGAAAAACGGCCCCTGCCTAAAAAAGGGAGAATCGATTTTCTCTTAAAATCTGCACCTATCAATTCACAGATTCAATCAAATCTACTCCAGCAGAACCAAACAAGCATTCAGCGCGATCAAGCACAAACAGAAATTCCACTGTCTTCTTTTGAAGAGCGCTTATTGATCGGTCTAACTGATTTTGTTGTTGATCGCGCCAAGCAAGAAGCAAGACTATATTTACAAGACGAATTTACCGGCAAATTCTGCAAAGAGGATGCGAACCAAGATGTCTTTACACAAACCTGCGCCGTATTAGACCAGCTTAAAGATGCCAATTTTTCAATGGCAGGCGCATCGACTCTTCTCCGTACTGCAATCCGTGAAGACTTGCGCAGCTATCCCGTTACCTATTTTGAGCAACGATATAAGAATAAGGGGGCTAACGATGCTGAAAAAACAAAATGGCTTCACATCAAAATTGCTGCGGCACTCTATAGAGAATCGCGCGGCAGCCGGGATATGTCGGAAATCATCGGAGGTCTCGCCAAACTCGATAGCAAGATAATCTGCCCGCAAGAAAATGATGAGCTGTGTAAAAAGGTCCTAGAGACTGCAAAAAACTCTGCCAAGAAATATTGGCTACTCAGTGAAAATCTGCGCCAGCTCCGTAAGCTTGTGGGGCAAAATTTCGATGACAACGACAAAGTATTGCGCTTCGCTCTTGTTGGCGCACTGAATGATGGACAATGGAATAACGCAAAATGGGACGACGCAAAAAGCCAAGAAGCCGAAAGGCTGTTTGATTTTGTTTCCTTGCTCGACAAAATTCAGGGCTATCGAACACAAATTGAAAGCCTGCAAAAGAAGGAAATACCTAATTTAAATGCCGAGCGTTCATACCGATTTAGTGCCGCAATGGCAGGTATCAATGTGTTACTGGCAATCGCTGATGATAAGCAACTTAACGCAGCCCTGCAAAACACATCAGGGCTGGCAAAAGCGATCATTGATGAAGACTATGCCCGGCTTATCATCGAAATCTCTGCTATCGAAAATAGTGAAACCAAAGTACACGCCAATAAATACCTCCCTTTGATGGTTGAGCTCGCATCCGCCAAGTCTTCCGAAGAGATGCAAAAAGTTTTCGAGCTGATAGCGGCACCTGTGGGGAGCTATCGGGAAAAATTCAAGTCCAATCTGACCACTATCACAGGCTTGGCAGGTATAGCAATAACACAAGAACAACTGGCAATGAGTGGCGCGCCATCACAACCAGTTAGCTACCAGCCGTTTCTTCCTGTCGGGTTGCAGCACACTTGGAAATTTAATGAATGCACGGGCGTTCCCGGTTTGTTTGTCTCGCTGGTCGATCTGGGCGCTTTTGCAGTGAGTCGCCAAGGTGGCGGCACAGTTTCAAACAGTTCAAATGCGGGGTGGGGGCAAGTGTTTTCACCCGGCATTTATTTCACCTATAACCTGCCAGCTCAACCTATCGTAGTCGGCATCGGAGCCTCTCGCACACCACAGCTGGTTACGACAAACACAGGCGACCAAATAACGTCTAACCGAATTCAAGCATTTTTGGCGATTGATCTGACGTTATTTTCATTTCGTTGAGGTAGTCAATCACACAGTGGATTCGATTTTCATGCAAAAACTTCATTCAAGTTAAAGGGAATTCCATGCGCTTAGTTTCACACTTCAAATTTTTGTTCGCTATCGTGGCGGCGGTTTCATCTGTTGTTGCCCAAGCGGGCGAACCGCCTACCGAACCCATGCTGCGCTTCGATCTCGGCGAACACACAGCGACAGTCCGCCGCTTCGCCAGCGATGCAGAGGGACATTATCTAGTAACTGCATCTGATGATAAAACCGCCAAAGTCTGGAGCCTTTCGGAAACAGATCTGCATTCAGATAGTCACCTCCAAAATACCTTCCGCACCCCCATCGGTATAAACAACGAAGGTAAATTGAATGCGGTTGCCATATCGCCAGACAGCAATATCGTAGCATTGGGGGGGTGGACACAATTCAACAATGGCTCAAAAACGCCAAGCAATGATGGTCACTCAATATATCTATTCGACCGCGCCAGTGGTCACTTATTGCGAAGATTGACTGGACTGCAAAATGTAATTAATAGTCTCGATTTCTCACCAGATGGGCGTACACTAGCCGTTGGTTTAGGGAAAAGCGGCATCCGCCTATTTTCTATTGCTGATGGTCGGCTGCATGCACAAGATCAGGACTACGGCGCCGCTAGCTACTCGGTGCAGTTCAATACTGATGGCACGCGGTTGGTCACCAGCTGTGATGACGGCAACTTGCGGCTATATAGCTGGAATGGCCAATCTCTAAATTTACTGGAGCGACGCAGTGCTCCAGGGGGAAGGGAGCCGAGTAATGCACGATTTTCGCCTGACGACACCCTCATTGCCGTTGGATTTGATGATACACCGGCTGTCAATGTGCTGGATGCGACTAACCTTTCCTTTCTCTACGCACCAGATACAACTGGGGTCAATGCCAGTTTAGGTCGCGTTACTTGGACTGAAAATGGTCTAAGTGCAGCTGGAAAAGCACAGCGAAAATTCGACTATGACGGCGAAGGGTTTATCTATCTTCGCCAATGGCAAGGAGACACTGCGAAAGATATTCCGGTAACGCAAAATACGATAGTGGATCTGCTTGCATTATCCAATGGATTGCTGGCCTACTCATCAATGGGTTCATCATGGGGATTGCTAGATAATCAAGGGAAAGGGCGAAGACGCCACCACCCGGTAATAGCGGACTTTCGAGCCATGTATGAGAATTTCACCTTGTCCGCAGACGGTACGCAGGTGCGCTTTGGCTATGAATATGGCGGAAAATCTTCTGTAGTATTCGATATTAGTCGCCGCCAGTTCTTGCCTGATGATACTTCTAATTTAAAACCGCCTATATTCAAACAGCCTATATTCGCCTTATCAAAACTGAGCGTAACTGATTGGGATCAAACCACTGTACCAAAGTTCAACGGCACCACTTTGCAATTAGAGCCGTATGAAAGATCCTTTAGTATGGCTATGCAATCCGATGGCAACGGTTTTGCGTTAGGAGCAAGTTGGACTTTACGTGTATTCGACCGTAACGGCAGCCAGATTTGGGTACAGCTCACGCCCGCCGAAACGTGGGCAGTCAATGTCTCAAAAGATGGACGCTGGATAGTTGCCGCCTACGGCGACGGCACTATCCGCTGGCATCGCGCCTCCGATGGTGTCGAACAACTCGCCTTCTTCCCCCATGCCGACCGCAAGCGCTGGATCATATGGACACCCGAAGGCTATTACGACGCCTCGCCCGGTGCGGAGAACTTAATCGGCTGGCATTTGAACCAAGGGAAAGACAAAGAAGCCCGCTTCATTCCCAGCGGGCAACTTTACGATGTGTTCTTCCGTCCCGATATTGTTCAGGCCAAATTCAGGGGTGAAGATATTTCCAGCATGATTACCATCACGGCAGCACAAGCCTTGAAGATGCCACCACCTGTGCTGAGCTTTACTCGCATGCCATCTACCACGAAGCAGAATATGGAAAAGGTTTGCTACAAAGCCGTAGCTACCGGTGGCGGCATCGGTGAAGTACGCCTGTTCCAAAACGGCAAGCTCATCAAGTCCGATGGTTTTTATCGTGAGAGCGTTGCCAAAGTGGATAGAAGTATCAAGCTCGCCGCGATGGATAGTGCTACGGTGACCCGTGCTTTGAAGCTAACCAAGACAGCACAGAATTCCGAACCGCCGATGGTTTCAAACAGCAAAGGCAACGAATACTCGGAATGCCAGGAGATTGAAACCATCCCCGGTGACAATGAAATCAGCGTGGCGGCATTCAATGCCAATAACACCATCCAAAGCGCCTTGGAGACAACACACTTCACTGCGGATCGCAAAGCGGAAGCGCCGCATTTGTATGTGCTGGGCATTGGCATCAACAAATACCAGTCATCAGAAAACAATCTGACCTATGCAGTAAAAGATGCCGCTGACTTTCGCAGCATGATTCAGGACAAAGCCAAGGGCTTATTCGATGCTGCGAACATTCACATCGAAGGGCTGAGTGATGCCGCTGCCACCAAGGCGGGCATCCAGCAAGCCATTACCGCTATCTCTGCCAAGGTAAAACCATGGGATAGCTTTATTCTGTTTGTCGCTTCACACGGTTATTTGCAGGGTAACCAGTATTACATTGTCACCTCAGACTTTGACGGGGCCATCGACACCACCAAGATGATTAGCTCGAACGAGATCGTGGGCATGTCGAAGAACATCAAATCACTTTCACAACTACTGATCTTTTATACCTGCCATGCGGGCGGGGTGGATAACATCATCGGTGGACTATATGACGCGCGTATGTCGGTGATGGCGAAGAAGATGGGCTTGCACATCTATGCTTCGGCAGGCAGCACACAGACAGCATTGGATGGTTATCAGGGTAATGGCCTGTTTACCCATGCCTTGCTGGGTAGTATGAAAAACAACACTACCGACAGCAACTACGATAGCGAAGTGAGTGTGGCGGAACTGGGCGAACGCGCCAAGCTGGAAACGATGACTATTTCGACCAAGCTGGGCTTTCCACAGTCTCCCAACATCATCAACTTCGGCAAAGACAACGCGCTGTTCCGGGTGAAGTAAAATTGTGCACATTGAAATGAAGGTTTAACCGTCGCATTCCGACCAACTCAACATCGAGGCATTATGAAAACAAAACAACTCGTTTTATCCATCGCAGTCGCGCTAAGCGTAAGCGCCTGTGGCAAACAAGCCGAAGTCGCCGAGACTGCGCCAGTAAGCAAAATCGAGCCGCAAAATGTGCAGCCCCTCGCTGCGCCGCAACCAGCACCGCAAACAAGCAAAGCTCAAGCTGCCCACACTGAGCAATTGGTTGCGCCCGTAAAGAGCGAAGAGAATAAGCCCGCAAAGAAAGTGGCCGCTGAAAACCCCGGCAAGCCCGAACCAAAGGCAGAAACCACAGAACAAGTCTTGGACAGCATCATCTCGGATAGACAAGAAACCGCAAGTGCGCTTGATGCCGGGCAAAAGCAGAAGCGAAGAAAAGCAGAGGACGCGATGATGATGGAGCTCGATGCTCACAAATAACATCGAATCTATTATCGACTCATTTGCAAAGGCCCCCGCAGCTAGTCAGCAGCAAGCATCATCACCTTCGGCAAAGATTGTGCTGCTTAAATCGAACTTAGTTTGTAATCACAAATAATGAATAAAGGCACTGCCATGCGTTGCATCCCGCACCTTAACTTTTTATTCCTTATCGCCTCATTGGCTTCATCGGTTGCAGCCATTGCCGGTGAACCACCCAGCGAACCTATCTTGCGCATTGAGACCGGCGAACACTCAGCACCAATTAAGCGCATTGCCACTGACAACGCAGGTCGCTATCTGGTGACTGTTTCAGATGATAAAACTGCGCGAGTATGGAGTTTGACTAATGGACACCTGCTTAGCACCTTGCGCATTCCTATCGGCACCGGTAACGAAGGCAAGTTGAATGCCGTGGCACTATCGCCGGATGGTAACACTGTGGCAGTAGGTGGCTGGACACAACTGGGAGGTAATGACGTTTCCATACTCCTGTTTGACCGCGCCAGCGGTCGATTGCTGCGTCGCCTCACTGATTTTCCCGATGTGATAAATCATCTCGCTTTTTCTCACGATGGAAAAACGTTAGCAGTTACTGTGGGAAACAATAAAGGCCTCCGACTTTTTTCAGTAGCTGACTGGCGCTTGGTGGCCGAAGATAATAACTACGACGGCGATAGTTATTATGTAGATTTTAGTAAAGATATACGATTGGTAACCACTAGTTATGATCATAAAGTAAGAATATATCAATGGGACGGAACTAAATTAAGCTTGAATTATAAAATTGACTTCCCTCATGAAGCAAAGCCATACGCGGCAAGATTCTCACCTGATGGCAATTCCATTGCGGTTGGCTTGATTAATGCATCTAATGTCGTTGTGTTAAATACTTTAAATCCATCCTCAATCTATGAGTTAGATACGAATGGTGTGAACGGAGGCATAGGGCGCAGCCTTGCTTGGACAACACAAGGATTGGCCGCAGCAGGTGATGCACAAAAAAAATTTAACAACGAGGTCAATTATTTTTATATTCGCCAATGGATTGGGCAGAAGATAATTGATTCTCCTGTAGGCGAAAGTTCAGTGACTAGCTTAATTTCCCTTGACGATGGCCATCTTGTCTATAGTACGGGATCCCCTTCTTGGGGGAAGCTTGATAGTCTTGGCAATTTGATGTCACAACACAAAAGGGCGCAGGCAGATTTTCGTGATTATCAGGATGGATTCGCTTTATCTGTTGATGGAGGGAAGATACGTTTCAGCTATGAAAATAAAGGGAGAGACCCGATTGTATTCGATAGTGTTCGTCGCCAGTTTATTCAGGCTGATGTGGCTGGTTTAACCTCTCCCATTATTAGCTCTGAAAAATTAACTAGTTCTGATTGGAAATATACTCGTACACCTAAACTCAACGGCAAGCCACTTAGGACGATTGATAATGATGTATCGCGTAGCATAGCATTGCTTCCTAATGATGCTGGCGTTGTGCTTGGCTCGTCATTTTATCTGTATTTATATGATAGCAATGGCCAGATGCTCTGGTTTCAGGACGCTCCAGGTGAAGTATGGGCAGTGAATGTGTCACAAGACGGTCGCTGGGTGGTAGCCGCTTATGCCGACGGTACCATCCGCTGGTATCGCGTCTCCGATGGCGTAGAACAACTCGCCTTTTTCCCGCATGCCGATAAAAAACGCTGGGTGATGTGGACACCTTCCGGCTACTACGATGCCTCGCCCGGTGCGGAGGATTTGATCGGCTGGCATGTGAATAACGGCAAAGACCAAGCTGCTGATTTCTTCCCCGCGTCTCGCTTCCGCGAGCGCTTTTATCGCCCCGATGTATTGAGCAACGTGCTGGAAACACAGGATGAAGCAGAAGCCGTGCGTCTCGCTAATAATGAATCCGGTCGCCGCACTCAAACCGTCACCGCTATCGCGCAAGTATTGCCGCCTGTGGTTGAAATTGTTTCTCCTGCGGGCGACAGCACGGTGCAATCTGGCACAATTAAAGTGCGCTACCGCGTGCGCACCGCTGCCGATGCCCCTGTGACGGCGATGCGCGTGCGGGTGAATGGCTTGCTGCAATCCGATACTCGCGCCTTGAAGCGAGTGGCAGACAATGACGACGATGTGAAAGAAATCGAAGTGACGATACCTGAAGCCGGAATTCAATCTGCTACGCGGGCATTGAAACGCGCCGGACAAGGCAAAACCTCTGCGGGTGATGCCGCATCTTCATCACAGGAAATAGAAGTGCAACTGTTCGCTGAAAATAAATTCAGCACGTCCACCCCCGCCATCTTGCGTTTGCAGCTTGCAGGCGGCAAAGGCACAACCAAACAAACCACTTCCGGCAAGCCCAAGCTGTACGTGCTGGCCGTGGGGGTATCAAAATACGCCAACCCTGAATTTAACTTAGGCTTGGCATCCAAAGATGCGAATGACTTTGTGAAGTCGTTAAAGGGGCAGAAGGGCAAGCTGTATAGCGATGTGGTGGTAAAGCTGCTCACTGATGATAAGGCCACCAAGGACGATGTGCTGGATGGGCTGGATTGGCTCAAACAGAATGTCACCGCCAATGATGTGGGGGTGATGTTTGTGGCGGGGCATGGCATGAATGACAAGCTGGGCGGCTATTACTTCATGCCGCACAATGCCGACCCGGACAAACTGGCCCGTACCGGTGTTTCGCAAAGCGAGATCAAACAAACCTTCGCCAACTTGCCGGGGCATACAGTGTTCTTTATCGACACCTGTTATTCCGGCGGGGTGATGGGCAACGTGCGCACCAGCGGCTTTGTGAATGATTTGGCTTCGGCTGAAAATGGCGCGGTGGTGTTCACCGCTTCATCTGCTGGGCAGTTGTCGCAAGAGAATCCAAGTTGGGGTAATGGAGCATTCACCAAGTCGGTAGTTGAGGGCTTGAACGGTAAAGCGGATGCCTTCAATAGCGGTGCGGTGACTGTGAAAGGCTTGGACTTTTATGTGGACGGTCGCGTGAAAAGTTTGACTAATGGACAACAAACGCCGGTGAGCATTGCACCGGGCGGTTTGAGTGATTTTCCGTTGGCGGGAGTAGGGAAGTAGGTTCTCTGTAGGAGCGAGCCATGCTCGCGA
>JAGVIV010000143.1 GCA_020055845.1 Betaproteobacteria bacterium
CAGTTCGATGTCACCCGCGAACGCATACGCCAGATTGAAGCCAAAGCACTGCGCAAATTGCGTCATCCTTCACGTTCGGAGAAGCTCAAGAGCTTCCTTGACGGCGAGGAGTAACCGTTCCGGGCCGTTAGCTCAGTTGGTTAGAGCAGAGGACTCATAATCCTTTGGTCCGCGGTTCAAGTCCGCGACGGCCCACCAACAATCAAGCACTTACAGCAATGTAAGTGCTTTTTCATTGCTTGCACACTTACTTCGTTACTCAATTTGCTAGCTGGCGTTAAGGCTGACAAGGAGTTGAGAGAGCAAATTGACGTAGCTAGCTAGTTAGCTAACTAGTTACTTTACCAATGCGATAGCCTTTATTGCGATGGCAACATCATCGTGCATCTTCCAAACGTTCTTCACTTCTGCATAAGCAGGGTCTTGTATATAACTTGCTAAAGCTGAAGTGTAGACAGGCTTCCCATCTTCAATGAGCAGAGACATGGGGGCTGACATTGCCTCAAATACCCACTGACCAAGGAATCCATACCAAAGGTTAACTCCTCCGATGTCTTGATAGCCCGCGGCATCAGCCAATGCTTTTGGGGATAAGCATCTGTTGGGTGCGGAATAGTGAGCACGCAGCATGGCAAGCTGACCGTCATTAATGTTTTCACGAATTCTCTCGAATGCATCAATAAAGACCGTGGCACTCGGTGTGGGAGATAGAGAGCTGATGCGCTGAGCATGCCCATCATCAACCCAAGACTTAAGCTGCTCCATTACCGATGCAATGCTGTCGCCTTCGATGTCTCGAACTATATCTTTGCCGAACCAAGCTCTGCCTCGATGCTTTCCATTATTAAAGGCGGAAAGAAGTTTGAAGCCACGGTAATCTTCGGTGATTCTATCTTGTGTCATTGTATTCTCCAGTAGTACGCAACTAATCGGTTTGTGGAAATGGGCTATGCCTTCGCCCATCCAAGAGCCTCAATGGCTTTAGCAAGCTCATGGTGCATAACAAGTTCGTATTCACTCTCAGGAGCTTTGAAGGGGTTGTCTGCGCCAATTGAGCTGCTGTTGAACGGCGCTCCTGTTTTTCCATTTATTGCGAAAATCATTTCCAGCTCCTCACCAAGAACCCTGCCTAGTTTGCCGTACTGAAGGTTGGCGGTGTTGTAGTCAGCGTACCCACCTGCAGATGCAAGTTCGGTGAAGGTGACGGTTCGATTGTGAGCTGAATAATGAAACAGCAACATCGTCTTTTGTTTTTCCGTCATAGCAATTTCTTGCAAGGCGTGGACATATTGAGAAGCAGTCGGAACAATGAAGTTGATGCCATTATTTTTGTCGGACACCCAATTTCTCATGAATCTAAAAAGTTTTGTATGGTCAGTGCTCACGCCGCTCTTGTTCAAAAAATCAGCAATCTCTCGCCATGAGTAGTTCTTTTTTCGAAGTGTCTTTATGGTGTCCACATGCTCAACTAAAGTATTTTTAGTGGGCTGTTCTTTAGCTTCTTCTAGCAGTGTCTTTGCTTTGTTCATCTTTATCTCCATTGTGTAAGTGAAGTTACCCAAAACAACAAATTCATTAAACAGGCAACACAATACAACTAAAAGATTCAATACGCAACAAATAGCAACAGAAAACAATAAAGCCGCAATAAAACATACAGCTAAATTTACTAGCCTGATATTATTTTGGGTGTAATGCTGACTTGTTTAAACTATTGTAGGCGGATGTGGCTAAGTAATCGCACACTTGTTACACTGTCAAAATGATAGGAAAACAACTTCAATAAATTGATTATAAATGTAAATATTTAACACATTCTGTCACACATAACACATTATTGCTTTTTACCCATTGATACTAAAGGGCTAAGCAAAACAGCTACATCTCATAATCCTTTGGTCCGCGGTTCAAGTCCGCGACGGCCCACCATATAAAGTCCGGCGCAATCCGGCGACACCAAAAAGCCCGCTTTACGCGGGCTTTTTAATAAACTAAACGGACAATCGGGCGAAAGGAAGGCCACATGAAAACCGCCATCATTATCATTTGTACCGGCCTCCTCGCGACAGCCTGTTCAATATCCACAAAATATCATGGTGTGCATATCGATACGCGTGAGCGTACAAAAGACGTCATCATCAAAGACTAGCGTAATTTTGCACGCGCAGCTTTTTGGCTAAAAACTTTCATCCGCACGCAGATAACGCCACTGCCCGACGGGTAAGTCGCCGAGCTTGACCTTGCCGATGCGCACGCGTTTAAGCCCGCTGACTTTGAGTCCTACCAGTTCGCACATACGGCGTATCTGACGCTTCTTTCCCTCGCGCAAAATAAAGCGCAGTTGATCCTCGTTCTGCCATGTGACTTTGGCCGGCTTGAGTTTTTGCCCATCGAGCGAAAGACCGTGGTTGAGCATGTTCAAACCGTTGCCCACCAATTTCCCCGTGACGCGCACGAGATATTCTTTATCGATGAGAGAGTCTTCACCGATAAGCTGTTTGGCGACACGCCCGTCCTGGGTGAGCACCAACAGTCCCTGCGAATCGATATCCAAACGTCCGGCAGGAGCAAGACCGCGCAGATGCAGCGCGGAAAAACGCTGCGGCATGCTGTCATTAGCCCAGCGCGTCTCCGGCTTAATGAGCACCACTGCGGGCTGATAACCGTCTTCCGCCTGTCCCGAAACATAACTGATGGGCTTGTTCAACAAAATAGTCATCTGTGTTTGTTGCTGTGTTTGGGCAGATTTGTTCAGGGTGACCTTTTGATTGGGAAACACCTTTGTACCCAGCTGGCTTACCGCTTCACCATCGACCAAGACCCAGCCTTTTTCGATGTAACTGTCGGCCTCGCGGCGCGAGCAAATGCCCTGTTCGGACATAAGTTTTGAAAGTCTGATTTTTTCCATTTTTTTATCCTAGTGCGGGAAACAGGCCGCGCAGCCCGCCCGCGATGAATTCTACGGCAATCGCAGCGAGCAGCAGCCCCATCAAACGCGAGAATACGCTGCTGCCGATACGCCCGAGACGTTGCGATATCCACGGCGCAACCAGAAACGTAAGCCAAACGATGAATGCCAACAGAACAATCACCATGCCCATCACAGCATAATGCCCGACACCCGCACCCTTATGCGCATCCAATATCACCGTACTAATCGCCCCCGGCCCGGCCAACAAGGGTGTAGAGAGCGGCACGATGGCAATCGACGAAGTCGCATCGCCGTCATTCGCCTCTTCCGGCCTTGGTGCATCCTTATTACCGAACAACATGGTAATGGACATCAGCAGCAACAGAATCCCGCCCGCAACCCGGAACGAATGAATACTGATACCGAAGAACTCCAACACCAGCTCACCGACCAGCAAAGCAACCAGCAAAATCCCCGCGACCGATAATGAAGCCATACGCCCCACCCGCGCGCGCTTGGCCGGGGCCAAACCGATGGTAAAAGCGATAATGATGGGAATGATGCCTATCGGGTCAAGAATAGCGAACAGACTGAGAAATATCTTGGAGTATTCTGTGAAATCGAGCATGCATGAATGATCGTCAAATGATGTGCGCGGAACTTACACCGTATAATCCGCGCAATCAACCCTGAAGCATATTTTGTGAACACCCCTCGCATTTATCATTTAGTTTTGGCTCTTCTGGGTGGCATCCTCAGCGTCGCCGGTTTTGCGCCGTGGAATCTCTTTGCGCTACCGGTACTGGCACTCGCCCTGCTCTTCTGGCTATACACCCAGAACGATAACGCACGCCACTGCGCCGGTATCGGCTTCGCGTTTGGCTTGGGAATGTTCGGTGCCGGAATAAGCTGGATCTATGTCGCGCTACATGACTACGGCAACATGCCCATATTCCTGGCCTTGCTAGCCACACTCCTGTTTGCAGCCTTTCTGGCACTATTTCCCGCTCTGGCAGGTTATCTACAGGCAAAAATTAAATCTCCCCTGTGGCTACGCTTAAGCCTGCTTATCCCTGCATTATGGGTCGCGGCAGAATTGTTACGCGGCTACTTTCTAAGCGGCTTCCCTTGGTTGACACTGGGTTACACCCAGATACCCGAGAGCCCGCTGCTCGGCTATGCGCCAATATTGGGTGTATACGGCGTGTCACTTGCGCTAGCAATCAGTGCCGGATTACTGACCATGATTGTGCGGCTACGCTGGAATACACAGGGCAAAGCAGCAACGGCGGCTCTGCTGATATTGTGGACTGGAGGCGCTGTATTACGCATGCTCGAGTGGACACAGGCTGAAGGTGCACCGACCAAAATTAGCCTGTTGCAGGGCAATATCGCACAGGATGAAAAGTTTGCCGAGAGCCAACTCGTCACCACGCTGGAAACTTACCGCCGCCTAACACTACAAAGTGATGCGCGCCTCATCGTATTCCCCGAAACCGCATTGCCTTTGCTGCGTGAAGAGCTTCCGGAAAGTTACCTGTCCATCCTGCGCGACCATGCTCGCCAACAGGACGGCGACGTACTCATAGGTGCATTCACTCGCGAACACGCCCTGTATTTCAACAGCATGTTTTCCATCGGCAGCGCCCGCAGCCAGACCTATCACAAAAGCCATCTCGTGCCCTTCGGGGAGTTCATCCCCCTGCGTCCCGTGTTCGGCTGGCTCATCAATGATGTACTGGACATTCCCATGTCTGATCTGTCCAGCGGCGGGACGCATCAGGCCTTGTTGAGTCTTGCAGGACAGCGTATCGCGATGAACATCTGTTATGAAGACGTGTTCGGCGAAGAAATCGCGCGCGCGCTACCGCAGGCGACCCTGTTGCTGAACGCCAGCAACGATGCCTGGTATGGCAACTCGGCAGCGGCAATGCAGCATAACCAGATCTCACAGATGCGGGCGCTGGAGACAGGGCGCATGATGCTACGTGCCACCAATACCGGCGTGAGCTCGGTAATCGGGCGCGATGGGCGTGTCCAGCACATGCTGGCGCAGCATCAGGAAGGGACGCTCACCGCTTTGATTCAGGGCTATAGCGGAAGCACACCCTATATATTCTGGGGCAATACCGCACTGCTCGGTCTCTTGCTTGCGATATTGGCCATGGCATGGAGGATTCACCGTAAAATGGCGCTCCCCGAATGAACGCCGCAGAGAATGGATGGGTCTGTTATCTGCTGCGTTGCGCCGATGACACTTTGTATTGCGGCATCACCAACGCGCTGGAAAAACGCCTACTGGCCCACAATGCTGGGACCGGGGCAAAATACACGCGCGGACGCACACCAGTGACATTGCTTTATCGCGAATTTTGTAGCGATAAATCGGAAGCCCTAAAACGCGAGATATGTATCAAACGCCTGAGTCGTGCGGACAAATTGGCACTTGTCCGCCGCCCAAGCCCCCTGGGGACGCATGCCTCGCCCCCTTTACCCGCACCATAAGCAGGGGTAAAAACTGCGGCCCCAGCAGGTTGTATGCTTTAACGATTTGCGCTCTAATGCGCGCCGTGAATTTGGAGATTAAGTATGAAATTTTTAGAAAGTTTGTTTGAGGGCGGTTTGTGGAACAGCCGTTTTGTGATTCTTACTGCGGTGCTGGGCAGCTTGCTCGCCGGCTTCGCCATTTTTTACATGGCCACCGTCGATGTCTGGAATCTGGTGATGCACGTCGTGCATTACGCCGATGCCGACATGACGGAAGCCGGCCGCAAAGCTTTGCATGACGACACCGTATCGCACATTGTCGAAGTCGTGGACGGCTATTTGCTAGCCACCGTGATGCTGATTTTTTCGCTGGGTTTGTATGAACTGTTCATCAGCGACATTGATCAGGCGCACGGCAGCAAAGCCTCCAGCAAGATTCTGGTTATCGGCAGTCTGGATGATTTGAAATCGCGTCTGGCCAAAGTCATTCTGATGATTCTGATTGTGACCCTGTTTGAAGAGGCGCTGAATCTGAAAATCGAGAACCCTTTGGATCTTTTGTATCTGGGTGCCAGCATCGCACTGGTTGCGGCGGCCCTGTACCTATCGCATGCGGCAGAAGCGGTTGGACATGGCGCTCATAAAGAAGAAAAAGACGCTTCCGGTCACGAAGAAGACACGGAGTCTCACTGATGAAATTCTCCCGCACCTTATTACTGGCTTGTCTGGCACTGATCACGGTGACCGCCAGTGCCAAAGAGTTCGCCTTCAAGGACACACAGGGTAATTCACTGCATCTGGCTGACTATCGCGGCAAATGGGTGCTGGTAAACTTTTGGGCGACCTGGTGTCCGCCCTGCCGTCAGGAAACACCCGATCTGGTCGCGCTGCATAATGCACACAAGGCCACGGATTTGGTAGTCATCGGTGTGGCGCTGGATTCCAAACGTCCTGCTGTCGCCGAATTCGCCACTAAATATGCGATTTCTTATCCTATCGTGATTGGCAGTTACACCCTGGCCGAGAACGAAGTCGGGACGGTCGAAGCCCTGCCCACATCGTATCTCTACGATCCAACCGGCAAGCTGGTCAGCTTTCAGGAGGGGATGGTGACACGCGATGAGATTGAAACCTATCTTGCGCTCAAGAACAAAAAAGGCAACGAAAGCAAATAACGCTTAACTGGCCGGTCCGCTTTGCGAGCCGGCCGTACGTTGCGGTGCTGCCCAGTGTTTATGCCAGGCAGCTTTCACCAAGTTGGGATATTCCGCCTTGCCCAAACTGCCGTTATAACGCCCCAAAGCACGGTAGAGATTACCCTTCTCAATATCCAGGTAATAACGCAGAATCGTGCAGCCGTAACGCAGATTGGTGCGCAGATGGAACAAGTCATGCTCGGGCGCATGCAAGGCCCGCGTCCAGAACGGCATAACCTGCATATATCCGCGCGCGCCGGCATTCGATACGGCATACTTTCTGAAGCCGCTCTCCACCTCGATCAAACCCAACACCAAATGCGGATCCAAACCCGCGCGGGTCGCCTCGTAATGCACCGTAGTCAGGAAATCTTCACGATCCTCCCGATCCGGTATGCGTTTGACCAAACGTTGTGACATCTCAGCCAGCCACACATCGGCTTGCCCTTGCGTGGCAAATGCGTGTTTGGGCACCGCCTGATCGGATACCGCACGTTGCAAGACGGCCTGCACACTGGCAGAAAGCGCTTCCTGCGCCTGTGCCCCGGCATGGGCAAGAGAGGGGAGACAGAAACAGAACGCAAGGATTAAAACATTCAGGCTGAGGATTGAGGATTGAGGATTTGGGATTGAGGCAAAAGCAAAGCCACCGGACTTTTGAGCGCCCGTGCTAAATCCTAATTCCTCAATCCCCAATCCTGTTTTCATAATTTCGATTGTACGAGCTTGGCTACATCCTGCAAGGGCACAACTTGCGCCGCACTGTCGCGGCGTCCCTGATACTCGACATTGCCTTCTTTCAAACCGCGGTCGCCAATGACGATGCGATGCGGGATACCGATCAACTCCAGATCGGCGAACATCACACCGGGACGTTCATCGCGGTCGTCCAGCAACACCTCGATACCCGCGGCGCTGAGATCAGCATAGAGTTGCTCCGCCGCATTGCGCACGGCCTCGCTTTTCTTGAAACCGATAGGCGCGATAGCAACCTGGAACGGGGCCATGCCGGCAGGAATCGTGATGCCGCGCTCATCGAAGTTCTGCTCGATAGCGGCGGCCACAATGCGCGACACACCGATACCGTAACACCCCATCTCCATGACTTGCGCTTTGCCGTTCTCGTCCAGATACGTGGCTTGCAGGGACTCCGAATACTTAGTGCGCAACTGGAAGATGTGGCCGACCTCGATGCCGCGACATAGTTCGAGTGTGCCTTTGCCGTCCGGTGAGGCATCGCCCGCAACAACGTTGCGCAGGTCATGCACATTGGCTTCTTCCAGCTGCACGTCGCGCCCGAAATTCACGCCGCTGAAATGGAAGCCATCATCATTTGCACCGCAAATGAAGTCGCTCATCGCGGCAGCCGCACGGTCAGCCAGCACGCGCACCTTGGCGTTCACCGGGCCGATGTAACCGGTACGGCAATTCATATTGCGGTGCACTTCATCTTCACTGGCAAAGCGAAATTCACCCAGTATTTTGTTGGCCTTGATTTCATTTAGCTGATGATCTCCTCGCAACAAAAGCAGGACAAATTCGTTTTCATGCGTCATCACCGCGATAGCTTTCAGCACTCGCTGTGCAGTGGTATCAAAAAAAGCCGCCACTTCTTCTATGGTCTTCTGCCCCGGCGTGATGACTTTCTGCATCGCCTGTGAAGCGGACGCGCGCGGCGCGGCGGGCGCAACCGCTTCGGCCAGTTCCACATTGGCCGCGTAATCCGAATCAGGACAGAACGCCAGCGCGTCTTCGCCAGAATCGGCCAGCACATGAAACTCGTGCGAGCCGCTGCCGCCGATGGCACCGGTGTCCGCAGCCACGGCTCGGAACTGCAAACCCAGACGGGTAAAGATGCGTGTATAGGTTTCGTACATCACACGGTAAGTCTGCTCCAAACTGTCAAAGCTGCTGTGAAAAGAGTACGCATCCTTCATCACAAACTCGCGCGCGCGCATCACGCCGAAACGCGGCCGCACCTCGTCGCGAAACTTGGTCTGAATCTGGTAAAAATTCAGCGGTAACTGGCGGTAGCTCTTGATTTCGCGGCGCGCGATGTCGGTAATGACTTCCTCGTGCGTCGGACCGAAACAGAACTGATTGTCATGCCTATCCTTGATCTTCAGCATCTGCGGGCCGAACACCTCCCAGCGTCCAGTCTCTTGCCACAATTCGGCAGGCTGCACCGCCGGCATCAACAGCTCGATACCGCCGCTCTTGTCCATCTCCTCGCGCACCACCGCCTCGACCTTGCGCAACACGCGCAAGCCGAGCGGCATCCAGGTATACAGGCCGCTGGAAAGTTTGCGGATGTAGCCCGCGCGCAGCATCAGTCTATGGCTGGGCAACTCGGCTTCGGAGGGGGCTTCTTTCAAGGTGGAAATAAAAAATTTTGAGACGCGCATGTCAATTCCGTATGGTTGGAAATAGAAGAACACGCATTCTACCGTAAGTGACTTTGTTCTTTCCTGTGCGCGCGAAATATGGAACAATCCGCCCCATCGATAAACAGTTTAGTGGGGCGAATTATGATAGACCGTGATGGTTATCGCCCGAACGTAGGCATCATTCTGACTAACGCAAAGAATCAGGTGTTTTGGGGTAAGCGTATCCGCCAGGATGCATGGCAATTTCCACAAGGCGGGATACAGCATGGCGAAACTCCCGAACAGGCGATGTATCGGGAACTGCATGAAGAAGTCGGCTTGCAGACTTGCCACGTCGAGATTTTGGGACGTACCCGCGAATGGATGCGTTACGAAGTGCCGCAAAGTTGGGTAAGACGCGATTCGCGCGGCAGTTACAAAGGGCAAAAACAAATCTGGTTCCTGCTGCGCCTGGTAGGACGTGATTGCGATGTGTCATTGCGCGCTTCGGGACATCCCGAATTCGACGCATGGCGCTGGAACGACTATTGGGTGGAAATGAACAGCGTAATCGAATTCAAGCGTGACGTGTACACCATGGCATTGAATGAACTTGTGCGTTTTCTTCCCGCGCTCAAAACCCATACCGGACGCATAAACAAACCCCGCCCGCAGACCGAAAACATACAGTCCATCGGAAGATGACCGCCGCGGTGCCGTTGCACCGCAATTTATCTTACACAAGGAAATGCTGATGAATCGTGCTTTGTTACGCAGTTTGATATTCGTTATTGGCGCAAGCCTGAGCACCCAGATATATGCGGGCTGGTTCGACATGGACGACACCATCCGCATCACCGACAGCAAACCCAATCCCAATGCGGCGACGGTGAAATATGCCGCAACGATACACATGGCGGGCTACACCGATGCCCGCAACAACATGGCGCCCAAAAAGATCGGCATCTCGACCCAGCGCATCTCGGGCATCACGGGAAAAGAATTGCTGCTGGATCGCGACGTGGCGGAACTGGTTGCGAATGCGGTAACAAAACGCTTCGACGAGGCGGGATTCCAACTGCTTGAAAGCGGTGCACTCTACGAACTCAGCGGCGTGGTCAAAGAACTGACTTATAACGTCAAGAATCAGGATGAGGTTTCCATCTCGCTCGAGACGACAGTGAAGGAAGTAGCAACTGGGAAAGTGGTTTGGTCCGGCATCATCCAGGAAAAACCCAAAGGGCGCTTCGCCGGCATCTCCGGAAACAACAAGGCGGACATCGCCAATTATCTGCAACGTGAGCTTGGTATCGCCACGCAAAAGATGCTGACCGCCATCAGTGACAGCTTAATGGCCTCGCATCCCGAACTGTTCAATCTAACGCCAGGAACCAAAGCAATCGCCGGCGTGACCGTAATCCAGTCCGGCGGCCTCACCCCGTCCCCCAATGCCAACAAAGGCGCGGCAACGAACGGGACGCTGGCTTTAAGCAGCAAGCCTTCTCGCGCCAAGGTCTACGTGGATGGGGTGTACTTCGGCATGTCGCCGCTGCGCGCAGAAATCGAGACGGGTATCCACGAAATCAGCGTGAAACTCGATGGCCACAAAACCACGACAGAAAAAGTATCCGTACGCAAAGGCGACACCACAGAACTGGAACTGGTGCTCACCCGTTAAACTCGCGCCACCCCGATAAAAAGCCCGCAACAGCGGGCTTTTTATATTTCAGATACACATTCTCAATGCTTGCCGGTACTGCCGAAACCACCTGTCCCACGTTCGCTCAAAGGAAATTCGTCCACCACATTGAACTGCACTTGCGCCACCGGAACCACCACCAGCTGCGCCATGCGTTCCAGCGGCATCAAAGTAAAAGGGTGGTGGCCGCGGTTCCATAAAGAGACGAATATCTGCCCCTGATAGTCCGAGTCGATCAGGCCGACCAGATTGCCCAGCACGATACCGTGTTTGTGGCCCAGCCCAGAGCGCGGCAAGATCAACGCCGCATAATGCGGATCGGCCAGATGAACTGCGATACCACTGGGAATAAGCTCACATTGCCCGGGCTGTATCACCATGTTGTGGTCTATGCAGGCACGCAGGTCGATACCTGCCGAACCGGGCGTGCCATAACTCGGCGGCTGCTCGTGCAAACGTTTGTCGAGAATTTTCACATCCACTTTTTTCATTGTTCGTTCCCTTTCTGATAAAGCATAGCGGCGTGCCGCAACAGCGCCCGCGCCAAAGTAAGTTTGTCCGCTCTCGGCAAACGATATTCGCCCGCATCGTCAAACAGGACCAGTTCATTGTCATCCGCGCCGATGGCCTGCTGCGCCAGATTGGCCGCAAGCAGCGGCACTTTCTTGGCACGGCGCTTCTGCTCTGCATACTCGTGCAGATTCTCGCTCTCCGCCGCAAAACCCACACAGAATGGCGCATCCGGCAAAGCCGCGACGTAAGCCAGAATGTCCGGGTTCGGTATCAGCTCCAGCGTCAGCTTGGCATCACTCTTTTTGATTTTCTGTTCGGACGGTTGCGCCACCCGGTAATCTGCCACCGCCGCCACACCGATGAAGATATCGGCATCCGCCACATATTGTTTCACCGCATCGAACATCTCGGCAGCGCTGGTAACATCCACCACCAGGACACCGTGCGGACGGGCAACTGCAGACGGGCCGGAGACCAGCGTCACTTGCGCGCCCATTTCCCGTGCCGCCTGCGCGATGGCATAACCCATCTTGCCACTGCTGCGATTGGTGATGCCGCGCACCGCATCGATAGCTTCGTAGGTAGGGCCAGCAGTGATGAGCACGCTGCGACCGGCTAAATATTTTGGCTGCAAAGTGGCAACGATATCCTGTGCCAATTGTTCCGCTTCCAGCATGCGCCCCATACCTTCTTCGCCGCAGGCTTGCACGCCGCTTACCGGCCCGAGCAACACCACACCGTCGGCAAGTAGCTGCTGCGCATTGCGCTGCGTCGCCGCGTTGGCCCACATCTGTTTGTTCATCGCGGGCGCGACCAGCAATGGACAATCGCGCGCCAGACACAGGGTAGAGAGCAGATCGTCGGCCAGGCCGTTTGCCAACTTGGCGATAAAGTCCGCCGTGGCGGGTGCAATCACAATCGCATCGGCGATCCGGCTCGACTGGATATGCGCCATACCCTTATCATCCTGCCACTGGTCAATCAGCACAGGATGCCCGGTGAGTGCCTGCAGCGTGGCGGGTGTAATGAAATGCGTGGCCGCTTCCGTCATTGCCACCTGAACATATATACCCTGCTTTACCAATAGACGGGCCAGCTCCGCCGCCTTGTAGGCCGCGATGCCGCCGGTGATACCGAGCACGATGCGTTTTTGTTGGGCTTGTTCCATAATGCCGCGCATCTTAGCAAGAAAGTGGCGCTGCTGGTGATGATGAGCGCCAGCAATACTTTTCAATTGCCGCACAGAAGCTCTTTGAGCAGAAGCAAATACTAAATCTCTGGTTTTTACGGCTGCATATTCACCCATCCTGAAAGAGAGGTGGAACATGAGCATCACTGACTGGCCCGTCAGCGAACGTCCACGCGAGAAGCTGTTGCAACGCGGGGCCTCGTCGCTTTCCGATGCCGAACTGCTGGCAATCTTTCTGCGTACGGGGGTTATCGGCAAAAGCGCCGTTGATCTGGCGCGCGAGTTGCTCACGCGTTTCGGCGATCTAACGCATCTTTTCGCCGCCGGCGAAAAGGATTTTTGTGCCACACACGGCATGGGACAAGCCAAATATGTACAGCTGCAGGCGGTACTGGAGATGTCACGGCGCGCCCTGCAAGAGTCAATGCACAATGGCGATGCCCTAAATTCACCATCGGCCGTACGTGATTATTTACGTTTGCTGTTACGCGGGCGCGAGCAGGAAGTATTCATGGTGATTTTTCTGGATGCGCAGCACCGTGTGATTGCCGCCGAAGAAATGTTCCGCGGCACACTCACCCAGACCAGCGTATACCCGCGCGAAGTGATCAAGCGCGCATTGGCGCTGAATGCTGCCGCGGTCATCTTTGCGCACAACCATCCTTCCGGTGTGGAGGAGCCGAGTCAATCAGACCGGATGCTGACCGATGCTTTAAAACAGGCGCTGCAACTGGTGGACGTGCGTGTGCTTGACCATTTCATCGTGGCCGGCGCGGGATGCCTGTCGTTTGCGGAGAAAGGAATGTTGTAGGACCGGCACGCGAAATTGCTTCGGTGTCGGGCTTAACGATGCAGGATATTTTCCAGCACAAACTTGCTGCCCAGATACGCCAGAACCAGAAAACCGAATCCACTCAATGTCCAGCGTACCGCAGTACGTCCGCGCCAGCCCTGAAAAACATGGCCGAGCAGCAGCACTGCAAAAACGCCCCAAGAAATAAAGCCAAACAACACCTTGTGGTTGAACTGCCAGGGCTTGCCGAAGATCTGTTCGGAAAAGACGATCCCCGATGCCAGCGTGAGCGTCAACAAAACCAAACCGACCGCAATAATACGGAACAGCAAGGTCTCCATCGTCAGCAAGGGCGGCAGACTTTTCAATATCTTCGGCAGCGTGGCGCGGTGCAGACGTTTTTCAACCAAAGACATCAGCCCCGCATGCAGCGCGGCGATGGTAAACAGGCTGTAAGCCAGCATCGCCACCAGCACATGCGCATCAAACATCCACGAGGTGGGTTCAGTGAGCGTGTGAATCTCGGGGAACAAAGCAGGCAAAACCACGCCCACCGCGGCCAAGGGCAGAACCAGAGTCAGCAAACTGGCCAAAGGATAAAAGAATCGCGCAAGCCAATACACCAGCATCGTCAGCCACAGAATCAGCGATACCGAGAACACCAGTCCCAAATTCAGCGTACCGTCGATAAACAAATCACCGTACAGCAGCCATGCATGGAGCGCCAAGGGGATGCCGACGGCATGCCCCAATCCGCCACGGTTCGAGGCTTCCGCATTCCCGGCAACCTGCGCCCGCCAAAAGGCAAACGCCAACGCGCCATAGGCGATAAAGGTAACAAGAGTCAGCACGAAGTTCGACATGATACGGGCAGATGTTTTAGACTTCGCGGATTCTACACTAAACTCATTCCGAGCCAGAACGGGAACGACAAGCATGCTAGACAACCTTACCCAGCGCCTTTCCGGCATCGTCAAAAACCTGCGCGGCCAAGCGCGGCTTAGCGAGGAGAACATCCAGGACGCTTTGCGCGAAGTGCGCCTTGCGCTGCTGGAGGCGGACGTGGCCCTGCCCGTGGTCAAAGAATTTACCGCGCAGGTCAAACAGGCCGCGCTCGGACAGGAAGTTATCGGCAGCCTGAGTCCCGGACAAGCCCTGATCGGCGTGGTGAACCGCGAGTTGACCAAGCTCATGGGCGAACACAACGACGCGCTCAACCTTGCCGCGGTCCCACCCGCCGTGATTTTGATGGCCGGCTTGCAGGGTGCGGGTAAAACCACCACCAGCGGCAAGCTCGCCAAATTGCTGCGCGAGCAGAACAAGAAAAAAGTGCTGCTGGTGAGTTGTGACGTATATCGTCCCGCCGCAATCGAGCAATTGCGCACGCTGGCGCAGCAACTCGAAGTCGATTTTTTCCCTTCCGACATTTCGCAAAAGCCCAAAGACATCGCTTTGGCCGCACATGACTTTGCGAAGAAACACCACCATGAAGTATTAATCGTCGACACCGCCGGACGTTTGGCCGTGGATGCGGCGATGATGGAAGAAATCAAGCAACTGCATGCCGCACTGAATCCCATCGAGACACTGTTCGTGGTCGATGCGATGACGGGACAAGATGCGGTGAACACCGCCAAAGCCTTCGGCGATGCATTGCCGTTGACCGGTGTGATTCTCACCAAACTGGATGGAGATGCGCGCGGCGGGGCCGCCCTATCGGTACGCCACATCACAGGCAAACCCATCAAGTTCGTCGGTGTGAGCGAAAAGATGAACGGCCTCGAAGCCTTCCATCCCGACCGTATGGCACAGCGCGTGCTGGGCATGGGCGACGTGCTGTCGCTGATTGAAGAGGCGCAGCGCGGTGTCGATCATGCCGAAGCGGAGAAATTCGCCAAGAAGATGCAGAGCGGCAAAGGTTTCGACCTGAACGACTTCAAATCGCAGATTGTGCAGATGAAAAAAATGGGCGGGGTAAGCGCGCTCATGGACAAGCTGCCCGCACAGCTTTCCCAGGCTGCCGCAGGTGCGAAAGTGGATGACCGTCAAATCAACCGCACCGAAGGTATTATCAACTCGATGACCGCCTTCGAGCGCAGCCATCCGGAACAGATCAAAGCATCGCGCAAACGCCGCATCGCGGCGGGCGCTGGGGTACAGGTGATGCACGTCAACCAGCTGCTCAACCAGTTCGAGCAGACGCAGAAGATGATGAAGATGTTCAGCAAAGGTGGCATGGCCAAAATGATGCGCGGCATGAAGGGGATGTTGCCGGGTATGGGAAGATAAAATGACGATCAAAGCCATCATATTCGACGTAGACGGCACGCTTGCCGACACCGAGGACGGGCATCGCCAATCGTTCAATAAAGCCTTTGCGGAATGCGGCCTGGAATGGAACTGGGATGTCGCGCTGTACGACAAGCTGCTCAAGGTGACTGGGGGCAAAGAGCGCATCAAATACTATGTGCAAGATTGGCTGCCCGACTTCAAAAAGCCGGATGACTACGAGGGTTTCGTTAAGACCCTTCACCTGACCAAGACCGGCCACTACACCGCCATGTTGCGCGAAGGCGCGATTCCCCTGCGTCCCGGTATTAAACAACTCATCACCGAAGCGCATGCCGAGGGAATCACTCTGGCTATTGCCACCACCACCACCCCGGAAAATGTCTCGGCTTTGCTGGAAGTCGGGCTGGGTAAAGACTGGGCAAACTATTTTTCCGCAAATGGCTGCGGCGACATCGTGCCGAATAAAAAACCGGCTCCGGATATTTACAACTGGGTGTTGCGTGAATTAAAACTGAGCCCGACCGACTGTATCGCGCTGGAAGACTCCAACAACGGCCTGCGCTCCGCGCTTGCAGCCGGAATCAAAACCTATGTCACCCTCAATCCCTACACCTGCAAACAGGACTTTGCCGGGGCCGCCGCGGTGTTCGATGATTTGAGTGATCTGCCGGATTTCTATCGCAGCGCGAGCCTGCCTATCCCAAAATAAAGGCAATAAAAAAACCAGCCTTCTCAGGCTGGTTTTTTGCGATGCAGTTGCTTAGTGGCTCTTGAACAGCTCTTTCAGCATGAACAGCGAAAATGCAACTGCCATCAAGAAAGTGGTTACAGCACAAAAAGTAGCGATGATGCTCATTGTTATCTCCTCCACAGAAATATATAAACGACTTCCAAACTTCGGGTCGAATCCTAGCATAATTCTTTGCGGGCGCAAGCCTTTTTCTATAGAATTAGCCGCAGTTATTTAGTAGGTTATTGCCGAGCACCCAAGCTCTCGCGGCAGTATGCGACACCCCAGAGCAATAACGCTTGCAGCCGATTGGTTAATACATCCCGTGACAAAAAAGCTATTTATTAAAACGTTCGGCTGTCAGATGAACGATTACGACTCCGACAAAATCGCCGACGTGCTGCGCGCCAGCGAAGGCATAACGCTGACAGACAAGCCCGAGGATGCCGACATCATCCTGTTCAACACCTGTTCGATACGCGAGAAAGCCGAGGAGAAAGTATTCTCCGACTTGGGACGCGTGCGCCCCTTGAAGCTTGCGAAACCCGATCTGATCATCGGCGTGGGCGGTTGCGTGGCCAGCCAGGAAGGCGCGAGCATCTTCCGCCGCGCGCCTTATGTGGATGTGATCTTCGGGCCGCAAACTTTGCACCGTCTACCGGAACTGATTGCCGCGCGCCGCGCCAGCGGACGCATGCAGATGGACATCAGCTTTCCCGAAATTGAAAAATTCGACAGCCTGCCGGCACCGCAAGTGGCCGGCGGCTCGGCGTATGTCTCCATCATGGAAGGGTGCAGCAAATTCTGCACGTTTTGCGTTGTCCCCTATACCCGCGGTGATGAAATTTCGCGCCCGCTGGACGATGTGATGCGCGACATTCGCGGCTTGGCCGCGCAGGGCGTGGGAGAAATCACATTGCTGGGACAAAACGTCAACGCCTACGCGGGCGACCTTGAAGACGGCGAAACCGCCGACCTCGCGTATCTGATCCGTACCATTGCGGCACAAGAAGGCATACAGCGCGTGCGCTATATGACCTCGCATCCGCGCGAAATGACACCGCGCCTGATTGAGCTTTTCGGCGACACACCCAAACTGGCCAATCATTTGCATCTGCCCGTGCAGTGCGGCTCGGATCGCGTACTGGCCGCCATGCAGCGCGGCTACACCGCGCTCGAGTACAAATCCATCGTGCGCAAAATACGCGCGCTACGCCCCGACATTTCCATCACCTCCGACTTTATCGTGGGCTTCCCCGGTGAGACGGAAAGCGATTTCGAGGCGACCATGAAACTGATCGAGGACGTGCAATTCGATATGAGTTTCAGTTTCCTTTATAGCCCCAGACCCGGCACACCGGCGGCGGAAATGGCGGACGAGGTTTCTTACGAAACCAAGATGGCGCGGCTGAAACGTTTAAAAACGCGGATCGACGAACTGGAAAACGCTTACAGCGAAAAAATGGTGGGTACGGTACAACGCGTAGCGGTCGAAGGCATCTCGAAAAAAGACGAACGCGAACTCGCCGGACGCACCGACAACAACCGCGTGGTGAATTTCGCCGGCCCGGCTGAGTTGGTGGGCCGCTTTGTCGAGGTCAAAATTCTGGCGGTATCCATGCACACTTTGCGCGGCGAATTGGCGGGAGCGGTATGAGCACAGAACACACACTTTCGCTCTCGGTTCAGTATGCCAGCGACGCAAAGACTCTGCCGACACGATCCCAACTGCGTCGCTGGGTAAAAATCGCACTGGAGCAAGATGTACAGATCGCCTTGCGCATCGTGGACGAACTCGAGGGACGCGCGCTGAACCTGGGTTATCGCCACAAAGATTACGCCACCAACGTGCTGACCTTCGTGTACGACGATAACGAACCGCTCTACGGCGATATCGTCATCTGCGCACCCGTTGTCGCGCGCGAAGCCCGGGAACAGGGCAAAGAATTGCTCGCGCACTATGCTCATCTCACCCTGCATGCGGTATTGCATCTGCAAGGTTACGACCACGAGCGCAAACGCGATGCCACCCGCATGGAGGCGCGCGAAACTGCATTGATGCTCAAATTAAGGTATCCTGCACCCTATCTTATTAGTTGATGTGCGGTAATGGACGGTTCAGACAGTAGTAGCAACAAACCCACCTTGTTGGAACGGCTCTCCACGATGTTATTGCGTGAGCCGGAAGATCGCGAACAACTGATCACCCTGTTACACAGCGCCTACGAACGCAACCTGCTGGATGCCGATGCCCTGTCCATGATGGAAGGTGTCATCCAGGTGTCCGAACGCCAGGTGCGCGAAATTATGATTCCCCGCGCCCAAATGTACGTCATCGACATCAGCCAGCCCGCGGAACAGTTCATCCCCTACGTCATC